>CACZEL010000022.1 GCA_902780235.1 uncultured Bacteroidales bacterium | reverse complement strand
TTATGAGCACGTGCGCGACTACACGGAAGCACTCGTCCGTCTTGGTGACGAGAAAGCAATCCATCTGGACGAAGTGGCGCGTGTCTATAACGGCATGGCAATAACGTATTTCTATTTGGGTGAATACGACAAAATGGAGGAGAGCTTTGAAAAAGCGATTGCACATACTTCGGATTCCGCGTTTGTGGTCAATGTGGTTCGCCGTAATTATGCCGACTTGTTAGGAGAAATCGGGCAGACTGACCGCGCTATCCGAATGCACGAGGAACTGGCTGCTATCTATCGGAAGGGGGAGAGTTGGCTATTGGTGGAAAGCCTTTATTCTTTGTCGCGTTTGTGGCTCAATAAGGGCGATAAACAGCGCGCAGACAGATATATGCGTGAGGCGGAAGAACTATTTGAGACCTACAAGGAAACAATCTCTTCGCCATCCGCCGAAGCTGGTTTGTTGGCGCACCGGCAAGTGCTGAACTATGCGCTGCACGGCAACTATCAGATGATGCCCTTAGCCACGTACAACACGCAATGGCAGGATAAAGATTATATCCGTTACCGTGTGGCAGAAGCCAAAGAGCGTTCTATGAGTGACTTGCGCGAACAAGTACTGCGGCAGAAGTTGGCAAAGCAACGGCAAACGGTACTCCTCGTTGGACTTGTGTGCGTGGTCTTGGGCTTGTGCCTGTTGTTGGTCTATCTGTACCGCCGTCGTCAACGGCTGCTTTTGGAGAAAGAGGAAGAAATTGAAACCCTGCGAAACATGTTGGCTTCTGCGGATAAATCGGACGACCGGTTTAGAACCGGAGCAAGCCAACCTGCGGATGTGGACGTGCGCAAACTGATGTTGCAGCAATTAGGTGTCATCAAAACGATTGCCGGAACACCCACCGAAGCTAACCAACAACTGCTTGCGCGTCTCATGGCATTGAACGAGGAAACCGCCAATGCCCTCATCGATTGGCCAAGCATTTACCAAACCATCGATCTGGTCTATGATGGATTCTATACACGACTCGTGCAGAAATATGGAACCACCGACCAATCCAACGATCCGGCGCACCCGGTCTTGAACGAGAAGGAACTGCAACTGTGCTGTCTGCTCAAAGCAGATTTCTCCACCAAGGAGATCAACATGCTCACTCGTCAAAGTTTCCAAACCATCTATCAGCGCAAGACCCAAGTCCGTCAGAAACTTTCCCTTGCCGAAGCCGAAGACATCACAACGGCTATCGTATAACAAGGTACAATAATTCGTCTTAGCCACGAGGGCACGATTGTTGCGAGATATGCTAATAAAATTTTGATTTTGATAGGGAATATGTTGCTATTTGCGTTCTTACACAATTGTTACTTTTTCTCCATAATCCCGTTTTTTGCCTTACCTTAAAATGTCTTTGTATTCGTTTGTGCGGGTGAGGAAGGCTTGCGCGTAGGAGCAGACAGGGATGATGTGGCGGTTGTCAGCACGCGCAAAATCCACGGCAGCAAGAACCATCTGACGCGCAATGCCTCGTCCCTCGAAGCCCTCAAAGACTCGGGTATGGTCAATGATCATCCGTTGTGGAGTGGGGCGTTGGTACGTCATTTCACCCACTTGCACCGGTTCGGTACATGCACCTTCTTCGGTGGCTCTTATCCATGCCTCAAAAATGCCGTTCTTCTCGGTCTCTTGGTGTTGAATCGTTATCATTGTTGCTCTAATTTGGCGAATAGTTTGTTCATTGTTTATAGTACTTCTGCGCCGGTGATGGTGTAGGTCTTGTTGCCACGGAGGATGAGAATCTGGCCGTCGCGGAGGAGCTTATGAGCCTCTCCCCAGCCCTCCCCTGAAGGGAAGGGGGTATTTTCGATGCTTTGCGGAGCACCGAAGACCGCGTCTAAAGCCGTACGGATGGCGTTGCATTTTGCGATGTCGGTATTGGATGAGAACGAAGCGCCGTGGTTCTGTCCCGGCAGGATGAACTTCTGTACGTTCGTGCCGTTGATATACTCGTCTTTCATCGCCGCACCGGTCCAGGGATCGTCTTCGCCGTAGATAAAAATGATCGGTTTGGTAGCATTCTGCGTGGTCGTCACAGCGCGGTTATAAAGGCTGATATCGAACGGGAAGTCCTTGTAATAGGGGTTGTCAAAATCCCTGAGCGTGCCGACGTACTGTTTATAATCTGCATTCAACGTAGCTGCCGTGTCGGGACCGACGATGTCATTAAAACGCAGGTCATAATAGCCCAATTCGACCTTCGATTGATATTGATACCCCTGTTCGTCTTTGCCTATTTCTCCATAGTTCCACCACTCGGCTTCGGTCACGCCGCGCGGGATAGCACCTACTCTCTTCGGTTGGGGTCCACGTGCCGGAGCCTGGTATTGGCCGCGCAACACACTGATACGTTCACCGAAATACTTCAGCTTAAACGAGCAATCCAGCAGCATGATCGCATAGACCGAATCGTTGTACCCGTAGATGTCGTTCAGATACATGATATTTCCGTTATACTGAATCGCATCGTTTATCGCCGCGGTGTCCGAGTATGCATGTTCGTCTAAGCCGAAATGCGCTACTCTGGCCAGATAATTGCCATAGATCTTTTCCTCCGAAGTAGTGCCATAATAGCGGGACATCTTTTGGAAAAGCGGGTAGATCTGCTCCTTGCGCTTGATGAACGTCCGTTGGATATCCCGGAACGTCTTGAGGTAGTCTTTGTTCCATCCGTTGTTGAGCCAATAATGCTGCATGACGGTGTCGCAGTTATTGTCAAAGAACGGTGCTACGTACGGCACAAACGCATCGGCATCCTCCGGGTGAAAAGCGTGCTGTAACAAGGCCGCTTCACCGCCTTTGCTGCCACCGGAGACAGCCCATTTGCCATGCAGCACTTTCTTCATCGCCGTCAACAGATTATGAAAATCCTCTGCGGCCTCTTCGCTTCGCATGTCCTCGAGTTTCTCATAACACTGCACCGGAGCGGAGAACTGGAAATAGCGGTACTCAGGCCAGATATAATTGCCGTGATAGCGTCGCGCTATCTCGCCACCCGCCGCGGCATTGAGCGAGAAATACAGATCCGGATCTTCCCTCCACCACTGCGGCAGCGCGTAACCGCCGATATAGAGCTGGTTCATCGCCGTCGTCGGGTCCACATCGTCATAAACGGTCATCATCGCCCGAAGTGGGAACTGCTCCCCCTGCGGCTCGCTGTGTTTGCGCGGCTGGTGGTAGTAGATGACATACGTCCGTGAGACGATATTAGAAGGGTTCACCCCTGCTTCCTGCACTTTCTCGTAGTCGATTGCTACACGATGGATGGAATCAATCACATCGGGGTTCATATTCACCAAGTCTATCGTCCACTGCGGCATCGGAGCCTGTGCCTTGACACTCATGCCCGCCAGGCACAGTGCCATCATCCAAACTATTTTCTTCATCATTTATACTTTTTACAACAACAAAGTGCAAAGGTACAACTTTTTTCTGACATATGCAAGAGGGATGGTTTTTTTGCATAAAAAAAGCACTCGCTTAGGAGTGCTCTTGCATGGATACATGCCTTGTTATGAGATGGCTATTTGTCTACCGGTCTTGCCTTCTTCGCGTTGGATCTTCGGCAACTCAATCGTCAAGATACCATCTTCGACCTTAGCGGCGATCTTTGCCTCGTCCACATTGTCCGGCAAGGTGTACTTCTGCTCGAAGTTCGTGTAAGCAAACTCGCGTCTCAGATAGTGCTCATGTTTGTCTTCTTCCTTGTGCTCGAACATGTTCTCGATGGCAACACACAGGTTGTGGTCTTCATCGACGTGTACCCGGCAGAACTCTTTCTTAACACCCGGAGCAGCTAACTCAACGGTGTAACCGTTAGCGGTCTCTTTGACGTTGACCGAAGGAGCCACATTGCTGGCCGTGTTCAGCATGTCATTGTTCAAAAACTCGTCGAATACGGTGGGGAACCATCCGTTTGTCGGCAGCCAACTGTTTCTACGATAGATTGCAGGTTTCATAATTTTGTCCTCCAAATTTAGTTAAACAATGTTTAACGTAGCTTGCGTAGTTTACGTTGTTGGCGTAGTATGCGTAATTGCGTTTTCACCCTAACAAAGGCAAATTATGTGCCATGCCTCAGATCCCTGCCAATATGTCCATCTTTCGTGTCAAATTGTCCACCCTCTGCCATTTTGTCCATCACGCTATGCTCTGTCTACCTAACTAAAAGCATGATTTTTTTTTCATATTTTCTTGCATATGTCAAAATTTTTCTGTAACTTTGCAGCCGAATTGAGAATTGACCTAACGTCAAACCTATAAACATCTATACCATGAAACATTTATTATTAGGTGACGAGGCGATCGCACAAGGAGCTATTGATGCCGGATTAAGCGGCGTCTATGCCTATCCGGGTACGCCTTCGACCGAAATTACAGAGTACATTCAATTAGTCGAAAGTAGAAAGTCGAAAGACCGTCCTACGGACTCAAAGCCTATCCACTGCCGCTGGGCGACGAATGAGAAGACAGCGATGGAGGCTGCCTTGGGTATGTCGTACATGGGCAAACGTGCATTGGTGTGCATGAAGCATGTGGGCATGAACGTGTGCGCGGACGCTTTCATGAATGCCGCTATCACGGGTGTCAATGGCGGACTGATCGTGTTGGCAGCCGATGACCCGTCGATGCACTCGAGTCAGAACGAGCAGGACAGCCGTTTCTATGCCAAGTTCGCGATAATCCCTTGTCTGGAGCCAAGCAACCAGCAGGAGGCGTACGACATGATGGCGTACGGGTACGAACTGAGTGAGCAACTGAAGACGCCGGTTCTTATGCGCGTGACGACCCGCATGGCGCATAGCCGAGCCGTGGTGAACACGACCGACACGCCGCGTGCGCAGAACGAGATGTCGATGCCGCAGGATGCGAACCATTTTATCTTATTACCAGCCTTTGCCAAACGCAACTACGCCGAACTGGTGGCAGCACAGCCGCTTTTTGTGGCGCACAGCGAGCAGGACGGCCATAATGCCTATACTCGCGGTGCCCGTCCGGAGAAAGCTATCCTGACCACCGGTATCGCCTACAACTACCTCATGGAGAACTACGACCCGTCCATGGGTTGCTCGATCTTGCGCGTGACGCAGTACCCGCTGCCGGAGGCGCTGATCGCACAGATGGTCAAAGACGGCGCAAAAGAGGTGCTGGTGATCGAAGAAGGTCAGCCGGTTGTAGAAGAACTGATACGCGGTATGGTCCCGTCGTCTGTGGCGGTCAAAGGCCGTCTGACGGGCAATCTGCCGCGCATGGGCGAGTTGACGCCGGATTCGGTGCGCAAGGCGATCGGTCTGGAAGCCCTGCCGGTGAACGAGAAAGAGACGATCGTGGTAGGGCGTCCGCCTGCTTTGTGCCAGGGATGCGGACACCGCGACATGTACGCTGCGCTGAACGAGGTGGCGCGCGAGTATCCGAACCCGCGTATCTTCGGCGACATAGGATGCTATACCTTAGGTGCTCTCTCGCCCTTCCATGCCATTCACGCGTGCGTGGAGATGGGTGCGTCCGTGACCATGGCGAAAGGAGCCGCAGACGCAGGACAACATCCGGCGATAGCGGTCATCGGCGACAGTACGTTCACCCACTCGGGCATGACGGGACTGCTGGATTGCGTGAACGCCAATGCGAATGTAGTGGTTCTCATCTCCGATAACCTCACGACTGGTATGACCGGCGGTCAGGACTCAGCGGGAACGGGCAGGCTGGAGCAGATCTGCTGCGGCATAGGCGTGGCACCGGAGCATGTGCGCGTGGTTGTGCCGCTGCCTAAGAACATGGAGGAGATCAAACAAGTGCTACGCGAGGAGATCGACTACAACGGCACGTCCGTGGTGATAGCACGAAGAGAGTGCATACAGACGCTTAAGCGGCACTTGAAGGCCGCAAAGCGTAGTTGAAAGTTGAAAGTTGAAAGGAGAAAGCAATGAAAAAGGATATTATTTTAGCCGGAGTGGGAGGACAAGGGATCCTCTCTATCGCAACCGTTATCGGTGAGGCAGCCCTGCAAGAGGGTCTGTATCTCAAACAAGCCGAAGTACACGGAATGTCACAGCGCGGCGGCGACGTGCAGTCCAACCTGCGTCTGTCATCGGAACCGATTATGAGCGATCTCATCCCGAAAGGCGGTGCCGACCTGATCATCTCGCTTGAACCGATGGAGGCCTTGCGGTATGTGGAGTACCTCAAGCCGGACGGATGGATCGTGACCTCCTGTGTGCCGTTCCTGAACATCCCCAATTATCCGGAGTTGGAACAGGTGCTGGCGCGTGTCCGGGCGTACGAACATCATGTGCTGCTGGACGTGGAGGCACTCGCCAAAGGAGCCGGCGCACCGACGCAGGCTGCGAATATGGTACTTTTAGGAGCCGCTATTCCGATGCTGGGCATCGAGCACGACAAGATGATTGCCGGTGTGGCGCGTGTCTTCGCCCGCAAAGGAGAGGCGGTTGTTGAAACCAATATCAAAGCTGTTGAAGCAGGTTTCAACAGCAGTGTAAAGTGTAAGGTGTAAAGTGTAAAAATATGCATTTTCCGTTAGATAAACATATTGTGGATTCGATATGCAGGCAGTTCGGTCTGCGCAATTTCCACGAATTAGGCAACGCCAGTATCCGTCAGTTGGCGGGCGTTGTGCGCAGTATTGAGCAGGCGACGGGCGTCGAGTATGTCAACATGGCGCTGGGCGAACCGGGTCTGCCTGCCTCGGCGATCGGTATCGAGGCCGAGCATCAGGCGCTGCTCAACGGTTGTGCCGCCCATTACCCGAATATCATCGGTATTCCCGAGGTGAAGAAATGGGGTTCGGAGTTCGTCCGTGCCTTCGTCAACCTGCAGCGTCCGCCGGAGTGCATCCTGCCGACCGTGGGTTCGATGCAGGCGGCTTTTGCGCTCAACATGATGCTCATCCAGTTGGACCCGAAGAAAGACACGATTCTCTTTCTCGACCCCTGTTTCCCCGTGCAGAAGATGCAATGCCGTGTCATTGGCAGCCGTATCGAGGCTTTCGACATCGCCGACTTCCGTGGCAGCCGTTTGCGGGACGAACTGGAGCGTCACCTGAAGAGCGGACGGATCGCCGGTATCCTGTACAGCAACCCCAATAACCCGACTTGGGCATGCCTGACGGATGAGGAACTGCAGATCATCGGCGAACTGGCGACGCAGTATGACGCCATCGTGCTGGAGGATCTGGCGTACCTGAACATGGACTTCCGTGACCCGGAACGCGGCAACCCCTATGCGGAGCCGTACCAGCCCTCTGTGGGCCATTACACCCATAACTGCGTCCAACTCGTCTCGTGCTCCAAGATCTTCAGTTACGCCGGTCAGCGTGCCGCTTTCGTGGCGATCGACCCGGTGCTCGCCAAGCGTACCTATCCGGCGCTGGGCGAACGGCTGCATAACAACGGTGAGTTGCTGCAGAGCTTCTCTTACACCTTCCTCTACGTCCTCTCCAGCGGCGTGTGCCACTCCGTGCAGCATGGTATGGCGGCCATGCTCCAGGCGGCGTGCGAAGGCAAACTGAACTATGTCGATAACACCCGCGAGTACGCCAGACGCGCGCATAAGATCAAGGAGATCATGAAGCGCAACGGCTTCCATATCGTCTATGACAAAGACGCCGACGGACAGGAGATCGGAGACGGATTCTTCTTCACCTTCGGTTACAAAGACTGGACCGGCGAGAAACTGGTGAACAAACTCATCTACTACGGTGTTTCCGCTATCTCGCTGGAGAGTACCGGTGCCAAGAGGGACGGTATGCGTGGTTGTGCATCCTCCATTCGTGAAGACCAGTACGAGCAGCTCGACGAACGCCTGCGTAAGTTTAACGAAGATTTTTCCCAATACGACCCCTATGACCCCACAAAATTGCCCGAAATACGTTAGTCCCGCCGAGGCAGTGAGCCATGTGCGTTCCGGCGACACGATCGTCATACAAGGCAGTACCAGCATCCCGACCGTGCTGCTGAATGCGCTTACCGAGCGGGCAAGCGAACTGCGTGACGTCAAACTCATCTCCGGTTTCGGCATTCATCCGGACGATGCCCCGTACGCCAAAAAAGAGCTGATGGATTCGTTCCGGGCGTTGTCGATCTTTGTGCCCAACACCCTGAGAAAAGCCATGCGGGAAGGGGTAGCGGACACGATCCCGGCTTTCCTCGGCGAAGTGCCTTTCCTCTTCCGTAGCGGACAAGTGCCCGTCGATGTGACCTTTCTGAACGTGAGCGAACCCGATGAAGAGGGCTATTGCTCCTTCGGTATCTCCGCCGACATCGCTTTCTCGGGCGCCGAGTGCTCGCGGGCGGTTATCGCGCAGGTGAACAAGTACATGCCCCGTACGTTCGGTGACCCGGTTATTCATATCAGTAAGATCACTGCCATGTGCCGTGGTGACGTGCCGCTGGTGGAAGTGCCAACGCCCGTGCCGAGCGAGATAGAGACGCGAATCGGCAACTATGTCGCCTCGCAGATCCCCGACGGCGCCACGCTGCAGATCGGCGTGGGAGGCATTCCGAATGCGGTCATCAACGCCTTGCGCAACCACCAACATCTCGGCCTTCATACCGAGGCGATCACCGACGGCGTGCTGCCTCTGATCGAGAGCGGCGTCATTGATAACAGCCTCAAGAAAGTGCTGCCAGGCAAGTCCGTCGGCAGCCTCATCCTCGGCTCGAAGCACTTGTACGATTATGTGGACGGCAACCGGGACTTCGTCATTCGCGACGTGGCATGGACCAATGACCCGCAGATCATCCGCCAGAACCCGCGTGCGATGGCGATCAATTCTGCCGTCGAGGTCGATCTGACCGGACAGATCTGCGCCGACTCCATCGGTGAGACGATCATCTCCGGCGTCGGTGGACAGCACGACTTCATGTACGGCGCTGCCCTGTCGGAAGGCGGCAAATGCTTCATCGCCCTGCCCAGTATGACCAATAAAGGCAAATCGAAGATCGTCGCCCGCCTGGCTCCCGGAGCAGGTGTCGTGACGACCCGTTTCCAGGCGCAGTACATCGCTACCGAACACGGTATCGTCTATCTGCGTAACCTGCCGTTAGCCGACCGTGCCAAAGCGCTCATCTCCATCGCTGACCCCTCCGTCCGCGAAGAACTCGAGCGTGCCGCCGTCGAACGTTTCGGCCTCGGTTTCCTGCGATTGAAGTGAGTCTAAGTTCGCTTAGGCTCTCTTTTTTTCATTTTTATTTGTATATCTCAAATTTTATGTGTATCTTTGCACTCACAAAATTGATACGAGTATGAAAGAACTGAAATGCCCGCATTGCGGGAATGTGTTTACTGTGGACGAGAACGATTATGCAGCGCTGCTTAATCAGGTGAAAAATTCGGAGTTTGAGACCGAGTTGAGTCGTCGTATCCATGAACTGGAGCAGACGCAGAAGGCTCGTGAGCAAGCGGAAGAGGCGCGTCGTAAAGCAGAAGAACAAGCGAGGCAGACCCAACTGCAACTTCAGTTACAGCAGTTACAGGCTCAGTTGCAGCAGGCAGAGCAGGCAAAGCAGTTAGCTGTAGCCCAAGTGCGTCAGCAAGCCACGGAGGCCTACATGAAGAAAGAGCAGGAGTTGGCGCAGATGCGGACGCAGATGGATGCGCAGTTGAAAGCGGCGCAGGAACAGGTGGCGTATTACAAAGATCTGAAACTGCGCCAATCGACCAAGATGATCGGCGAGACGCTGGAGATTCACTGCTCCACGCTCTTTAACCAGTTGATACGCCCGCTCATGCCGAATGCGTACTTCGAGAAAGACAACGAGGTAGTGGAAGGCACGAAAGGCGATTTTGTCTTTCGCGACAAGAGCGAGGACGGGGTGGAGTACATATCGATCATGTTCGAGATGAAGAACGAGAACGACGAGACCGCCACGAAGCATAAGAACGAGGACTTCCTTGCCAAGTTGGATGCCGACCGTCGCAAGAAAGGCTGCGAGTACGCCGTATTGGTGTCGATGTTGGAACCGGAGAGCGAACTGTACAACGGCGGTATTGTGGATATGAGTCATCGGTTCGAGAAAATGTACGTCATTCGTCCGCAGTTCTTCATTCCGCTTATCACGCTGCTCTGCCAGACGAGTAAGAAGAGCCTGGACGCCAAGCGTGAGTTGGCATTGGTGAAGGCACAGCAGGTGGATGTGACGAATTTCGAAGAGAAACTTATGACCTTCAAGGACGGTTTCACGCGCAATGTGCGGTTGGCCAATGAGCGCTTCTCCGATGCCATCGATGAGATCGATAAGACGATTGCGCACCTCACCAAAGTGCGTGAGAACCTCGTGAAATCGGGCGACAACCTCAATATGGCAGACAAGAAACTGCAGGAGGTGACAATCAAGCGTCTCACTTATGGCAACCCGACCATGAAGGCCAAGTTCGATGAAGCCGGAAAGAAGAATCAGAACGAGTCGCAGCCTGAAGACGAAATATAACACAAACAACAAATCATTATGGATCGGACATATCAGATAGGGGTTTTTGAGGATACGATGGCGCGTATCAAGGAGAATGAGAAGTTGCGTATCATGCAACAGCAATCGATCGCCGAGCAGCAGTTGATTCTCGAAGACGAGGCGTTGGACGTTCCTGCGGCGCGGTTCGAAGAGGAGGCAGAGGTCATCGTGACGAAGAACCGATCGTTCGAGGCGGCACGTCTTTATGCGGAACACGGATTCCGCACGGCGGTGCTCAATTTCGCTTCTGCAACCAACCCGGGTGGGGGCGTGACGCACGGTGCCTCGGCGCAAGAGGAGTGCCTGTGTCGCTGCTCGACCCTGTACAACTGCCTCAACACCCGCGCGATGTGGGACGGGTTCTACACCCCTCATCGCCGTTCCGGCAACTCCTTGCATAACGACGATATCATCTACACGCCGAACGTGACCGTGCTCAAGGACGACGACTATGAGCTGTTGGCAGCTCCTTTTGCAGCGGATGTGATCACCTGTGCGGCGCCTAACCTGCGCGAACAACCGGTCAACCGGTTCAACCCGGGGGACGGCGAAGCGATCCGGATCAGCAAGGATGAGCTGTACCGCCTGCATAAGCAACGTGCCCGCCGGATCCTGACGGTTGCAGCGCAACACGAAGCGGACGTGCTGATTTTAGGGGCTTTCGGTTGCGGTGCTTTCCGGAACGATCCGCAAGTGGTGGCACGCGCCTACCACGACGTGCTGCCCGAGTTCAGCCGCCATTTCCGTACGATCGAGTTTGCGGTCTATTGCCCTCCGTACGACGACAGCAACTACCGCGCTTTTAAGGCACAGTTAGCGTGCTAACTCGAGGCAGGCAAGAATGAGCGGGGCGACTCCTTTGGGGTCGTCTTTGCGTATTCGCTCGTGGATATAATAGGAATAGGTGCCGTCGCGATAGGGGTTACCGCCCAGCCCGGCGACTGCACAGCAGTCGATGAGCGAGAGGGTGCCGTCTTCGTTGACGACGATCTTATGTTTCCGAAGTCCGTCCATGACGAGACGCGCATGGTCTTTGTAGGTCTCGGGAAGGACTCCGAGCCGAGCGCCTTTCGCCATGGCGAAGCAGTACATCGCGGAGCAGGTGGACTCGAGGTAGTTACCTTCCTCGGCGGGACGGTCGGGCACTTGGTACCAGAGGTGTGTCTCGGGATCTTGGAATGCGAGCAGGGCGTCCATAACGCGGTTGAGGATGGCGATGAGTTCCGGTCGTTTGGGTTGGTCTGCCGGCATCAGTTCGATTACGTCGCATAGCGCCATGACATACCATCCTTCGGCGCGACCCCATGTCTCGGGACTGCAGCCGGTGATCGAATCCGCCCAACCCATCTGACGACTCTCGTCCCAACCGTGATGGTTGAGTCCGTTGGCTTTGCGGGTGTGGGCATCGACGATGAGGAACTGCCTGGCAACATCCGACCATGCTTCGGGTTCGGGTTTGTACGCTGCATAGCGGGCATAGAACGTCGTGCCGGTAAACAGTCCGTCAAGCCACATCTGATGCTCATAGACCTGCTTATGCCAGAAACCGCCTTCGGAGGTACGGGGTTGGTCGCGTAACTGATCCCGCAGGGTCTCAATGGCAAGGGCGTATTGGGGTTGGGGATGGATGGCCTGAAGCATGATCAGGAAATTACCGCCCTGAATACGATCCATGTTATAGAGGCTCTGCTTGTAGGTCAGAATAGACCCGTCTTCGCCGATAAACTGATCGGCAAAGCGCTGCACATGATTGAGATAAACGGTGTCCTTCGTGTCGGCATAGAGTTCGAGGAAAGCCCGCGCCATGAGGGTAGGGGTGTACTCCCATTTGGGTTTGGGTGCACCGTCGCAGGTCCATAAGTCGGGGTTGTGACGCATCTCGCTGTCGGCGATGTTACGCGCCAGTTGGAGGTACTCATTGCGGGAACACGCGCATAAGGCGATGAGAATGCCGCAGAGGGCGATGATTTTCTTCATGATCATATGGTTCTAAACGGTTGCAAAGGTACAAATATTTTCTTACATGCGCAAGTTAGGTCTGTACTCTGCGTAAAAAAATGATTATTTTGTAGATTTTATGCGTCAAAATTTGCAAGTATCAAAAAAAATGTGTAATTTTGCAGACGTTTTATGTAATAACAAACAAAATTTTATAATCTTATGAAAAAAATTCTTATCGCATTGGTTGCTGTAATGGCAATCGTTTTGACGGGTTGCAAGACCAAGACGTCGGAAGTAAACGTGTACGTAGAGAACGCACAGGGCGAGCCGGTTATGGGTTGCCCGGTATTCTATGCTGACTTGGCATCGATCATTATCTCGGACATCCTTCCGTCTCCGGAGGAGTTGGTTACTGAGACCCAGGACTGCTGGGAGTACGTTAAGACCGGTACCGGCGGTATCGCAAAGATCAACATCAATCTTTCTGTAGCTAAGATGCAGTACGAGTTCATGGTGTATGATGCCGGAACGTACGAGTGGAAATCGAAAGTGATTGAGTTGCAGCGTGGCAAGAACGACGAGATCAAGTTTGTTGTAAGTCGTTAAAAGAATTTTTTATTTAGTTCGGCGGGATTGGTTTCCCGCCGAATTGCAATTATGGTACACGATTTATATATCTTGATGATCACGGCAGGCATTGTGAGTCTGCTGTTTAAGTTGCTGAAGCAACCGGTTGTATTGGGATACATCGTAGCCGGTATCTTGGTCGGCCCGAACTTGTTCGGCGAGAACATCGTTAACCACGAGAACGTGGAAGCGTGGGGCAATATCGGTGTGCTTTTCGTGCTGTTCTGTATCGGACTGGAGTTCCGTTTGAAGAACCTGTTTGAGAGCGGCAAGACGGCGCTTATCGGTGCCGCCACTATCATCGGCGGTATGCTGCTGTTGGGGTACGGCGTCGGTATTTTTGCCGAGTTGGACAACATGAACTCGCTCTTCCTCGCAGCGATGCTCTGTATGAGCAGTACTACAATCGTGATGAAAGCGATCGATGAGGCGGGGCTGAGTAAGGCTCGGTTCGTGAAGGGCGCAACGAGTATCCTGATTCTCGAGGATATCGTCGCCGTCGTGCTGTTGGTATTGCTGTCCAGTATCGCGGTGAAGAATAGTTTCGAGGGCGTGGAGCTGCTCAAGAAAGTGGGCGTATTGGCCGTGACTTTGGTCGTTTGGTTCGTGGTAGGTATATTGGTGATACCGACCTTGATTCGTAAGGTTCGTCCGTACCTGAACGATGAGACGCTGATCATTCTTTCCTTGGGTCTGTGCTTAGGGATGGTCCTGACAGCAGAGGAAGCCGGTTTCAGTAGCGCACTCGGTGCATTCGTAATGGGTATGGTGTTAGCCGAGACCCTGGAGGCGCACCGGATCGAGAAACTGATGGCGCCGCTGAAGAATGTGTTCGCGGCGATCTTCTTCGTCTCCGTCGGTATGATGATCAACCCCACATCTCTACTCGAATATTGGCCGTCGATCCTGTTCGTGTCGATCGTGATCATCGTCGGTATGATCGTGTTCGGTACGCTCGGTTGCTGGTGGGGCGGCGAGACGATGAAAGACGCGATGAGCACGGGTTTCTCGTTCGTGCAGATTGGTGAGTTCTCATTTATCATTGCCGCGCTCGGAAGCAAACTCGGCGTGACCGATCCTGCTATCTATCCGATCATTGTAGCAGCCTCTGTGCTGACAACCTTCCTCACTCCGTATATCATGAAGACGACCGTTCCCTGCTATAATTTCCTCTACAAGCATGCTTCCTCGCGTCTGAAGACCAAGATCGATGCGCGTGAGCAAGAGGTGGAGCAAGCGGAGAACGCCGTTTCGGAGGGTTCGGAAGAGAAGTTCATGGCGCATTCCGACAAGGTACGTCACGCCGTTCGCAAGACCGTGGTTACCAAACGCGTGGTGGACCTGTTCCTGACGAACATGAGTGAGAATGATAAGCACGAAGAGGGAGGTGAAAAGTGAAAGGTGAAAGGTTAAAGGTGAAAGGGATTCTCGTTCTTTTCTTCCTGTCAATTTTCAATTTTCAATTTTCAACTTGCCGGGCTGAGGACGATCATATCGTGGACGGTCTGGCTTCGGTAGCGAAAGTAGCAGGTGAGACACGGACAATAGAGACGGTGGAGGACAGTGTGGCAACTCAAGAGGAAGAGATACCCTTGTGGAAACAGAAACTGTACTACGGGTATAATTTCGATATCTATTTCCATCACGACTCTCGGTCGGACAAGAAAGAGAACGGCTGGTCGATTGCCCTAACGCCTGAGATCGGTTGGCGTCTCAAAGAGCGCTATTACCTGGGTATGCGTTTCGGCGGTTCGTATCAGGACACTTATACGACCTATTCCTATGTCGCTCTGGACGGGGCCAAATACACCGAGGACCTGCGTGTGATGCACGGATCATGGGAGGTGTCGCCGTATATGCGCTACCGGATGAAGACCCTTTTTGACGGCAAAGTGGGGATATGGTTGGAGGCACGTGTGTTCGCCGGCATGGAGTTTCCGCGCGTGATGGACGGTAAGGTGACCGGTACCGATTACGAGGGACTGCGGCATAACGTGACCTACGGCGCACAGGTGTCGCCGGTGATCACCTACCAGTTCAGCAAAAAGAAAACATTCCAGGTTTTCTTCTCGATCATGAGTTTCGGTTACAGCGGCTCGACACGTTTCTATCAGGACCCCGAGACCGGATTGCGACACAAGGAATATTCGAACGATATCATCGTTTTCTCGGGTAAATTGTCGAACCTCCTGTCCAGTCATTTCACGCCCGGTTTGTACGGATTGAAGTTTGGTGTTCAGAGAAGCTTCTGAAAGTTGAAAGGTGAAAGTTGAAAGGAGAGGCCTTTGGTGGAAGATCCCGGTTGCTTTATTAGGCACGGTGACGGGTCTGGTGTTGCTGCTGTTGATAGCGGCAACCGTAGTGGTCGTGACGCCATCTGCCCGTAAGGCGGTGCTGGACAAAGGGGTCGCGATCGCCAATGAGAAAACCGACTATGATATAGACCTCGACTCGCTCTATCTGTCCCCCTTCCATCATTCGCCCAAAGTGCTCTACAGCGCTTATAAAGGTGAAGCGGACCTGCCCTTAGAGATCGCGATCGACAGCCTTTTTATCGGTCATCGCGGAAAGGACACCCTGGTCTATACGCGCTCTCTGCGACTGAAAGCGATAGCGAAAACAAGTGGTCAGGACTCGGTTTTCAGTATTCAGAAAATCTTAAATATGCCCATTGTGATTGACCAAATGCAATTGGAAACGACCACCTTTCACTCCGACAGCCTGATCGAGGCGGTGGGCGTGGATGTGGTCACCAAACGCTTGGCCTTGACGAGTCCGGAGGTGGTGATTGCCGAAGGCAAGTACCCGCTCAACGGCTTGCGCCTCGATGACACGTTCGTGGGCATCGACCTGCGGGAGACGACTCCGGATATGACGGCGCAAGACACGACGCCTCTGCGGATGGCGTACGACGTGACGGACGGCATCATGCGGAATGTGCATTTTCGTCTGACCCCCTTAGGCATGGATATCCGTACGAACTATCTGTCAACGGACGTGTTGGCGGATGTAGGCGGAAACCTGTACGACGCCAAACGACTGGAGGTGGGCGATTTTACTTTTGATCTGGGTTCTCTACATCTGCCTTTCGACACGATCCACGGCAATGCCTGCGTCGATCTGAATAAGAACCTCATCACAAGCAACGGGCTGCATGCCCGTTCGGACGAGATCGGTGCGACTGCCGACCTTCGGTCGACCAATATGGATATCGAGACCCTTTGCGTGAATGTGGAGGGCGACGCAACCTATCAAGGCAGCAAGGCACGTCTGCGTGCTTCCTACGATATCGAGCACGAGGCCTATGACGCACAAGTGCATATCGAGCGGGTCAATCTGACGCCTTTCTTAGGCGACTCGACCCGTGTGGTCTTGGCGGGTGACCTCGAAGCCAAGGGTAGGGGCATCGATCCGAAAAAGCCGCTACGCTCGCATGTTAAACTGCACTTAGACGAAGCGCAGTACAATGATTTCAACCTGTCGCATACCACGTTCGAAGGATCGACAGACGACGAGACCTCGCTCGATCTGACGATGCCGGGTCTGGAGGCTTCGGTGGAGTCGCCGATGCCGCTGTTTACCTTGATTGATCAGATCTTACCGCTTGTGCAGACCGTGACGGACTCGACGGTGATAAGCCGTTTGACGACGCTGGAGGACCTGACGATGCTCGATACGATCCGCCGGCAGATCCCGGCGCTGAGTGCGGACATTACCTTGCGCAAAGGCAGTCCGATACAGGCCATCATCGACAGCACGGGCGTGGACTTCAACGAACTGTCGGTAGCCTTGCGTTCGGACTCCGATCAAACGACCTTTGACCTTTCTCCTTTCACCTTCCAACTCACCAACATGCGTCTGCCTCAGATCCAAACGGCTTTGTCGCTGCTCATGACGGAAGGAGAGACGCAGGCGAAGCTGCAAGCGGACACGCGTCTGACCGACGGGGCGATGAGTTTTTATGACCTCTGCACGAACGCTTCAGCTCAGTTGGACCTGAGACGGGAAGGACGCGACCTGTACGGCGACGGAAAACTGAAACTGGACAGTATCGTCTATGAAAACAAGGACTTGGGCAATCATGATATCGACCTGCAGATAGCACCCTCGACCCTTTATCCCAACGCCCTGCGCGCCGATGTGCAGTTGGATGATATCCCGCTCGAACTGGTGAACAGTTTCGTAACGCTCGAAGATATCGATCTCGAGGGCGCGATGAGGGCACAGGCATCGGTGGACGGTTTGCCATCTAAAACAGATATCTCTGCGGAGGTGCGCCCCTTGGGCGTGAAAGCGCTCTACAGACCCTATGAGGTGCAGATCGGTCTGGGGGAGACCCCGATCGTGATGCAACATAACAAAGTGGACCTGAACGGTCTGCCGATCTACGCGGCGGACAGCACGTTTGTAGCCTTGACCGGCGGTCTGGATCTGGACAGAATGCGCCTCGATATCACGCTTGCTGCGGACAGTTTTGCGCCGGCTAAGTTGCCCCAAGGCGGTCCTTTCCCCGTATATGGCGAGTTAGCAACCGATATCCGAGGCACGGTGACGGGTTCGCTCGACAGCATCATTGCCGATGTGGATGTGACGGTGCTGCCGACAACGGATATCACCTATCCGATTGATAAGAAGAACCTGGCGCAAGTCAAACCGCACGGTACGGTACATGCCCGGTACGGCGTGGCCGACGGCGCGTTGGACTTAGGCGGTCGGTTGGATGTGGATGACGGCGTGGTCCGTTACTCACCCAAAGCGTACCCGATCATGCCATTCCGTATTGATTCGGGCAGTCATGTGGATTTTGACGGTCCCTTGGGACAGACCCAACTGCATGTCTCTGCTTCGCAGCAAGTGAAAGCCGACGTGCAGGCCGAAGATGAAGAGACGCGACGGGTCGATTTTACCACCGGTGTGCGGGTTACCGGCGCACTGGACTCGATCGGTCTGGGCAGTATCGGTTTCTTCCTCGAGGCCCCAGACGACGAGGCGATCACGCATGAGTTGGCTCTGTTGGACGAAGATACACGCGAAGGATTGGCGGCCACGCTCTTGGCAACGGGTATGTACATGGGAGCCAGTAACGATGCCGCACAACAAAGCGGCTATGCCTTGTCCTCCATCATTAACAGCCGTATCAATGCCGCCATGGCCAACTCGAAAATGGGTAAGGTGGTGGATATCGACATCAGTAGCGCCAAGACTAAACATGCGGCCGGTGAGACCAATGATATGAATATATCGATCAGTAAGTCGTTCTTCAAAGACAAACTGCGTCTGACTATCGGTTCGACGCTGACCGACAACCCAGAGATCAATACGAGTTCCGGTTTGCTGTCCAGTTTCTCCGCCGACTATAAACTGACCAAGGACGGTACTGTTATGCTGAGGCTCTTCTCGCAGCGGGACTACAATAATATCCTCGAAGGCGAACTGTTCAAGTCGGGTCTGGGCGTGCGTGCCGAGAAAGACTGGCGTCGTCGCGAACTGTTCCGAGGTGACAGTATCACGCGTACCTACGGACTGACGGCAGACGCCGGTGTGGCGTATCGGTCGAACAACAGTATCGGTCCCGACCTGACGCTCAAATCGAGCGTGAAGAACCTGTTGGGCAAAGGTGAGACCTTCTCTATCAAGGGCAACGGCGCCTATTACTGGGCCTTGCGCGACCGCCATCCGGGTGATCCGAAGAAGACGGATACGTACAAACTCGGTCTGAACGCGTCCCTGATCTTCCCCTACCTGCATTGGATAGGCGACAACAACCCCGAAGGCGACACGCGCTATATGGTCGGCTATCAGTACGAGAACATCGCCGGCGGATACGGCGTGCATAAGTTGAGCGGTTCGTTCACCTATTTCATCCGCTCGCCGTTTAATCCGTATATCACGCACGCCTTCACGCCTTTCTCGCTCTCGGTAGTGACGGTCAAAGCCGAGGCGGAGGAGTTGTATAGCAAAGCCGCGGAGTACCCGCAACTGATGAAAGTGCTGGCGAGCGATGAGTTCGTGCCCTCGATCGGGTATAACTTCATCTACGATGACTACCGTGCCAAACGGGCGGTGAACACATGCCTGAATCTCGGCGTGAAAGAGGCGGGTAACCTCATCAATGCGCTCTATTGCGCCTTCGGCTATAAATGGGGCGATATAGACAAACCCTTAGGTAAGATCACGTTCAATCAGTTCGTGAAGTTATCGGCGGAACTGAGAAACAAGTTCAACCTGACGGACAAGGTATCGATCGCCACCCGTCTCTATGCAGGCTCGAACATACCGGTCGGTAACTCCCTCTTTACCCCTCTGTCGGAAGCGTTCTATAGCGGCGGACCGAACAGTCTGCGTGCCTCGTCGCCTTATGCCTACGGTCCGGGTAATTTCTATTCGGCCAAATACAACCAGAGTTTCTTCCATGCCGGCGATGTGAAACTGGAAGCCAATTTCGAACTGCGTTTCCCGATCGTGTGGAAACTGTTCGGCGCAGCTTTCGTGGATGCGGGCAATGTGTGGAACTGGCTCTCGACGGCGGATATGTTCAAAGCGGCAGGGTATGCGGATTATATCGAGCGTCTGGGTATCCCCGAGACCCTGTATGACGGCGTATTCAATAATCCCGAGTTCGCCAAACAGATCGCCTTGGGCACGGGGCTGGGTCTGCGCCTCGATCTGGATGGTCTGGTTATCCGACTCGATCTGGGTTATGGTATCCACGCACCCTATCAAACGTACCGCTATGACAAGAACTACAATGTGGATTATAACCAACCGATTCACAGTTATTATAACATGCCTTCGGTGCTCGATGCCCTGCGACTCAATTTCGGTATAGGTTATCCGTTCTAAACAGCGAACTATATAACGCAAAAAACGACCCGTTGAGGTCGTTTTTTGTGGTGCCACCGAGAATCGAACTAGGGACACAAGGATTTTCAGTCCTTTGCTCTACCAACTGAGCTATGGCACCGAGCCATTTACAATTTGGTCATTTACCATGTACCATTTTGCAAAAGCGGGTGCAAAAGTACTGCTTTTTTTTGACATGACCAAATTTTTTTGCATTTTTTTTGCATAAATGCGCATTTTTTTGTAATTTTGCGCCAAATTTGCGTAAAAATGGAGTTAAAAGTGATTGCATATGCCAGAAACGGGCACACGGATAAGTTCGGTATTCCGAGACAGAGCAGGGAAGAAAGTCCTATCTTGACACGTATCGTTTTTGAACCCGAATATCGGGTTGCAGAAGCTTTGCGAGGAATAGAGGGATATAGCCATTTGTGGTTGATATGGGGGGCAAACCTCACCCCAACCCTCTCCACAAGAGAGGGAGATAAGTTAGACTGGTCGCCGACGGTACGGCCGCCGAAGTTGGGCGGGAATAAGCGGATGGGTGTTTTTGCGACGCGGAGTCCGTTTCGTCCGAATCCGCTTGGCCTGTCCAGCGTGCGATTGGTAAAAGTAGTCAAAAGTCAAAAGTCAAAAGTCGAAAGCGGTTCTCTTGAACTTATTGTCAGCGGTGCAGATGTGCTGGACGGCACGCCGATATACGATATCAAGCCGTATTTGAGTTTTTCGGACAGCCATGAAGAGGCACTGAACGGTTTTGCAGAGGAGCATAAGGATACGCGATTAGAAATAGAATGGAACGGGAAAAGTCTAGGATTACCACGAGATGATAAGGAAGCGCTTACGTATTTATTAGCACAAGACCCGCGTCCGGGGTATCAGGATGATCCGCAAAGGGAGTACAAATTGGACTATGCGGGATGGAATGTGACGTTTAGGGTAGAGGGGAAAAAGGTATATGTGCTCAAACTTGAAAAACTGCAATAAGCAATAACCAAAAACAAATAGAAGCAAAATCAAGGATCTTGGAAAGGCATAAATTAAGATCTGGAAAAAACAAACAATCCGGTCTAAAACAAACAAATATACTAAAAAATGTATTTTTTTGTCCGAAATACTTGCGCATGTCGGATTTTTTTTGTAATTTTGCAGAGCAAAATGAGCGGACAACGAGCTGAGCAAACTTAACTGGTTAATAATAAATAAACAACTAATACAATGAAGAAATTTCTTTTGATGATGACGGCCTTGGTATGTGTAGTGTGTATGCAGGCCCAGAGTTACGGAATTTTGGTAAATGACACGGTGCTGTTTTCGGCATCGTATCAGGGAAAGGATCAGGCTACCGGTACTTTTGACGAGTATCTGGCGCATGTCCAGTTGGCAGCGGGTGACCAGTTTAAACTGTGTAACGCGACGAACGGCGACACATGGACGGTTGCTTTGGATGAATGGACGGTAGCCGGTTTCTCGCGCAATGAGCAAGCCGGTTATTACACGACGACCAACACGGGTTGTTACGATTTCTACATCAAGTTGAAGTACGGTAACGACCAGTTGTATATCGGTGGCGGTGCTAACTGCGGCGAAGGAGAACCGTATCATCCGGCGGCTTCGTGTGCGGAGGCGTACGGTGTGATGGTTGGCGAGCGTTATGTAGCAGCCGGAAAGAACACCGGTCAGACAGAGTACAACGAGTGGATGATTCTCGGTTTGCACCTTGAGGCAGGCGAGTACGTACAGTTGTATGACACTTGTCAGAAGGCTACGTGGATCGTGAACCTGGATCAGGCAGGTTATCAGTTTGCCGTTGAGAATGGCAAATGGAAAGTGACGGAGACGGATGATTATGATTTCTATATCAAGCTGATCCAGGGTGCGGACGAAGTGTATGTGAAAAAAGGTCAGAAGCCCGCCAGTTCGGTGCCAAGCCAATGTCCGGACGTGCTGTTGCAAGGTTTCTATTATGACAGCTACAAGGATAACGACTCCGAGCGCGGTACGGATCTGTACGGCAACACGCGTTGGAAAACGCTGTTGGAGCAATCGGGTGAGATCGGTGCTTATTTCGATCTGATCTGGTTGCCGCCTAGTGCACTCGCCAGCGGAACGGGTTATCACCCGCGTCAATATTCGAACCAGAACAGCGACTGGGGAACGCGTGCTGACTTGGAGAAGTTGATCGCAGCCTTCCATAACAGCGGTACGAAAGTGGTAGCGGACATGGTGGTCAACCACCTTGAGGCTATGAGCAGCTGGTGTGATTTCGCGGTGCAGGACTTCGGTGAGTACGGTGTGTTCCAGCCGGACGGATCATGGGTCTGCAGCACGGATGAGATGAATAACCCGGCTTGCAAAGAGGATGCCGCTGAGTGTTACGGCATGGCTACCGGCGCGCCGGATGACGGTCCGAGTTATGACGGTCAGAACGAGGCAAACTACGGTGCGGCACGCGATATGGCGCATGATCAGGAGAACGTACGTGAGATGTACCGTGCGTACGCCAAATGGATGATCGACGTGATGCACTATGACGGTTTCCGTTATGACTACTGCAAGGGTTTCCATGCCAGCCATATCAACGATTACAACAGTGCAGGAGGCGCTTATATCTCGTTCATGGAGTTGTGGGCCAGTCAGGGCGCTATCCAGCAGGCTATCAACGACGCGCAGGGAAACACGATGTCGCTTGATTTCCCGGGTAAGTATATGGCGTTCAATGACGGTATCGCTGCCTTCAATTATAACGGCTGTAAAGCCAGCGGTATGTTAGGCGCCGGTATGGCGAAGCATGCCGTGACCTTCATTGATAACCACGACACCTTCCTGCGTGATCAGAATGAGTTCGGCGGTCCCGGTAATTCGATGAAGCCGGAGATGCAAGATCGTCTGCTGCAAGCGAACGCGTTCTTGTTGGGTATGCCGGGTGTGCCGTGTGTGTTCTATCCGCACTGGGTAGCACATAAAGCAGCCATCAAGGATATGATCAACGCACGTCATCTCGCAGGTGTTCACTCGGAGAGTCCGGTAAGCAACGAGATGGCGGAGCAAGGCGGTTATCAATGTACGGTACAGGGTAAGAACGGTTATCTGATCCTGTGCTTGGGTAACAAGGCCGGTAACACGTTTGACGGTTACACCCGCGTAGCGTACGGTAACGGCTATGCGATGTGGGTTCAGGCGAACGGCGATGTAGCGCCGGGTCTGATCGTGACCCCGAGTCAGGCGTTCGAAGACAGCATTGGCGGTATCAACGTGACGATCCAGGCAGTAGGTGGAAGCGGCGCCGCTACTATCTATTATACCATCGACGGTACGGATCCGACGACGGAGAGTGCACAATATACCCAGGCCTTGAATTTTACGAAGACAACTACCTTGAAAGTAATGGCTATGTGCGGCGACGCCATGAGTCGTATTCAGGAATATACCTACACCTATCGTGAACCGCTGCAACGTGGTATCCGCGTTCGTCTCAACAAACCGGAAGAGTGGGAGAAAGCGTATATCTACGCATGGAAAGAGATCATCACGGAGACCGATACGACCTCGGAGTTCTTGTTGGGTGCATACCCGGGTGCTCGTCTGTACATGGATCCGGAAGGATGGTACAGTTATGAGTTCGACCCGGAGTTGAAGGAGGTGAAGTTCCAATTCAGTTCGGGTACCGATTGCGGTTCGCTCCATGTACAATCGAACAACTTGGATGCTAACTACGATGCATGTTACGGATGGCGTGAAGGTAAGGCTGAGGTAAGCAAGGAAGAAGAAGAGATTGAGAATTGCGATATGGAGTTGAATCCGGCATTCGACCTGGTGATCACGCCGGAGACAGGTTATTTCCATGACCCGGCAGAGGGTGTGGATGTACATATCTATACGGTAGGCGCTTCGAACGCGATGATCTATTACACGACTGACGGTTCAGAGCCGACGACGGATTCGAAGATGGAGGTAGGTGAGGTCAATCTGAAAGTGGATGCCACGACGGTAGTGAAAGCGTTCGCGTACGATCCTACCAGCCGCGAGAGCACGAAAGTATATGCCGAGCGTTATGCCTACAAGGCTCCGCAATCGGGTCCGTTGACGGTTAAGTTCATCAAACCCGAAGAGTGGACTGACCTATATATTTACGCGTTCACGCGCGTGAAAGTGAACGGTAAGTATATCGATACCCCGTACGCTTTGGACGGCAGAACCTCCAAATGGCCGGGTATCAAGTGGACACAGACCGAAGGCGCATGGCATGTCTATACGATGCCGGATGAGCTGAAGGAGATCTATGTCATCTTCACGGAAGGCAATAACAAACCGCAGACCCAGGATATCTACGTGGATGAGAATACCTGCTACCTGTGGAATCCGAATTGCCGTCAGGCAGTAGTGGATGCCAACTGCGACGGTGAACCCGACAGCCCGTGGGAAGAAGGAATTGAGGAAATCATAATAAAGGAGAAGAATAATGAGACGTACAAACTTATCATCAACGATCGCCTCGTCATTGTACGCGACGGTGTTATGTATGATGTGCTTGGTCGTAAGTTCTGATGCTTGCGCCAAGACATTGTATTTGAATACAGGAGGAAGCAACCTTTGGGAAACGGATAACGCGAATAAGTTCGCGATTTGGCACTGGCAGGGATCCGGTCAAGGACAATGGTCCGGTTGGATGACCCGCGAGGAAGGTAATGTGTGGAAGGCTGATATCAGCGACGCCAGCGATCATGTGATCTTCTGCCGTTGTAACAGTTCGATGACCGCACCCGAATGGGGTGACGGCAAGGTATGGAACAAGACGAGCGACCTGTCTGTTTCTGCCAACCAGAACTTATATACCATCACCGGTTGGGGCGGCGAAACAAGTACGGGTTCGTGGAGCACGTACGGTAACGGCGGCGAAGGCGGTGGCCAAGGAGGTGAAGGTGGCGGCCAAGGCGGCGGTCAAGGTGGTAGCGGTAACACGGCCGGAAAGAATTTCTATGCGATTGGCTGGATTAACGGCGCCGACTGCGGAGAGACTGCTTATGCATTGTTCGACGATAACTACAAGTTCGTGGACGGTAAGTTAACCATCGATTGTCAGATGGGTAGTTATATCGCCATGAAGGATGATGACGGCAACTTCTATTACTCCAAGACGCAGACCACGATAGACGACATGACAGTGACTTTCGATTGGGCAAACGGTTGGTCTGGAGGTCAGAAATGGGCGATCCCGCAGGGTGTGAACTACATCATCATGCGCGAGGTCAATTTCAAAGGACAGATCAAGTTGGAGCGTGTGGATAAGGCGACCTATGACGCCTATCATCTGGATATGGGCGGCGGTTCTGGCGAAGAGGACAGTTATGTAGTGCCGGACTACGACGTAGCCGTTCCGACTCAGAGCGAAGACGTGATGTTGCAGGCTTTCTATTGGAACAGTCACGGCGAGAGCGACGGGGACCGTACTTATGGAAGCAGCACATGGTCGGCTTTGCAAAACCAAGCGGCGGACATCAACGGCTATTTCGACTTGGTATGGTTGGCTCCTTCTTGCCGATCGAAAGATAAGATGGGTTACCTGCCGATGCAGTACCCGAACCAGAATAACTCGATGGGAACGGAGGCTGAACTCACTACGCTGATCACCTCTTTCCACCGCGGCGGAACAAAGGTAATTGCCGATATCGTGATCAACCATATGGGAGACCAGAACTGGGTCAATTTCCTGACGCAGAATTTCGGAACGGAGTACGGCGGTTCGTTCAGTCCGCTCAGCACTTGGATCACCAGCAACGACGAAGCGCAGGGACATGGTACCCTGGGTACGCATGCAGATGACGGTCAGGAGTCGAATGCCAACTATCCTTCTGCCCGCGACTGGGACCATCAGAACGAGAATGTGCAGAACATGTGCAAGGCTTACCTGAAGTATCTGAAGGGTAAGATGAAATACGACGGTTTCCGTTTTGACTACTGCGGCGGATTCCATGTGAGCCATGTGGACGCATATGTCTCGGCAGCCAAACCGTATCTGTCCGTGATGGAATACTGGAACGGTGACCCGAACGTGCTCAAGCAGCGTATTGACAATGCTCACCAGCACACGATGACCTTTGACTTTGCAAGTTTCTACACCTGCTACCAGCAGGGTATCGCGTCCAATAGGTACGACAAGTTGATGAACCCGGGTATGCGTGGCAAAGGCTATGCGAAGTATGCCGTTTCGTTCGTGGATAACCACGACACTTTCAACCGAAGCGATATCGGCAATACCGACTGTGGTAATAGTACGGACGGTCATTCGTCCCTGCAGAACCAAGACCTGATCCTGCAATGCAACGCGTATATGCTGTCCATGCCGGGTATCCCGTGCGTCTTCTGGCCGCATTGGTACACCTACAAAGCCGACATCCAGAAGATGATCATGGCGCGTAAGAGCGCCGGTATCCATTCGGAGAGTGCGGTACAAGAGCAGAGCGGTAGCGGATGGTACAAAGCGACGGTGACGGGTAAGAAAGGTACCTTGATCCTCTATCTCGGTTCAGCCGCCAACGAAGCTGCTCCGTCGGGATACAAGACGGCTCTCAAGACCAACAAAGTGGCGATGTACTATACCGGCGAATGGAGCCCGAAAGAGGATGTGGAGCAAGTACCGACAGCCGAGAAAAGCGGCGTGAAGTACCTGCAGAACGGTCAACTGCGTATCGTCTATGGCGATAAAGTGTATGACGTAACCGGAAGACAATTATAATCATTAAATACTCACAATTATGCGTAAGATCATTATCAGTTTGCTGCTCTTGGTAGCCATGTGTGCATTTGCCCAAGTGACTACTGAACCTGCTATCATACAGCAGGGCTACACAGGACAGGTGAAGTTTATTTTCAACCCCAACGAGGGTGACAAAGGTATGGTAGGTGCTACCGAGTGCTACCTCTACTCCTGCGTGGAGGTGAACGCCAGCGGCAAATGGGAATACCAGTTGGCTGCTTGGCCGTCGAAATCGGACAAGACCAAGATGACCAAGAACGGATCGAACTGGGAGATCACCATCCCGAACTTATACACTTTCTATGGCGTACCGTCCAACATGACCATCACGCGTATCCTGATGCTCTTCACCGACGGTAAAGATAACGGTAAGGTCGGTCGTGGAGCCGGCGGCGCAGATATCATCCTCAAGTTAGCGTCCAAGGGTCTGAGCGCCAGCATCGTGTCCACGCTGGGCGAGATCACGACGCAAGGCAGTGCGGCCGAACTCAAGTGCTATGCTACCCAGACAGCTACCATGACACTCAAGCGGAACGGCGAGGTGGTGAAGACGGCTACCGGTACGGAGATGACCTATAACGCGACCTTCAATACGACCGGCGATTATACCTTTGAGCTGGAAGCCACAGACGACACGAAGACCGCGAAAGCGACCGTGTTCACCTGTGTCGCTTCTACCCCGACTCTCCGAACACGTCCTGCGGGCATCAACAACGGTATCTACTACAACGCCGATCCGACCAAGGTGACCCTTTGTACTTACGCCGGCAGTAAGACCAAGGCTGCGAAACATGTGTTCGTCGTGGGTGATTTCAACAACTGGACCATCAGCAATGAGTACCAACTCAAGCAGGCTCCTGATAGCGCTTATTTCTGGATCGAGTTGGATAACCTGACCCCGAAGAAAGAGTACGCGTTCCAGTATGTAGTGGTACGTGCCGACGGTGTGATCAAGCGTATCTGCGATGTCTATTCGGAGAAAGTGCTGACGGGCGATGATCCGTACGAACCGAAAGTAGTAGATCCGACTCTGAAACCTTATCCGTCCAAGGGAGACGGTTTCGTCTCGGTGCTGCAGACCAACAAGGATCCGTACGAGTGGTCGGAGGCAACGCTCAATTTCCAGCGTCCGGACAAGAACAACCTCGTTATCTACGAGTTGTGGATCTATGACTATACCGCCAAACGTTCGCTCCAAGGTGTTCGTGAGCGTCTGGATTATATCCAGCAACTGGGTGTGAACGCGATCGAACTGATGCCGGTGTGCGAGTTCGACGGTAACTACAACTGGGGCTATTCGCCTGCCCTCTATTTCGCGTTGGACAAGGCATACGCTACCCCGAAGCAGTTCAAGGAGTTCGTCGATGACTGCCATAGTCGCGGCATCGCGGTGATCCTCGATATGGTGTTTAACCATGCGACGGGTAACAACCCGATGAACAAACTCTATCCCTACGGTACGGACTTGGCAAGCAACCCGTGGTTCAATACCAACCCGCCTCACGGAGACAATGTCTATGAGGACTGGAACCATGATTTTAAGCCGGCGCACACGATGTTCATTCGCGCGCTACAGTATTGGTTGACCGAGTACAAGGTGGACGGTTACCGTCTCGACCTGAGTCACGGTCTCTGCGGCCCGCAGTACAATGCCGTTACGAACCTCAAGGACTATTATAACAAGGGTGTGAAGGCTGTTTCGCCGACCGCTTATATGATCTGCGAACATTGGGGCTCCAGTGCCGGTACGGATCGTCCGCAGTTGATCAACGAAGGTATGCTTTGCTGGGAGAATACGAACAACGCGTATTGCCAGACAGCGATGGGTTGGCTCAAGGACGGCGACAGTTTTGCGAACGCCAATAACGACGGATACGTATCCTATTGCGAGAGCCACGACGAGGAGCGAATGCAGTACAAGTGCAAGCAATACGGTAACGGAGCCATTAAGACCGACCTCGCTACCCGTATCGGTCGCGTACCGGAGAACGTGGTGATGAACGTGCTGCTCAACGGTCCGCATATGATCTGGCAGTTCGAGGAGATCGGTTATGACTTCTCCATCAACAGCGAAGACAGACATCCGGATACCTACAAGGAGGACTATCGTTGTAACAAAAAACCGCGTCCGGAAGTGCATGGCTATTTCAGCGATCCGAACCGTGTGAAGGCATATGAGAAATGTGCGCAAGCGATTCAGTTGCGTACGAAGATCTTACCGAACGTGTTCGCCGGCAACCCGACCGCTCAGAGCATTGGCGGAGGTCTCAAGGTACGTACCGTCACATGGGGCAGCGATGTGTTCGTGGCGGCTAACTTCGATCCCGCGAGTGCACAGACCGTGAACCTGCCTTCCGGCACATGGTATGACTACTACGCAGGTGGCGCCCTCGCCGGCAGTTCGTATAATCTGGCGGCAGGAGAAGTGAAGATCTTCACCGGTTCGAAGATTGCAGCACCGGAGATCAACCTTGACCTCGAGAGCTTGCTGCCGATCGAGAACGTGCAGACTAACGAGGCTGCGAAAGCAAGTAAGATTCTGCGTGACGGTCAAGTGCTCATCCTCCGCGGAGACAAGGTCTATACCATTACAGGAATGGAGATCCGTTAACAGTTTAACGTTTCTTTTAAAAAGAAACCATTTTAACTATTTAACCCTTTAACGTTTTTCGAAGAAAAACTATCGTGTACATTGCGATCGCCGGAAATATCGGAGCAGGTAAGACGACGCTGACCAAGATGTTGGCGAAGTACTATGGGTGGGAACCGCGCTTTGAGAGCGTGAGTTTCAACCCGTACCTCGAGGATTACTACGGCGATATCCAGCGCTGGGCGTTCTGCTTGGAGACCTATTTCCTCAAGGAGCGCTTCAAGGACATGATGGTCGTACAGCAGGCTTCGCATACCATCGTCCAGGACCGTTCGATCTTTGAAGGCGTGTATGTGTTCGTGCGTAATAACTACGAACGCGGTGACCTTAGTCAGCGTGATTTCGAGACCTTCATGGAGCTGTTCGACCTCATGAAATCGCAGATGAAACGCCCGGACCTGATGATCTACTTGCGTAAGTCCGTTCCGGCGCTCATCGCGCAGATCCAAAAACGCGGACGGGACTACGAGCAGACAATGCAGATCGATTATCTGTCCGGACTGAATGAGAAATACGAAGATTTTATCTTCCATCAGTACGACGGACGTGTGCTCGTCATCGAGTCGGACGACATGGATTTCGAGAATAACCCTGCCGACTTCCGCAAGGTCATCGATCGCGTCGATGCCGAACTATTCGGATTATTCTCTGAAAATAATTGGTCCTCTAATCATTAAACTTTAAACATTAAACATTAAACATTATAAAGATGCATATAGCAATCGCCGGAAATATTGGTTGCGGAAAGACGACGCTGACCAACATGTTAGCCAAACATTATGGCTGGGAACCGCGTTTTGAGAGCGTGGAGTATAACCCTTATCTCTCGGATTTCTATGCCGACATGGCTCGCTGGTCTTTTAACCTGCAGGTCTATTTCCTCAACAAACGTTTCAAAGACGTGGTGGAGATCGGTAAGTCCGACAAGTATATCATTCAGGACCGTACTATCTACGAGGATGCCCGTATCTTTGCGCCGAACCTCCATGACCAAGGGTTTATGTCTGACCGCGATTTTGACAACTATCAGGATCTGTTCGAACTGATGACGACGCTTGTCAAGATGCCGGACCTGCTCATCTATGTCCGTGCGTCCGTACCGACGTTGGTAGCGCAGATCCAGAAACGTGCCCGCGGATACGAGCAGCAAATTAAGTTGGATTATCTGCAGGGTCTGAATGATAAGTACGAGAACTGGATCAAGGATTACAAGGGCAAACTGCTCATCGTGGAGGGCGATCGGATCAAGTTTGGCGATAACCCGGAGGACTTTCGCTGGATCACCGACCGTATTGATGCCGAACTGTTCGGTCTCTTCCCGTTTGAGTCCGAAGAAAAAACAGGTAAGGAGATTTGATTCAACATTTTTTGAACTATATATCTGTTGAGCGGAAATACTCCGAACGAACGGTAGAAGCCTATCGCGATGACTTGCGTGACTTCTGCCGTTTTTTGGGTTGGGAGCCCGAGGAGTTCAAGCCGGAAGACTTGGACGAGAGCGACGTGAAGGCTTGGATGCTGGATATGATCGAGGAGCAACATCTGTCGCCGCGATCGGTCAAGCGTCGTCTGTCTGCCCTGCGCTCGTTCTATAAGTTCTTGTTGCGGCAAGGCAAAGTGAGTAAGGATATCACCGCCCGTATCATCCCGCCCAAAGCCGACAAACCGCTTCCTGTCTTCTTCCGCGAAGAGGAGATGCAACGCGCGCTATCTAACAGTCCGCAGGACGGTCTAACAGGCGAAGCCGATCCAACAGCGAAGCGGTCTAACAGTGAAACGGTCTTAAGAGATGATCTCATCATCTCGCTGCTCTACCAAACCGGAATGCGTCAGGCAGAGCTGTTGAACCTTACCGATGCCGATATCGACCTCAACCAAGGTCAGATCCGTATCTTCGGTAAACGCCGCAAGGAGCGTATCGTGCCTATCGGCGACAAACTCATCGAGCAGATCAAAAAGTATATGGAGGTTCGAGACCTCGAGATCTCGACATCTCGAGAAAACGACCGGTTTTTCCCGAATTTGACGAAATACACCTTATATAATATCGTGCGCACGCGCATGGGAGAGGTCTCGACGCTCAAGAAACATTCTCCGCACGTGCTTCGCCATACGTTTGCGACGACCATGTTGGATCACGGCGCCGATATCCGTACGATTCAGGAACTTTTAGGTCACGCTTCGCTCAGTACGACCTCGATCTACACGCATACCACTTTTGAGCAGATAAAACGCGTTTATAATGCGACTCACCCCCGTGCAAAGGGTAATAATGAGGGTAAAAAGTAAGAAAATGACGATTTTTTGCATTTTTTTTCAAAAATATTTTGTCATATCAAAAAAAAGCAGTACCTTTGCACCCGCTTTCGACCAAAAGGTTGGTAGTGCGCCTCTATAGCTCAGTTGGTAGAGCACTAGATTTGTAATCCAGCGGTCGTTGGTTCGAGTCCGACTAGAGGCTCCAAAATATAGCTGTTAGCCGTTAGCCGTTAGCTCTTAGCTAAAAGCCAATAGCCAAAAGCTAAAGTGTACATTGAAAAAATGGGTGTGTTCCAGAGTGGCCAAATGGGGCAGACTGTAAATCTGCTGTCTTCGACTTCGGTGGTTCGAATCCATCCGCACCCACACAATCGAGAGCTAATCTCTCGTTTAACGCGAAAGTAGCTCAGTCGATAGAGCACTAGCCTTCCAAGCTGGGGGTCGCGGGTTTGTTTATTAACGTTAATAAAAATTAAAGAATTACTATGGCAAAAGAAAAATTTGACCGTTCGAAACCGCACGTTAACATCGGTACCATCGGTCACGTTGACCACGGAAAAACGACTCTGACCGCTGCTATTACTACCGTATTGGCAAAGAAAGGTCTGTCTGAGCTCCGTTCGTTCGACTCTATTGACAACGCTCCGGAAGAGAAAGAGCGTGGTATTACCATTAACACCGCTCACGTTGAGTATCAGACGGCTAACCGTCACTACGCTCACGTGGATTGCCCGGGTCACGCCGACTATGTAAAGAACATGGTAACCGGTGCTGCTCAGATGGACGGTGCTATCATCGTAGTAGCTGCTACTGACGGTCCGATGCCTCAGACTCGTGAGCACATCCTTTTGGCTCGCCAAGTAAACGTACCGCGCCTGGTTGTATTCATGAACAAGTGCGATATGGTTGACGATCCTGAGATGCTTGACCTCGTTGAGATGGAAATGCGTGAGTTGCTCAGCTTCTATGAGTTCGACGGCGACAACACTCCGGTTATCCGTGGTTCTGCACTTGGTGCATTGAACGGTGTTCCTGAGTGGGAAGAGAAAGTGCTCGAGCTGATGGACGCTTGCGACAACTGGATCCAACTGCCTGTACGTGCCGTTGATAAACCGTTCCTGATGCCGGTAGAGGACGTATTCTCGATCACCGGTCGTGGTACTGTTGCAACGGGTCGTATTGAGACCGGTGTCATCAAAGTTGGTGATGAGGTTCAGTTGATCGGTCTGGGTAGCGAAGGTAAGAAGAGCGTTGTAACCGGCGTTGAGATGTTCCGCAAATTGCTGGATCAAGGTGAGGCTGGTGATAACGTAGGTCTGCTGCTCCGCGGTATCGACAAAGATGAGGTTAAGCGTGGTATGGTATTGACTCACCCGGGTTGCGTTAAACCGTACAGTGAGTTCAAGGCTTCCGTTTATATCTTGAAGAAAGAGGAAGGTGGCCGTCACACTCCGTTCCACAACCACTATCGTCCGCAGTTCTACATCCGTACAATGGACGTTACCGGTGAGATCACTCTGCCGGAAGGAACTGAGATGGTAATGCCTGGCGATAACCTCGAGATCACTGTTAAGTTGATCTATCCGGTAGCTTGCTCTGAGGGTCTGCGTTTCGCAATCCGTGAGGGTGGACGTACCGTAGGTTCTGGTCAGATCACCAAACTGATTGACTAATAATCAATCGAATTCCTCAATCATTCAACGAGCACAACTGCTCGTTGAATGAAGAGGAGGAAGCGCGACAATTACATTAGTTACGTAGTAACGTAATCATTGATCGCCGCTTCCGACGAACGGAAGTCTTCCAATGGTAGGAAAGCGGTCTCCAAAACCGTCAATGTGGGTTCGATTCCTGCCTTCCGTGCTAAAAGGTGAAAGGTGAAAAGTGAAAGGTGAAAGGAAACAATCATCAATAACCAATCATCAATAACCAATGTTACAGACATAGCTTCCAATTCGACTTCAGCCCATGCTGTAGCCGAATTGTGCTACGCAAATAAGAATAATAAAAAATCTACTAATATGGCTTTTGTAGAAAACGTAAAAGAATCGTACAACGAACTGGTTCACAAAGTAAGCTGGCCTACCCGTAAGGAGTTGGCACAAAGCGCGGTGATCGTATTGATTGCTTCCATCATCTTAGCGCTCATCGTGTGGCTTATGGACTGGTGCTTTGAGAGTATCATGACCTTCGTTTATGGTCTGTTCTAAGTTCTTTAAACATTAAACTTTAAACATTCAACTTTAAAGTATGGCTGAGAACAAAAAACAATGGTACGTGTTGCGCGCTATCAGCGGTAAGGAGAACAAGGTAGAGGAGTATATCAATAATGCTCTGGTATCGAGTTCGCTTTTCCGTGAGTATGTGTCGCAAGTGCTCATCCCGCGGGAGAAAGTAGTTACCCTGAAGAATGGAAAACGTACGGAGAAGGAGCGCAATCTCCTCCCGGGTTATCTGCTCGTAGAGTGCTACCTGTGCGACGAGAGCTTCCCGCTCTTGCGTAACATCCCGAACGTATTGGGTTTCCTGAGCGGCGGTAAGACGACCGTCAAACCGAGACCGGTTTCGCAGGCTGAGGTCAACAAACTCGTTGGTCTGGCTAGCGAAAGCGAGGTTCGCGCGGCAAGCGAAATCGAATTCCTTGTCGGCGAGAGCGTCAAGGTGGTCGACGGTCCGTTCAACGGCTTCAAGGGTACTATCCAAGAGGTGGCAGCGGATAAGCACAAACTCAAAGTAGTTGTAACGATCTTTGATCGCCAGACTCCGCTGGAGTTGGGCTACAACCAGGTAGAAAAAGAGTAGGAGACTCCGTTACAAGTCGTTAGTTACTACTCGATAGTTTCAAAATTTATTAACCGGCCGAGGGTGAATTAGTCGAAAGTCGAAAGAAAAAAGACAAAAGCCCGTTATCAGGCCAAAAACTATTAACAACGTAAAACTATGGCTAAAGAAATTGCTGGTTTTATCAAACTCCAAATCAAGGGTGGCGCAGCCAACCCTGCACCTCCGGTAGGCCCGGCTCTGGGTTCGAAGGGTGTGAACATCATGGAGTTCTGCAAACAGTTCAATGCCAGAACGCAAGACAAGGCAGGTAAAGTGCTGCCTGTTATCATTACCGTTTATGTCGACAAGTCTTTTGACTTCATCGTAAAGACTCCTCCTGTAGCTATCCAGCTCCTCGAGGCTGCTAAGGTGAAGAGCGGATCGGATCAACCGAACCGTACCAAAGTAGCAACGATCACGGAGGAACAAGCAACGCAGATCGCACAGGACAAGATGGTGGACCTCAACTGCTTCACCGTAGAGTCCGCGCTCAAGATGGTCAAGGGTACTGCTCGCAGTATGGGTATCGTAGTTAAATAACCTATTTCAATCAATCAACAATTATGGCAAAACTGACAAAAAAACAGAAGCTTGCTGCTGAGAAGATTGAAGCAGGTAAGCTGTACACCATCGAAGAGGCAGCTGCTCTCGTAAAAGAGATCACTACCACAAAGTTCGATGCAAGTGTAGATATCGACGTACGTCTGGGTGTTGACCCGCGTAAGGCTAACCAAATGGTTCGTGGCGTCGTTGCACTCCCTAACGGAACGGGTAAAGTTGTTCGCGTTCTCGCATTGTGTACTCCGGATCAGGAGGCAGCTGCTAAAGAGGCAGGTGCTGACTACGTTGGTCTGGATGAATATATTGAAAAGATCAAAGGTGGATGGACGGACATTGACGTCATCATCACCCAACCTCAGATCATGGGTAAGATCGGTGCTCTCGGTCGCGTGCTCGGTCCTCGCGGACTCATGCCGAACCCCAAGAGCGGTACCGTTACCATGGACGTAGCGAAAGCTGTTAAAGAGGTTAAGGGCGGTAAGATCGACTTCAAGGTTGACAAGTTCGGTATTGTACATACCTCCATCGGTAAAGTAAGCTTCAGCGCTGACAAGATCGCGGAGAACGCACTCGCGTTCATCGACACGATCAAGCACCTCAAGCCGGCTGTATCTAAAGGTGAGTACATCAAGAGCGTTTATCTTTCCAGCACTATGAGTCAGGGTATTAAGATCGATACCAAATCGCTTTAATCTCTTAAAATTTACAGACAAGTATGAAAAAGGAAGATAAAAATCTCGTCATTGAAGCTCTTGGCGCTCAACTGGCTGAATACGCACATTTCTACCTCGTTAACATCGAGGGTCTGAATGCTGCGAAGACCAGTGACCTGCGTCGCGCATGCTTCAAGCAGGATATCAAACTCTTGGTAGCTAAGAACACACTGCTCCAGAAGGCCCTCGAAGCAAAGGGCATCGATGCAGAGATCTTCGAAGCACTCAAGGGTAACACTGCACTCATGCTGAGCAACACCGGTAACGCACCTGCTAAACTCATCAAAGAGTTCACCAAGGGCGACAAGACAGGTGAGGCTAAGCCGCAACTCAAAGCTGCTTACGTAGAAGAGACTATCTACGTTGGTAAGCAAAACCTCGACTTCCTCTGCACGATCAAGTCCAAGAACGAACTCATCGCAGAACTCGTTGCATTGCTGCAATCGCCTGCGAAGAACGTTATCTCGGCTCTCGAAAGCGGGAAGAACACAATTCACGGAGTGCTCAAAACTTTGGAGGAGCGCGCCTAAAACTAGGAATCCTAGGAAACAAAACAAACTGAATTAAAAAACATTTAAAATTTATACGATCATGGCAGATCTTAAAGTTATTGCTGAAACATTAGTTAACCTTACCGTTAAGGAAGTAAATGAACTCGCTACTATCCTCAAAGAGGAGTACGGAATCGAGCCGGCTGCTGCAGCTGTAGCAGTTGCTGCTGCTCCTGCTGCTGGTGCAGCTGCTGAGGCAGCAGAGGAGAAGACCTCGTTCGACGTAGTTCTCAAGAGCGCAGGCGCTAACAAGCTCCAGGTTGTTAAGGCCGTTAAGGAGCAAACCGGTCTTGGCCTGAAAGAGGCTAAGGACATCGTAGACGCTGCTCCGGCTAACGTTAAGGAAGGCGTTGACAAAGCTACCGCTGAGGCTCTGAAGAAAGCCCTCGAAGAGGTAGGCGCTGAGGTAGAACTCAAGTAATACCTCCCCCAACCAACCACTCTAATTCGAGTGGATCAGGTTTAGATCCCTATGCAAATGGGGGTCTAAACCTTTTCTGCTCATTAAGACAGGATGATTAAAAAACTGAAAAATTTGGTAATTATTGTAGGGTGAAAGTTAAAATACTATAAAAGAAATCACCGCCGATTTAGATTTAAATTATTCATTACCAACAGTTTTATTCTGTTAAACAATTATTAACCATCTAAAATAATGGCTACAAGTAAAAAACAGCAGAGAGTCAATTTCAGCCGTATGCAAAAGCATATGCCGTATCCTGACTTTCTCGACATTCAGCTGAAGTCCTTCGCCGACTTCCTGCAGATGGATTCGACTCCTGAGCAGCGTCGTAAAGAGGGACTCTTTAAGGTATTCTCGGAGAACTTTCCGATTCAGGATACCCGTAACAGCTTCACGCTCGCTTTCTTGGACTACAGCGTCGACCGTCCCCGCTACTCCATCGAGGAGTGCATCAAGCGCGGCTTGACCTATTCCGTGCCTTTGAAAGCCAAATTGCGTCTGAGTTGTGACGATCCGGATCATGAGGACTTCGATACCGTCGTTTCCGATGTCTATCTCGGTACCATCCCTTACATGACGCCGAAAGGTACGTTCGTCATCAACGGTGCTGAGCGTGTCATCGTCTCGCAGTTGCACCGTTCGCCGGGTGTCTTCTTCGGAACGTCTATCCACTCGAATGGTACCAAACTGTACTCGGCACGTATCATCCCGTTCCGCGGTTCATGGATCGAGTTCGCTACCGACATCAACAAGGTCATGTATGCTTACATCGACCGTAAGAAGAAATTGCCGGTGACAACCCTCCTGCGTGCTATCGGTTTTGAGTCCGACAAAGACATCCTCAACTGCTTCGACCTCGCTGAGGAAGTGAAGGTCAATCGTGAGGCACTCGAGGCTTGCATGGGTCGCAAACTGGCCGGTTACGTCATGAAACCGACCATCGAGGACTTCGTTGATGAGGACACCGGTGAGGTGAGCTCCATCGAGCGTAACCAGATCGTCGTTGAGCGTGAGGAAGAACTGACCCCGGAGATCATCGACATCATCCTTGAGTCCGGATCCAAGTCCGTCCTGCTCCACAAGGATCAGGAGCGTGAGAACGACTTCTCCATCATCTTCAACACCCTGCAGAAAGACCCGGCTAAGACGGAGAAAGAGGCTGTCCTCTATATCTACCGCCAACTGCGTAACGCCGAGCCGGCCGATGATGCAACGGCACGAGAGATGATCCAGAACCTCTTCTTCTCCCAGAAGCGTTATGACCTGGGTGAGGTAGGTCGTTACCGTATCAACCGCAAACTGAACATGTCGATCCCGGAGGACACTCGTGTCCTGACCAAAGAAGACATGATCGAGATCATCAAGTACCTCGTCATGCTCATCAACTCTAACGCCGAGGTGGATGATATCGACCACTTGTCCAACCGTCGTGTTCGTACCGTCGGTGAGCAGCTCTACAACCAGTTCGGTATCGGTCTGGCTCGTATGGCTCGTACCGTTCGTGAGCGAATGAACGTGCGTGACAACGAGGTCTTTGCGCCGACCGACCTGATCAACGCCAAGTCAATCTCCTCGATCATCAACTCTTATTTCGGTACCAACGCGCTGAGCCAGTTCATGGACCAGCAGAACCCGCTCGCCGAGATCACCCATAAGCGCCGTATGTCGGCTCTGGGTCCCGGTGGTCTGAGTCGTGACCGTGCCGGATTCGAGGTGCGAGACGTACACTATACCCACTACGGCCGTCTCTGTCCTATCGAGACGCCGGAAGGACCGAACATCGGTCTTATCTCCTCCATGTGTATCTACGCCAAGATCAACGATCTCGGTTTCATCGAGACCCCGTATCGTAAGGTAGCTAACAGCATCGTGGACCTCGATAACGACCATGTCGTTTACCTGACCGCCGAAGATGAGGAGAACCAGGTGGTAGCACAGGGTAACGCGCCGCTCCGCGAGGACGGTAGTTTTATCCGTACCAAGGTCAAGACCCGTCTCGGTGCCGACTTCCCGGTTGTTGCACCGTCGGAGGTTAACCTCATGGACGTCGCTCCGTGCCAGATCGCTTCGGTCGCTGCTGCGCTCATCCCGTTCCTCGAGCACGATGATGCTCACCGTGCCCTCATGGGATCGAACATGATGCGCCAGGCCGTACCTCTGATCACCTCCGAGGCGCCGATCGTAGGTACCGGTATCGAGGAGCAACTCGTTACCGACAGCCGTACACAGTTCATCGCCGAAGGCGACGGTACGGTCACCTATGTCGATGCCGACATCATTCGTATCAAGTACGACCGCTCTGAGGAAGAGGAGTTCATCTCCTTCGAGCCCGCAGAGAAAGAGTATAAGATGCCGAAGTTTGAGAAGACCAACCAGAACACGACCATCGACCTCCACCCGCTCGTTCGCAAGGGCGACAAGGTGACCAAGGGTCAGATGTTGACCGAGGGTTATGCCACCCAAGGCGGTGAGTTGGCACTCGGTAAGAACCTCAAGGTAGCGTATATCCCTTGGAAGGGTTACAACTACGAGGATGCCATCGTCCTCTCCGAGCGTATCGTTCGCGAGGATATGTACACCTCCGTACACGTCGTAGAGCAGCTGCTCGAGGTACGTGACACCAAGCGCGGCATGGAGGAATTCACCTCTGATATCCCCAATATCTCCGAGGACGCTACCAAAGACCTCGACGAGAACGGTCTCATCCGTATCGGTGCATACGTACAACCGGGTGATATCCTCATCGGTAAGATCACGCCGAAGGGCGAGACCGACCCGAGTCCGGAGGAGAAACTCCTCAAGGCTATCTTCGGTGACAAAGCCGGAGACGTCAAGGACGCTTCCCTCAAGTGCAGCCCGTCGCTCGACGGTATCATCATCGATAGAAAACTCTACTGCCGTGCGAACAAAGACCGCAAGCAGAAGATGGACGATAAGGAGACCATGCAGAAGATGGATCTGAAGTTCCGCGAGAAGACAGAGGCGCTTCGCGACCTGCTCATCGAGAAACTCTATCACATCCTCAATGGCCGTCAAGCCCTTTCCGTCAAGGATATCCTCGGTACCGAACTCATCGCCAAGGGACAGCATTTCAGCAAGGAGCGTCTCAACGAGATCGACTTCTTCTCTGTCCTCCACGAGGGGTGGACCGCTGACGAGCACAAGAACGAACTCGTTTCGCAGTGTATCCTCAATTATATCGCCAAATACAGGGAGATGGACGCGCAACTCAAGCGCGATAAATTCAACCTCACCATCGGCGACGAACTGCCCAACGGCATCATCCAGATGGCGAAGGTCTATGTCGCGAAACGTCGTAAGATCCGCGTAGGTGATAAGATGGCAGGTCGTCACGGTAACAAGGGTATCGTATCCAAGATCGTACGTGTCGAGGACATGCCGTTCCTCGCAGATGGTACGCCGGTGGATATCGTCCTCAACCCGATGGGTGTGCCTTCCCGTATGAACATCGGTCAGATCTTCGAGGCTGTCCTCGGTTGGGCCGGTCAGGAGCTGGGTGTCAAATTCTCGACCCCGATCTTCGACGGTTGTACCATGGAGCAGCTCGACGAGTGGACCGACAAAGCCGGTCTGCCGCGTGGTGGTAAGACACAGCTCTACGATGGTGAGACGGGCGAACCGTTCGACCAGATGGCTACCGTCGGCGTGACCTACTTCATGAAACTCGGTCACATGGTCGATGATAAGATGCACGCACGTTCGATCGGTCCGTACAGCCTCATCACCCAGCAGCCGCTCGGCGGTAAGGCACAGTTCGGTGGTCAGCGTTTCGGTGAGATGGAGGTTTGGGCACTCGAAGCACACGGTGCTGCGCACGTGCTCCAGGAGATCCTCACCATCAAGTCCGATGATGTCACCGGTCGTGCTCGTACCTACGAGGCCATCGTCAAAGGTGAACCGTTCCCGACACCGGGTCTGCCGGAGTCGCTCAACGTGCTCCTGCATGAGTTGCAAGGTCTTGCACTTAGTATCAATATGGAATAATTTTGGAGGACTAATATGGCTTTTAAACAAGAAAATAAGAAAACCGGTTTTACTAAGATCACGATCGGTCTCGCTTCCCCGGATGAGATCATGCAGATCTCCTCGGGTGAGGTGCTCAAACCGGAAACGATTAACTATCGTACCTACAAACCTGAACGTGACGGTTTGTTCTGTGAGCGTATCTTCGGTCCTACCAAAGATTACGAGTGCCATTGCGGCAAATACAAACGTATCCGTTACAAAGGTATCGTCTGCGAGCGTTGCGGCGTCGAAGTAACAGAGAAGAAAGTGCGTCGTGAGCGTATGGGTCATATCAAACTCGTCGTTCCCGTAGCACATATCTGGTACCTCCGCTCCCTGCCGTCCAAGATGGCAGCGCTCCTTGGTATCCCGACCAAGAAACTCGAGTCCGTCATCTATTACGAGAAATACCTCGTCGTTCGTGCCGGTATCCTCGCCGGTCAGGAGATCGGTGAGAAGAGCGAGACGGATAAGAACCGCCTGCCGATCGAGGACCAGATGCTCCTCGATGAGGATCAATACCAGCAGGTAGTCAACATCATCCCGGAGGACAACGAAATGCTCGAGGATAACGACCCCAACAAGGTCATCATCAAGATGGGTGCCGAGGCGGTCTATGACCTGCTCTGCAACCTTGATCTTGATGGCTTGTCCTACGAGCTCCGCGCTACTGCCGACAAATCGACTTCGGCGCAGCGCCGTCAGGAGGCTCTCAAGCGTCTGCAAGTAGTAGAGGCTTTCCGCGCTTCCAACGGTAAGAACCGTCCCGAATGGATGATCCTCCAGGCACTGCCCGTTACTCCGCCGGAGTTGCGTCCGCTCGTGCCGCTGGATGGTGGTCGTTTCGCGACCTCCGACCTCAACGACCTCTATCGTCGTGTCATCATCCGTAATAACCGTCTCAAACGGCTCGTCGAGATCAAAGCGCCGGATGTCATCCTGCGTAACGAGAAGCGTATGCTTCAGGAGGCTGTCGATAGCCTCTTCGACAACAGCCGTAAGACCACGGCGATGAAGTCCGACGCTAACCGTCCGTTGAAGTCCCTCTCCGATTCGCTGAAGGGTAAACAAGGACGTTTCCGTCAGAACCTGCTCGGTAAACGTGTGGACTACTCCGCGCGTTCCGTTATCGTCGTAGGTCCGGAACTCAAGATGCACGAGTGCGGTCTGCCGAAAGAGATGGCGGCCGAACTCTACAAACCGTTCATCATCCGTAAGCTCCTCGAGCGCGGTAAGGTGAAGACGGTGAAGTCCGCGAAGAAGATCATCGATCGCCGCGATCCGGAGATCTACGAGATCCTCGAGCACGTAATGGAAGGACACCCTGTTCTCCTCAACCGTGCTCCGACACTGCACCGTCACGGTATCTTGGCTTTCCAGCCGAAGATGATTGAGGGTAAGGCTATCCAGTTGCACCCGCTGGCCTGTGCCGGCTTCAACGCCGACTTCGACGGTGACCAGATGGCTGTGCACTTGCCGCTGTCCAACGAGGCTATCCTCGAGGCGCAACTGCTCATGCTCGGATCCCATAACATCCTCGACCCGGCGAACGGTAACCCGATCACCGTACCGTCGCAGGATATGATCCTCGGTCTCTATTATATCACGAAGGAACGCTCGGGCGCGAAAGGTGAAGGTCTCGCCTTCTACTCCGAAGAGGAAGCCATCATCGCCCTCAACGAAGGACGTGCGGACATCCACGCCAAAGTGAAAGTGCGTATCAACGGCGAACTGATCGAGACCACCCCGGGTCGTGTCATTGTCAACCAGTACATGCCCGAGGAGATCGGCTATCAGAACGTGCTCATGAAGAAAGGTGCGGTCAAGGCGATCATCACCAACGTCATCAAGACATGCGGTGTCGCTCGTGCAGCGAAATTCCTCGACGACATCAAGGACCTCGGTTACTACCGCGCTTTCAAGGGCGGTCTGTCCTTCAACCTCAATGATATCATCATTCCGGAGGAGCGTGAGGAGTTCGTAGCCAAAGGTAACGCGACCGTCGATGAACTCTACTTCAACTACGTCAACGGTTTCATCGGTGACGATGAGCGTTATCGTAAGACCGTTGATACTTGGAAAGATATCGATGAGCAGCTGACCAAGGTCGTTATGCAGCATATGGCTGAGGCGGACGAGGGATTCAACTCCGTGTACATGATGATGGACTCCGGTGCCCGTGGTAACGCCGGTCAGATCAAACAGCTCGCCGGTATCCGTGGTATTATGGCTAAGCCGATGAAAGCCGGCTCTACCGATACACGTACCGACATCGAGAACCCGGTTATCGCGAACTTCAAAGAGGGTATGTCCGTGCTCGAGTACTTCATCTCTACCCACGGTGCCCGTAAGGGTCTTGCTGATACCGCTTTGAAGACCGCCGATGCCGGTTACCTCACTCGTCGTCTCGTCGATGTGTCGCACGATGTCATCATCAATGAGGAAGACTGTGGTACCCTCCGTGGTATCGCTGCACGCGCCATCAAAGATCAGAACGGTCACGTCAAGGCTTCTCTTACCACCCGTATCCTCGGTCGTGTATCCGTACACGATATCCATGATAACGAAGGTAACCTCATCGTCGCTTCCGGCGAAGAGATCCGCGAGGCACAATGCGAAGCCATCGAGGCAGCCGGTATCGAAGAGGTAGTCATCCGTTCCGTGCTCACCTGCGAATCCAAGCATGGTGTATGTGCGAAATGTTATGGACGTAACCTCGCATCGCGTAAGATGGTTCAGAAGGGTGAAGCAGTCGGTGTCATCGCCGCACAAGCGATCGGTGAGCCGGGTACACAGCTGACCCTCCGTACCTTCCACGCCGGTGGTCTGGCGGGTGCTGCAGCACAGGATAAATATACCCTCACACGTGACGGTATCGTCGAGATCGAAGATCTCCGTACTATCACCACCGAGGCAGGCGATACGATCATCGTAAGCCGTAAGAACACCATGAACCTCAAGGATGAGAAGACCGGTGTCATCTTGGCTACCTTCGATATCCTCTATGCATCCAAACTCTTCATCACGCCGGGCGAGAAATACCCGAAGGGTACCGTCGTCTGCGAGTGGGATCCGTACCAGACACCGCTCATCATCGAGCAGGATGGTTTCATCAAGTACGAGGATGTCATCGAGGGCGTCACCTGTAAGACCGAGACCGATGAGCAGACCCAGAAGAAGGAAGTCTTCATCACCGAGTCCAAGGATAAGACCATGATGCCGCAGGCACATATCGTCGATAAGGATGGTAACGTCCTCCGTTCGTACAACCTGCCGGTGAAGGCGAACCTCACCTATCCCGACGGCGCAGCTGTCAAGATCGGTTCGTCCCTCTTCACCATGGCACGTGCTACCAACAACGGTGGTGATATCACCTCCGGTCTGCCGCGTATCACCGAGCTCTTCGAGGCTCGTAACCCGTCCAACCCGGCTGTCGTAGCCGAGATCGACGGTGAGATCTCCTTCGGTAAGATCAAACGTGGTAACCGTGAGCTCTTCATCACCTCCAAGCTCGGCGAGCAAAAGGCATACCTCATCCCGCTGACCAAGCAGATTCTTGTTCAGGAAGGTGACTATGTACGCGCCGGTGTGGCTCTCTCTGACGGTTCGATCACGCCGGACGATATCTTGGCGATCCAAGGTCCGACAGCGGTACAGAACTATATCGTCAACGAGGCACAGGAGGTGTATCGTATGCAGGGTGTAGAGATCAACGATAAGCACTTCGAGATCATCGTACGTCAGATGATGCGCAAGGTCGAGATCCTCGAACCGGGTGACACAAGGTACCTGGAAGGTGACATTGTGGATAAACTCGACTTCCTCGAGGAGAACGATCGTATCTGGGGTCGTAAGGTTGTTACCGATGCCGGTGACTCCGAGAACCTCCGCGAAGGACAGATCGTTACCGCGCGTCGCCTCCACGATGAGAACTCTTCGCTCCGCCGCCGCGATAAGAAACTCGTTAAGGCGCGTGACGCAGAGTGCGCTACCGCAAAGCAGATCCTGCAGGGTATCACCCGTGCTGCCCTCGGTACGAAGTCCTTTATGTCCGCTGCATCCTTCCAGGAGACGACGAAAGTGCTCAACGAGGCCGCTATCCGCGGTAAGGTGGACTACCTCGAGGGTATGAAGGAGAACGTGATCTGCGGTAACCTCATCCCTGCCGGTACCGGTATGCGTGAGTTCAGCCGTATCTCCGTCCACAACCAAGAGGAGTATGCCGCTATCCAAGCTGCCCGCGAAGCAGCCGAAGCCGCCCTCAACGGCGACGACCAATATTGATTTATTCATTCTGAAAAATCAACATTTGAAAAAGGGAAGAGACTATCGCTCTTCCTTTTTTCGTTTACATTACATTTACATTCGATTTGGAATCATTTAATTTGGAATCATTTAATTTGAAAACATTTCATTTACATTGCATCGCGGTGACGTTTCAGTTGATTTACATTGCGTTTCGTTTACATTTCATACGTCGGCTAGTTGCCGGCATTCCCCCGCCCTCGTTATCCCTCTCTTCTTCGAATTACGTCGGCTAGCTGCCGACATTTCCCCCTCTCTACGCTGCCATTTTCGCCCATTTTGCATTTTTCTCTTGCGTATGTGCGGATTTTTTCGTACCTTTGCACCAGAATTTGAAAAATAATCGCGCCTTTGTGGCAGAGAAAATTCGGTAGTATGGATCACGATACATGGCAATGGCAACAACCCGACACGGTGTGGAAAGGCGCCGGTTTGTATCATGTCACCATGGTCGTCCCCTCTCGTCAGCCGCTTTTCGGCGAACTCGTCATCCTCGATAACGACCCCATGCAGGCCTTCGTGAAGCGCACGGATCTTGGTGACGCGGTCGTTGATCGTCTGCTCCGTATACCGAAGTTCTATCCCGAGGTACAAGTGCTCCATTTCTGCCTTATGCCAAACCACCTGCACGCGATCTTGTACGTCCGTCGGACGATGAAGAAAGGTATCTCTTCTGTCATTACTGGCTTTTGGCGGGCAGCCCGCACGCTTGGCCGCGCCTATTCGTTTGCAGTATCCTCTCTGGCAGATAGCTCAGCTTATTACCCCGACCCCGCCTTACTCCGCACGCAGATAGGCAACGACGCTTTCTATGCTCTCTCGCCTGTCTTCACAGGCCAACCTTTCTTACGCCCCATGTCGCAGTACCGCCAATTACCCACCGCTATCCGCTATCTTGACATGAACCCTGCGCGCCTCGCAACCAAGCGCCTCAAACCCGGCTTCTTCTGTGTCCAGCACAACGTCGAGATCAACGGTCGCACCTACGATGCCGTCGGCAATATCGGCGTCCTCATGGAGCAGTTCCGCCAACCCGTCCACGTACGCAGCATGTGGGTCAAGGATGCCGTCGAACATGGCTACGATCAGCCCCTCAAAGACTACAAAGCTGCTTGTCTCGATGCCGCCTCCAAAGGCACGGTCATGGTCTCGCCTTTCATCTCTCGCGATGAACAGGAAGTGCTCCATGCCCTCCTCCACGACAATCGCTATATTATCTACCTCTCCGACAACGGCTTCGGCAATTATTTCAAACCATCCGACCTTCTCTTCGATGCCGTTGCCGCAGGCCGCCTGCTTATCCTCTCTCCTTGGACGCACGATCCCGACAAACGCACGATCACTCGTGCCGAGTGTGTCGCCCTTAATCAGATGGCAGAGGAAATCTCCGCCCGCTGATCTTATCTCCCCTTCTTCGTCTCTCTCTTTTTTGTATTTCTCTTCTTTGTATTACGTCGTCTAGCTGACGACATTCCCGCTCGCCTCTCCATCTCTGCGCTCTTCTTCGTATTACGTCGGCTAGTTGCCGGCATCTCCCTTTCTGCGCCTCTTCTTCGTATTACGTCGGCTAGTTGCCGACACGTATCCGCTATTCCCCTTTGATTTCGCTTCAAAATACAGTTTTCTATACGATTTTATACGAAAAATTTGGTTATTTGCGAAAAAATCAGTATCTTTGCACCCGAAAGGGTGCATATAGATCCTTTCCGCTCTGATCGTTGGTGTTATAAGCGATTACATAAAAAGCGTTTATTAGCGCGTGTTTTGACGGTTCGGAAAACTGCTACATTCCAAATTGTTATAGTCAAAGCAATGCAACAATAGATATATGCGTAGGGTATATTATGCTCCCGGCAGAGGGAGATTGATGTACTTTTTTAGCGTAGGTTCTGTGTTGCTTGTTCGGTTATAACAAAGCTTGTAGCAGAGCCTCTGAACCGCAGGACAAGTAATAAAATACAGATCCTGCGCTTTTTTTCTAAAAAATCACACCCCGATTAGGGGATGTGTCCATCTCAACTGTCATATTCATAGAATGAGCATATTCGGCAATAATAGAACAGCCGCCCGCAAGCGCGAGTTTGAGCAACTATACGACGCGTATAGCCGCCATATCTATGGCTTTGCCCTGCGCCTGACCGGCGGGGATTCGTACCTCGCCGAGGAGATCGTGCAGGAGACCTTCGTTCGTCTGTGGGAGCACTGGGACAGTCTCCGTGATCAGCAGGCGGCTCTCGGCTATCTCTTCTCTACTGCCAAGCATACCTTCCTCAACTACTGCGAGCACGACATGGTCAGGTATGTCTATGAGGAGTACGTCATGCAGCACGGCTCCGAGGCGACTACCGAACCGGAGAGCAGGCAGAACGCCCGTTCCCTCGAAGACTACCTCAAGCAAGTTGTCTCGAGCATGCCTCCTATGCGGCAACGTGTCTTTACTATGAGCCGCTTCGAGCACAAGACCAACAAAGAGATCGCAGCCGCCCTCCATATCAGTGAGAAAACGGTCGAGATCCACATCACCCTCGCCCTCAAAGAACTACGAGCAAGATTAAATGATTAAAAATTCTCCTCCCGATTAGGGGATGCGACGCACTCGGCTGTCCTATAGATAGAAAGGCAAAATTCAATGAAACAATTATTCGAGAAATATCTGGCAGGTAATGCTACCGCTGAGGAGCGGGAGGGCCTGCTGCGTCAGCTCCATGCGGACGAACAGCTCGGTGGCTGGCTTCGGACGGACATCGAGTTTGCCGAGGGCGGCATGCCCGAACCCATACGCGAGCGTATTCTAAATAATGTTTACGCTCGTACACAGCGTCGCGTATTCTAAATAATGTTTACGCTCGTACACAGCGTCCTTTAATCAGCCGTCGTTGCTGGTCGATAGCTGCCGTCATGCTCATCCTCATCATCTCCGGCGCCCTCGGTTGGGTCCTCTTTGGCATCCAAAATCAAAATCTCAAATCTCAAATCTCAAATAATCAAATTCGTGACATCATTGTCACGACGGGTATGGGCGAGCACAGCCGTGTCTCCCTTCCTGATGGTTCGTTGCTCACGCTCAATGCCCAGACCACTGTGCGCTATAACCTCGCTGACGGCAAACGTCAGGTCTCCATCGACGGCGAAGCCTTCTTTGAAGTGGCACGTGATCCCGAGCATCCGTTTGTGGTTACTGCCAACGGCATGACCGTCACTTGTCTAGGAACTTCTTTCGATGTGCGTAACTATAGCGATGAGTCAAATATATCTGTGGTGCTACGTGACGGCAAGGTGCGGGTCAACGCCCGCGATGCCGATCTTACGATGGAACCCGGCAGCCGTGTGCTCATGGATCGGCAGACCTTCGCCCTCTCCAAGCATACCGTCACGCCTTCCGACTATACCGCATGGCTTAACGGAGAGATCAAGTATAACGACCAGACCCTTGAAGAGATAGCCGCTGAGCTGTCCCGCAATTATAACATTGACCTCGTCATTACCTCGGATGAACTCAAGCAGGAGCGCTTCACCGGCTACCTTGGCCGCTCATCCCTACGGAACATCCTCGATGTGCTCTGCCTTGCGTCGGACATGAGTTATCATGTGGATAATGACACAATGGTTTATATATACCCGCGCAAAAAAAGATAACAACATACGTTTAATTGCAACTAAAAACTTTTAGTATCATGAAAAAAACTTTTATTCCTTTGTTCGTTGGGTTGCTCTGTTGGACAAGCGCCCAAGCCGCAACGTTAACGTATTCCTATGATGGCGGCATAACTGCTGCGCAAAACGGAACAGCGCTGCAAGCGGCAATCAATGCTGCTTCTGCAGGTGATGAACTCAAAGTGCAAGCCGGTACCTACATCGGTAATTTCTCCATGCGAGAAGGCGTCAATGTGTCCGGTGGATGGAACGAAGGTTTCACCGCCCAGACCGACTATGCAACGGTGCTGGATGCGCAGTCCAACGGCCGTGTCCTCAACCAATCGGAAAACTATAATACGCTTACCGTTTGGAGCAATATGACCATCCAGAATGGTAGGTTTACGGCACAGCAGACGGATAAAGCTGGTGCTGGCGTGTTCCTTTGCGACAAGGGTCAGGTAAAGCATTGTCTTATTCAGAACAATCTTTTTGATGCAGCTTCAGGAGAAGCTAGTGGAGGCGGTGTGTATGAGAATGGATACACAACTTCTGTGTTGGTAGATGATTGTATTATTCGTGGCAATACTGCTTCTCATGGTGGTGGTGTACGTATATGCGGTGTGATTCAAAATTCCATTATTGAGAATAATACCACAACAATCAATGCTTGCGGAGGAGTGCAACTGCATTATGGTGGAGCAATGTACAATTGTATTATCCGTAACAATATCGGTAAGGATACTGGCGGTGTTCGTATAACAGGTGATAAAGCTTGTACAATGGCAAATTGTCTTATAATAAATAATACAGCTACGGGTTCAGTAGGTGGTCTTCAAATGGCAGGTAAATCTGCTCACATAGTTTACAACAATACCATTGTAGGGAATAATCAAAAAGGAACCGGCAATGCCAATCGTTGCGGCGTGCATTTGAATACTAGTGAAGGCCAGGCAACCAAATTTATTAATAACATAGTATGGGGAAATACTGTCAACGGGACTGCACAAGATGACCAATTGCAAATTACTGGAAATTACAATCCGTATGCTACGGCTAATTTTCTTAATAATGCAATAGTACGTCCGAATACATATGGAACAGGAACAATTCTTTTAGATAAAAGTACAAATCCAGGCTTTACGAATGCTGCCAACGGCGACTATTCATTGTTGGAGACATCTGCACTTGTAGATAAAGGCTCTAATGCACAAGCACAAGGTTCTGTGGACCTTGCAGGAAATGCTCGTATCTCCGGTACAAATGTGGACTTGGGATGCTATGAATATCAATATCCTATAATAGTGGATAATTATGTACATTCAGACGAAGATTTGCAGGCTGCTATTGATGCTACCGCAGCAGGTGAGACCGTCTATGTGGAAGCCGGCACTTATACTGGTAACTTTACTATGAAGAATGGTGTGAACGTCAGCGGTGGTTGGAATGCTGAATTTACGGCTCAGACCGACTATGCAACCATTCTGGATGCACAGAACAGCGGCCGTGTATTAACGCAGTCCGCAGCATTCAACACACTTACTATTTGGAGCAATCTTACTATTCAGAACGGAAATGTGACGGGCACAGGCGGTGGTGTAAGCCTTTGTAAGAATGGTCAACTGAACCATTGTAAAGTGATGAATAATGCCTGCACTACGCAAGGTGGTGGTGTTTATTGTGATGACACTAATGCCGGTGTAATCATTGATGATTGTATCATCTCTGGCAACACGGCAAACCAAGGCGGTGGTATGCGTATTAGAGGAACGGTTCAGAACTCTGTCATTGAAAATAATACAGTAACAGACGCCGGTGGTGGTATCCACTTGCAGGCTGCGATAGCATTGAATTGCGAGGTGAGAAACAATCAAGCGAAAGCAGGAGCGGGTATCCGTGCATATGGTGGTACGGTGCAGAATTGTATAGTAGAGAACAATGCTACGACAACAAGTAATACCGGTGGCGTTATGTTACAAAGTGGCGCTGCTATGTACAATAGTATTATTCGTAATAATACAAGTAACGAGAATACAGGCGGAGTACGCTTAACATATGATAATAACAAATCATGTACGATTGCTAACTGTTTGATAGTTGGTAATAGTGCGGCACAGCGCGTCGGAGGAATGGCTCTGGAGGGCGGTGTACATTATGTATTCGGCAATACCATTGTGAATAACTCTCAGACTTCATCCTCCAACCCCGATTGGTGTGGCGTACGTGTTAACGTAGGTGGTCCGTTGCAGTTCTGTAATAATATTGTATGGGGCAACAAAGCCAATAATGAAGTACAAGCAAGCCAGATTATGCTCCTTTCTTCTTATGGCAACCAAAAGAATAACTTCGTCCACAATGCCGTTGTTTGGAATGGAAAACTGGCAGGTGGAGAGGACTTCGAAGGTGTCAACACCATTCTGCTGGACAAAGATACTGACCCGGGCTTTACGGATGCCGCTCATGGCGACTATACCCTCGCTTATCCGTCTGAACTGATTGACTCAGGACACGGAGGCTACTTCCACGAAACAACCGACCTCGCCGGCAATGCCCGTAAAGTGGGAACGATTGACCGCGGTTGCTATGAGTATACCTATGCAGAAGCGGCAGAGGTGGTGTACAACCGCGCTACGACTGCCGGACGTTATGGTACGATCTGTCTGCCTTACGCAGTGGAAGTGGCGAATATTACCGGTGCACAACCCTACAAAGTGCTCTCTTTCTCGGACGCTATGCAGACCGGACTGATTTTGGAAGAGGCAGACGTCATGGAAGCCGGCAAACCGTATTTCTTCCTCGCTTCGGCTGATAACGTATCGTTTGGCTATACCGTGCAGGGCCAACCGGCTGCGGCTGGCCATGAAGGAGGACTGTACGGAACAATAGCAGGCACCGACCTTGAGGGAGAAGGACTGTACGTGCTCCAGAACAACGAACTCCATCCTGCTACCAGTGGCGCGATTACATTAGCTGCCAACAGAGCGTACGTCAAGTTGGAGGATGTTCCCGAATACACGCCGCAGGCTCCTTCGCCGCGCCGCAGAGTGATCGGTATCCACAACGCGACGAACACCACGACCGCCATTGAAACAATCACCAATAACCAATCACTGATCACCGGTAAATTCATCAAGGACGGCCAACTCATCATCATTCGGGACGGCAAGACCTATAATGCACAAGGTCAAATGGTTAAGTAAACTGATTGACAGGTAAACTATAATAAATAACACGTATAATTATGAAAAAACTTAGTTACAATGCTCCTTCTACGGAGCTGCAGACCATGTCCCTTGTTTCGAATCTCTTGGCGGGCAGTGCTCCTTCGAGCGATATCGGTGTCTCGATTGATTCCGCTGATCCTACCTATCCGAATGGTGGTGATTGATGAAGTACAACGGAAAACCAAACCCTTAAATGAATAATGCGATGAGAAAGATTTCTATGATGATACTAAGTCTGGCGACAAGCGTAGTGCTTGTTGCCCAGACACAAGTGACGGCGGACATGACCGGTACACAACTGCAGAACGCTATCAATGCCGCAGAGGCAGGAACAACCGTCTATGTGCAAGCCGGTACCTATTATGGTAACTTCCAGATGAAGGAAGGTGTCAATGTCTCCGGTGGTTGGGATGAGAACTTTGAGTCCCAGACCGACTACGCTTCCATCCTCGACGCCCAGGAGAACGGACGTGTTTTGGAGCAACCAGCTAACTTTACCACACTCACCGTCTGGTCCAACTTTACCATCCAGAACGGCAAACTGACCGCAGCCAGCAGTGTGCCGGCTGCTAATCTCGGTGCCGGTGTGGCGCTTGGCAAGAAAGGTCAGGTCAAGCACTGCCTCATTCAGAATAACACCTTCGCCTACAACGGTAACTGTATGGGTGGCGGTGTCGGCAACGATGCCGTGGACGCAGCCACGGACGTATGCGCCGAGGACTGCTGGATCCGCAATAACAGCGGAACACACGGCGGCGGCGTGCGTGTACGCGGTACGGTGCTCAACTGCATCATCGAGAACAACAACACCAATAACTCTGTCAAGAAAGGCCCTGCGGGTGGCGTACACTTGCAAAGTGGTCGTTTGGTGGGCTGTATTGTGAAGGGCAACTACTCCGGCGGCGACACGGGTGGTGTGCGTCTGTTCGGTAAGTGCCAGCTCATCAACTGTCTGGTGGTCGGCAATACGGCTACCGGCAAGGTAGGTGGTGTGGGCGTAGAGTCCGCCAACTCGGACATCATCGGCTGTACCATTGTGGACAACGACCAATTGAGCAGCAATGCGGGCGATAACACCAGATGTGGTATCTCCTGTGGTGCTACTTCGGACAATGGCACCAAACTGGCGAATAATATCGTTTGGGGCAACAAGCACAACGGCGTTGTGCAGACCGCGCAGATATATTATATTTCGCATTATGTTGCAGCAAACCGTGTTTACAACGCCATCGCCCATCAGAATACCACGAACGGTATCAAATTGAGCATGAGTAACGATGAGGATGATACCTATCTGGATGGAGATCAGAACGAGCAGACGGGCCGTGCTCCGCATTTTGCAGACCCTGCCAATGGTGACTACCGCCTGACTTGGCAATCCCCAATGTTGGGTAGAGCGAACTCTTCTATCGCTGTTGTTACAAAGGATTTAGATGGCAATAACCGTAATATTGAAGGTGTAGATCTTGGTGCCTATGAGTTGCCGTACTATACCTTGACTATCGCTGCATTTGACCATGCAACGCTCACCGTCGGCGGAGAAACGAAAACAGCAGGTGATTATTCGCTGCCAAAGGGCTATACAACTACCGCTACTATAGAGCCTGATGAAAACTATAGCATCACGAGCGTAACCTGCGGTGACGCTATTCTGACACCGGAGGCAGGTATCTATACCTTGCCGGCTCTGCTGACTGACATGACCCTGACCATTACGGTACAGTCGACTCCTACTGGTATTGACGATGCCAATACTGCTGTCAAGGCCGTTAAGGTTATCCGCAACGGACAACTCCTCATCCTTCGTGATGGCAAGGAATTCAATGTCTTGGGTTCGCAATTATAATTAGAATCTTTGGTCAAAATCTCATTTCTTTATGAAACGGACATATATTTTCGCTCTCTTTTCCTTGGTGCTCGCGTTTGTCGCGTGCACCGGGGAGAAGGCGCGCGAGCTACCTACATTCAGCACCATCACCGTCACGCCCGCCAAAGAGGTCTATGCGCTCGGTGACTCTGTGCAGTGCTCTATCACGATGCTCACACCGGGTGATGCTTCGCTCAAGGAGGCCAAGTATTGGTTCTATACCTCTTGGTGGGGCAGCGACCCGAATATGACGGCGGACTTCTGTACGCCCGACACGGTGGATGGCATTGTCTCTTTCACCTCAAGTAAGATTGCCCTTACCAAAGCCGGCGAAGTGCGTATCTATTTCTGGGGAAGACTGGAGTATCCCAATTGGGATTTTCAACCGGTTCAGATTCCTGTCACAATACACGTTCAATAATTAACACCTGATTCCATGAGATGCAAATTTGTATTAGCATTATCCTTAATGCTCCTGTCGTTGTTGACCGTCCAAGCGCAGGTGGTGACGCTGAAAGTAACCAACCAGCCTATACGGGAGGTGCTGCCGATGGTTGAGCAGCAATGCGATTACCATTTCTTCTACAACAATAATCTCACAGGGTTGGATAACCTCATCACCCTCACGCTTAATCAGACCCCCTTGGAGCAGGCGCTCAAGCAATTGTTCAAAGGAACCGGCATCTCATACAAAATGGCGGAGAATAATGTCATCGTGCTCTCCGTTGAAGAGAAAAAGTCGGCGGTCCGACATATAACCGGTGTCGTGCTGGACAAGAAATCCAATGAACCCGTCATTGGCGCCTCGGTCGTCATCAAAGGTACCACCCAAGGTACTATCACCGACTTCGACGGAAATTTTTCACTCGAAGCATCTACCGGTCAGTACCTCCAAGTATCCTATCTCGGTTATGAGACCTATGAGTTGCGGGTGGCTGCCGGTAGCGATATCTATCGCGTAATGCTGGCGGAGTCTACGGCTCAGCTCGATGAAGTGGTTGTTGTCGGCTATGGCGCGCAGAAGAAAGTGAACCTTACCGGAGCCGTCAGCGTAGTCGAGTCAAAGGACATCGTCGGGCGTCCGACACCGAATATGGTCACAGCCCTGCAGGGCGCCGACCCTGCGCTCAACATCACCATGTCCGCCGGCGGACCGGGTGCCTCCTACAACTTTAATATTCGTGGTCTGGCTTCTATCAACAACTCTTCTACCACCAAGCCGCTGGTGCTGGTGGATGGTGTAGAGATGGAACTCTCCCGTGTCAATACCAATGATATCGAGTCCGTGTCCATCCTTAAGGATGCCTCCGCTTCCGCTATCTATGGTTCCAAAGCCGCTGCCGGTGTTATTCTGGTCACTACCAAATCCGGTAAGGAAGGACTCGCTCCGCAAGTCACTATTGATGCTAAAGCCGGATGGAAATCACCGACTACTGACCATGATTTTATTACGCAGGGATTCTGGTCCGCATACATCAGCGATATCTTCATGCTCCAGCATACCAAGACCGCGATGACTACCTATACCGAAGCGGATTATGCCGAGTTATGGATGCGCCTCAATGATGAGACCGAGAACCCAGAACGGCCATGGGTGGTTACGCAGAATGACGGTACCTATAAATATTATGCCAACTTCAATTGGTACGACCATTATTATAAAACCATCCGCCCCATGCAGGACTATAACGTCAGCCTCAAAGGCGGTAATGACCGCATCAACTATTTCGTCAGCGGACGGTATTACACCGAGGATGGTATGATTCGTATCGATAACGACAAGTGGCATCAGTTCTCAACCCGCGCCAAGGTGAATATCAATATCAAACCCTGGCTGCACTATGGTGTCAACTTCTCCTTCTTCTCGTCGAGATACACCTATCCGGGTACGGAATCGTCTCGTGAGATTTTCCGTGTAGGCTCACTCCATGCGATGGCATACATTCCCGCCACCAATCCCGACGGCTCGTTTGTGTATCTCAACCCCTGGATATACTCCGGGCAGGGAACGGTAGGTGACGGTATGAGTGCGCTGCTGCTCAATGGCAAGCATAAGAACCTCAATCTCAACCGCGAGATGGTCATTCAGAATTCGCTTACCTTTGACCTTTACAAGAATCTTACGCTCAATGCGGATTATTCGTTCACATGGCGTATGAAGGAGATTAGCAACCGCTCCGTCAAAGTGCCCTATTCAGCCAAAGAGGGGACAACGGACTTGATTGAGAACTTCCGCTCTGTCGATTCGTACCACCAGCAATTGGCGCGGTACCAGACGCATAACTACAATGTCTATCTGCGTTGGACACCCACATGGGATAAGCATCACCTTACCCTCACGGCGGGATATAACGGCGAGATGTATCGCTATCATTCGCTCGAGGCAGAGCGGATGGACCTCATGACCGAAAATCTCTCATCGTTTAATTTCGCCAAAGGTGAAGTAACCGAATTGAGCGAGAGCATCAAGACGGTAGCTACCAACGGTTTCTTCGGACGTGTGAACTATGACTGGAACGGACGTTATCTCTTCGAGGTCAGCGTGCGTGCCGATGCCTCTTCGCGCTTTGCACCGGGTTATCGTTGGGCAGTTACGCCGGGCGGAAGTCTGGGATGGCGTATGTCGGAAGAACCGTTCTGGGAGTCTATTCATGATTGGTGGGATAATGCCAAGATACGTTTCTCTGCCGGACAACTCGCTAACCAGATGACTGGTTATTACGACTACATCCAGTCTATCGATGCGGATGGTATGTTTACCCAAGATATCACGCTGGACGGTGCTACCGTCCTCTCCTATGCTACCGAAGCGGATCCAAATGTCGGTACGCTCACCTGGGAGAAGATGACCACCTATGACCTCGGTTTGGATCTCGGCTTTTTCAATAACCGCCTCTCTCTCACGGGCGACATCTACATGCGTAATACCAAAGGAATGCTCAACACCGGTTCCGCACTGCCTTCTGTCTATGGAGCAACAGACCCCAAGCAGAACTCTGCTAACATGTCCACCAAAGGATGGGAACTTGCCGTCACATGGCGAGACAAGCATAATGTCCTCGGAAAGGATTTCAAGTACGAAATCGGCGGCGGTGTAGGTAACTACCGCACGTTCATCACCAAATACAATAATCCTGAAAAGCTATTATCTACCTATTATGAAGGACAGGAACTTGGCGAACTGTGGGGATACGAGATTGACGGCTTGTTCCAGACCCAAGAGGAGGTTGATGACTATCTGACCAAAGTGGACCCCGTCAACTCAATGGTCTATACCGATATAGTCGGTGTGCTTGATTCCAAGGCTCCGGGACTTCATCCGGGCGATGTGCGCTATGTGGACCTCAATGGTGATGGTGTCATCACATCAGGAAACAATACCGTGGATAACCCGGGTGACCGCCGTATCATCGGTAATACGCTGCCTAAGTATAACTATAATTTCCATATCAGCGCTGAATGGTACGGAGTGGACCTGAGTATCCATTTCCAAGGGGTGGGACGCCGTGACTGGTATCCGATGACGGAGGCTACTACCTTCTGGGGACCCTATTCGCGACCCTATCAGGGATTTATGGCAAAGGATTTTATGACCAATGTGTGGAGTGAGGATAATCCCGATGCCTATTTCCCGCGCTATCGTGCGTACGAAGCGCTGGGCTCGGCGAACTCCCTTGGTCCTGCCAACACACGGTATATGCTCAATGTGGGATATCTTCGTATGAAAAATATCACCGTCGGTTATACCTTGCCGTGCTGGAAAAACGTATTCTCTGATTTCCGTATCTATTTCTCTGCGGAGAATCCCTGGTGCTGGAGTCCTTTGCAGAAGTATTGCCGCAGTATCGACCCGGAGCAGGCAGTGGTCAGCTCGCAGGCGATTACATATGGCTTCGCACGCACATTCACCTTTGGTTTAACCGCAACATTCTAACGCCTTATGAATATGACTATTTCAAAAATAACAGCCTTAGCGGTCATGACGCTCTGCTTCACCTCCTGCAACATGGATCTTGCGCCGGAGGACCAGCTCTCTACCGTTACCTATTTTACATCGGGAACAGCACTCAAAGAGTATAGCAATTATTTCTATCGCATGATGCCTGACCCGGAAACAATGTATGCAGAGGAAGGCGAGCATTTCGTGGCACCCGTCCCCAATGACGTGATGCGCGGCATACGCGATATCCATAGCGGTGAAGCCTATTGGAGTAAGGATGTATGGAAAACGCTTCGCAAGATTAATTATCTGCTGGCGAACGCCGACCAATGTTCGGATGCAGATGCCCGTACGCACTACGTAGGCGTGGCGCATTTCTTCCGCGCGTACTTCTATTTCAATATGCTGCAGCGTTTTGGCGCGGTGCCATGGTACGACCATGTAATCAATGCGGACGATAAAGAGTCCCTGAATCGTCCGCGTGACTCCAGAGACTTGGTAGTAAGAAATATCATTGCCGATTTGGATATGGCTGTTGATGAGCTGCCCGCCATGCGTTCTGCCTATGAAGTCAATAAGTGGACAGCCCTTGCGCTTAAGTCCCGTGTGTGCTTGTTTGAGGGTACGTTCCGCAAGTACCATGCCGGAACTACGTTCAACGGTGGCAGTTCGGTTTATAGCGAAGTGCTTCCTTGGGATGACCTGCTACAGCAATGTGCCGATGCTTCGCTCACACTCATGCAAGAGGGAGGATACAGTCTCTATACGACCGGAGCGGAACCCTATCGGATGCTGTTTGCTACGCTCACTCCGCAAACGGAGGAAATTATTTGGGCACGGGCGTATAGCAAGGATTTGGATATCAAGCATAACGCACAGGCATGGTCCGTGGCGCGTGCCACCGGCTTCACCAAACGGTATGCCGACCTGTACCTGATGAGCGACGGCACTCCCTTTACCTCCCAACAGGGCTTCGACACCATTACATACATCCATGTGTTTGAAAACCGGGATGCGCGTATGGCGCAGACCATACATGCACCGGGATATATACAAATGGGAGCTGACAAATCGTACGCCGTCAATATGCAGATGACTTATACCGGCTACAAGTACATCAAGTACATCATGGAGTCAACCTATAATACTTGGGGTGGCAGCGTATGCACCATGCCGATTTTCCGGGTAGCAGAGGTATATCTCAATTATGCGGAGGCGAAAGCCGAACTTGGAACGCTTACGCAGTCTGATCTTGACAAATCCGTCAATCTGCTGCGTGATAGAGCCGGTGTGGCGCATTTGAGTATGAGCGATGCGAATGCCAATCCGGATGCCGGCATGATCTCGGAGAACGGATACGGGTTCTCTTCGCCCGTGCTCCTCGCACACCCCAACAAAGGCGTGCTGCTGGAGATTCGACGTGAAAGACTCATAGAGACACCGCTGGAAGGACTCCACTATTGGGATATCATGCGATGGAGAGAGGGACACTTGTTCACTCTGCCGAGGCTCGGTTTGTATTTCCCGGGCGAAGGCAAATATGACCTTACCGGCGACGGGAAAGCTAATATCCTGCTCTCTGCCACCAAGAAAAGCGGAGGACTCGGCGTGACCTGTCTGGTATTCGACCAGGATGTTTTCCTCTCCAACGGCACTTCCGGCAATATGGTCGCCTATAAAGACATGATTATGCAGTGGAATGAAGATAAAGACTACCTGTATCCTATCCCTATCACCGACCGCACCATGACATCCGGAGCGCTCAGCCAGAACCCGGGATGGATAGATGGTTTGCAATACTAATATTATTATAATTAACCCCTAAAATTATTTATTATGAAAAAAACTTTCTTTCTTGTGTTAAGTGTAATGCTCAGCACATGCCTTTTCGCTCAAGAAGAGGTAACACGTTATTTCTTCGCTCCGGTAGGTCTGGGTGATGAAGACGGTACATCATGGGAAAACGCTGCCGGTGCCGACTTGCTCGGCTCTACCTTGGCAGATGCTGAACCGGGTACCGAGTTCTATCTGATGGAAGGCTCCTATGCGCCGGACATCAACACCAATAAGTGGGTCATCCCGCAAGGGGTGGTTCTTAAGGGCGGTTATCCCGCTACAATGACCGGTACAAAAATCGCCTACAACTACTTGCTGGGCGGACAGTCTGTATTCTCTGCCGACTTGGATGGAGACGGCAAGGGAGATAATACCGACTATGCATTCGTTTACATCGGCGATGGTACCGCTGATGTTAAAAGCGAAGCGTATTATTCCGACTGGCAGAAAACAGAAATCTGGGGTATTACCTTCCGAGATGGTCTGCGCTTGAATAGCAAGTATTGGGGCAATATGGTATTCGTACAGGCTGCGCAGGTGGACTTCCATTTCTGCCGTTTCCTCAATAATGACTCGCAGACAGACGATGACGCCAACGGTTCGAATGGAGCTATAGAGATTTGGGGTAGTGCCGTACGCTGCTTCGATTGTATCTTCCGCGATAATATTACTGCCAAGGGCTCTGGTGCTGCCTTCCAGGTTCGTCCGCGTCAGTCCAACTCTTCTTCTACTGACCCGCTGGATGCTTCGATTGCTTACTTCGAGCGTTGCGAGTTCCGCAATAACATAGCTTATGGTACCGTGCTAAGTGTTCCGGGGGCAGAGAAATGGGGTACCTATGGCGGCAACTGCTCCGTTTCGGATAATGGCGGTTCCGTGTATCTCGTAAACTGCCTCGTTGCCGATAGTAAATGCTGGTATCGTGGCGTAGGTATCCGCGTAGGTAGTAATGCATCTGCATACTTTATCAACAATACCTTCTACAATAACCCTTGCCGTCAGCGCAGCAGCCGTGGCTCAAATAACGGTTCTGCCGTTTCTGCAGGCACAAATTCGAAAAACTACTTTGCCGGTAATATCATGGTGGAGTATGCGGCAAATGATGACTTTACCTCTTCTGATGCAGTGGTTTTCATTCAGGCTGCCAGCACTGCTGCATATAGTGCGGGTTACAATGTAATCGGTACGGTGATGAATAATAGTACTGTCGAGAACAGCGGTTTCATTGCCTCTGACAATATCCCGACCTCGCTGGAAACGGTGAATACGATTGAGAGCATCTTTGGCACCAATGCTATTGCCAACCAAGGTGGCGTATGTGATGTTGTCGCTCCGCTGGCTGATGTGGCCCCGATTGATATGGCGGCTCTCAAAACCGCTATTGCGGCATGGCCTGTTGACGACATGGCGAAAGTGATGGATCTGGATAAAGACCAACGTGGTTATACCCGTGCTGCCACCACCGTCGCCGGTTCCTATGATCCGAATGGCGTGGAGCCTGTCTGGGTTGACACGGCGGAAGGCGTGGAGAATATAGGTAGTGCTGTAAAATGCACAAAAACCATCCGCGATGGTCAGGTGGTTATTCTTCGTGGCAGCAAGACCTATAATACGCTTGGTCAGGAATTGTAATCATGACGTTCGTATTTGATATGGGCGGTGTCCTCTCGGATATAGATGTGCCGGGCTTCATGGAGCGTTTCCGGCAACTGATGCCCGAGAAGGAGCAATGCAGTTTGGACCCCGAGGTGCTACTGGCTGGAGGAGGGGACTCGTTTTTGCATGACTATGAGCTGGGATTGATTACTACCGGTGAAGCACTGAACCATTTTCATGCATTGTGCCGCTCAGATATAACATACGAACAGATCAGACAAGTCTGGTTATCCGAATTGGCGCCCGTGCAGGAGGGTAAAAAAGCCCTCCTGCGGCGCTTGCGCCAAGATGGACATACGGTTTGTCTGTTATCCAACACCAATGAGATGCATTGGCAGTATATCGAGCCGATGTTCTGTTATGACGGATATACGCTCGATGACCATTTTGACCATGTGTTCCTTTCTTTCCGCCTTCATCTTTATAAACCGGAAAAACCGATTTACGACGAGGTATGCAAAGCCGTACCCTATGATGAACCCGTAATCTATATTGATGATGCGGAGCGAAACAGGAAAGCCGGAGAACAGAAAGGATGGAAAACATTTGAAAATATAGATGCCTTGTCAAAGGCGTTTGACTTATAAGTAATATTGAATATGAATGCGTTGAGAAGATTTTTATGCCTGCTACCCGTGGTGGCTATGCTTTCGGGGCATGCCGAAGAAGTAGGAGTGCATCGGTTTGCAAACTATAATGTGCGCTATGTCAATGCCTCCAATGGAGACACCGGCGAGCAATTATGGGCGAACCGACGCGAATATGTGGTGAGAAACATCACCGAATATGACTTTGATATAGTAGGCATGGAGGAGGTAACCGGAAATAACAAGGATGCGGTTACCCAAAAATCGCAACTCCAAGATCTCCGCGAAATGCTTACGGGTTATGCCGACTACTCCGTTGAAAGAGAAGGGAAGAATTATTCCTATAATTCTATTTTCTATAAATCCGACAAATATACGGTGCTCAACCAAGGATTTTTCTACCTCAATGAGCATCCGGAAAAACCGGGTAAAGGGTGGGGCGAAGATATCCCACGCACGTGCATATGGCTACATCTGTCAGATAATGCCTCCGGACAAGACTTTTACTTCGTATCGACACATGTCAACTATGGAGCTACTGAGTGTGGTGTGGAGTCCGGCAAACTGATTGGCAAACGCATCCGTGAATTGGTAGGGCAGAAACCTATGGTTATGGTGGGGGATTTTAATATGTCCCGTTCCGCTCACGAAGAGGCATATCGCGGTTATGCATCTCATTTCTATGACCTCGCTCTCACCGCACCCGTTAACCAATGTCTTCCTGCTGATGGCCCACAGATAACGGCTACTACAACCGGATGGACACCTGCTGTCAAGCAGAAAACAGGGCAAGAGTACGACTACATCTTCTATGACCATATGGAGCCGCTCTCGCGCCATATCATCACCGAGTATTATCCCGAATCCGGACGAACCGTCAATCCTTCCGACCACTATCCTGTCTTAGGACGATTCCGTCTTCTCACCGAGCAGCATCCTACGGTATTTCACGCTACCGATGAAGCCTCTCTCTCTTTGGCTCTTGAAAACGCGACGATGGAAGATACCATTCTCATTTCAGAGGGTACATATACGCTAACACAACCCATTGTACCCGACTGTTCCGTCGTTTTGAGCGGAGGGTGGGATCCCTCCTTTACTACCCGGATTGGAACCTCCCATCTGCAAGCCGACGGTCTAACCGAATCCATCATCTCCATTCCGCATTATTTCAATCTTATACTGGACCATATGGAGTTATCCGGTGCGGCTTCTTCTACTATCGATGGAGGTGCTGCTATCTATTCTTATGGACCGGAAATACAATTGACGGATTGTTATATACATGATAACACTGCTACGAACAATGGTGGCGCTATTGTGCATAAAGGGGAGAATCTGCGATTGTTCAGTTGTATCTTTGAGCGTAACAGTGCTGCCAATGGTGGTGCTGTTTGGTTTCAAGAACGTGAAAAAGTGCTGATTAGCGATTGCCGGTTTAGTGCGAATCAGGCAACATCCGCCGGAGGTGCTGTCGAGATGATGGGATGCACCACACTGGATGTACAACGTTGCGCATTCAATGCGAATACCGCAGTTACGCGGGGAGCACTCGATCTGTCTCCTATCACCGCACCTAAAGCCGCACATGTCCTTAACTGTGTCTTTCTCAACAATACCCTTTCTGCCAAGAAAGGTTTGGCTACAGCCACCAAACGATATGGCGGTGCTGCCCTTTGGGCGGATATGACCGCCAACACCATCCCCCTCAATATAGGACTCTGTAGCTTTATGGGAAATCATACCACCTTCGCCGGTGCAGCGGAGAACTTTGGCGGTGGCGCACTTGCGGTCTTCAAAGGCAAACTCTGTCTCATGGACAACCTCATTCTCGCCAACGACCAGAAGATAGGGGATGACGCTCCTATTTGGGCGGATCTTTATACCATATCCTCCGATGTTAACCTCTGGAGAGACACCTACAACCTCTATTCATCCTCTACCGAGATAAACGGCTGGGAGAACACCATCGTCGATGCCTTCGGCGGTACACTCACAGGTGGACAATATACGCCGCATATCAAAACCAATGGAGCATACCCTATCTATCAGAAGATACTCGGTACATACTCCATCGCTTGTCTGCCTGCCAACCAGCGTATGTGCGAGTCCGCCTTCACCTATGACCTCAACGGCGACGGCTCCATCAGCGGCTCCGTGACACGCGATATGGTCAACCGGAATCGCAACCTCCAGTCCTGCGTCGGTGCCGTCGAGTTTACCGGCAACGACCAACCCGAAGGGGTGGAAGACGTGCAGATGGACTTATCTGCTCCCAACGGTGCAGTCTATTCCGTTACAGGGCAATATATGGGCACCGACATCAATGTTCTTCCGTCAGGAATATATATCGTCAATGGCCATAAAATAATCAGACAATGAAAAAAATCTTATTCGCTCTATTGCAATTAATTTTGTTAACTTCATGTTCGGTAAATGATACCAATTATACTACAGGGCATGCGGTTGGCATTATAGGATGCTATGACGTAAATAAAGAATACCAACTCGGAGTATTCATCGTTACTAATAATAAAGACTCTTTACTATCTTTTAATGAGGCTGAATGTTTTTACGACTACATAGAGAATAACATGACAGGAGGTCCTTATGTTCGTATATCAAATATATCAAGGACTTTTCAATATACATATCTAGAACCCAACGATACTATCCAATGGATTACCCCATTAAGCAACACAATGGAATTGGCATTGAATAATATAGATAGCTTTAAACAAGTTAAAATAACTCAAATGTTGAAATGAAATCAGTAAATAACATATTTATTCTTCTTGCTATGTTGATTTTGTGGAGTTGTTCTGCGAGAATCAATATTAATGAATCACTTATTGGAGAATGGCAACGACTTGATTGCAGTACAATGCCAAACACAATCATTACATACAATGAAATAATACTCCAAGAAGGATGTACTTGTACATATCATGTCACTGATAATGGTCGTATGGATATTATCCGTAACTGGGTCTCAAAAGGCGAGCCCGATTATGAAACAACATGTCAGTTTTGGTTTAACCATGATACCCTGACGATTACTAACATGCAAGTGGGTTGGGCAGAAATCTACCCGCCATTTTATTACCCGATTACCTTAAAAAAAGTAGGGCAATGAATAAGGTTATAAATATCAAATCCATGGCACGGATTATTCTTGTATTATCGCTTATTCTATATCCGCTTCTTGCGTGGTCGCAAGACCCATGGAGCATCCGTACAGACCAACCCTTGCAGGGCGACTATTACGGTATCACCTCTGCCAATGGACAGATAGGACTTGTCAGCAGTCGCCATCCCCTCCAAGTGGACAAAGTAGTCGTCGGAGGACTGTACGACATATACGGTTCGGGCAGAGTTAACAACTTCTTTCCGAACATCAATCCGCTGGATATCCTCCTCCAAGTAAACGGAATGGATATACAACCCGAAGCGGTCGTGAACTATTCACAGCGACTAAACTTCCATAATGCTGCATTTTCAGGGTCTTTTACGTATGCTGATCAACTCCAAACGACTTACACCATCGTAGCTCTGAGGCATATGCCTTATGGCTTTCTCTCCGATATACATCTCGTTGCGCTCACGGATATCGACCTCAAGGTCACCAACCGCCATCGTGTGCCGGACAACCTGCCTGAACCGCACTCCTGTCTATCGCGCTGCAAAAACAAAGCAAATAGTTTTGTCAAGACCCATCCTACCTATTACCTGCTCTCAACTACTGCAAAGTCGCCTTCGGGACAACATGACCTTGCTGCGACTACGGCCTTCCTCTTTCCGGATGATATAGAGCAGGGCACACCCTATATACCTGTTTATGCAGAGGATTCCGCATCCCGCAACAATAGCATGTCTTTTTCCTGCCATCTCAATGAAGGCGATACGCTCCATTTTTGCCTCGTGGGCAACATCCTTGCATCCAATGTGGTACCTCAAGCCCATAATCAAGCAGAGCGTCTTACGCTATATCAAATGACAGAGGGATACAATCGCCTCTGGCAGAGACATAATGATGCATGGGCGGATTTGTGGCTATCGGATATCATCATTGAGGGTGATTCGCAAGCACAGCACGATATCCGTTCTATGCTCTATCACCACTACGCATTCTATCGTACGGACCAACCTTCTTCTTGTTCTCCGATGGGGCTATCCGGATTGGGGTACAAGGGGCATGTCTTTTGGGATTCGGAGACGTGGATGTTTCCGGTCTTGCTGCTGATGCAGCCACAGATGGCTAGACAGATGCTGCAATATCGGTATAACCGCATGAATGCGGCGCGATATAATGCATATATGCATGGATATAAGGGAGTGATGTTCCCATGGGAAAGTGGCGAAACGGGATTCGATGAAACGCCCTTGCCAAATCTCTATTCCGAATTAGAAAACCATATTACGGCTGATATAGCTTGTGCGTGTTGGCAATACTATTGTGTCACGCGCGATAAACAATGGCTCGCTTCGGTCGGTTATCCCCTCATCCGCGAAGCGGCGGATTTCTGGGTAAGCCGTATCGAACCCAATGGCGATATTATCAACGTCATCGGGGCTGATGAATGGAATCAAAATAGATATGGCGGAAAGCAGGTGAATAACAATGCCTATACCATAGGCGTTGCCAAAACCGACCTGCAGAATGCGTCAAGAGCTGCTAAGGTGCTGCGATTGAAGCCCTCTCCCGATTGGGAACAGGTCGCTTCAAAACTGCACCTGACCTATGGGAACGATGGCGTTGTGGTCGAGCATGATTCCTACGACGGAGCTCCTACCAAGCAAGCGGATGTAGTTCTCCTGGCTTATCCACTACATGTACTCACGGATAAACAGGCTATTCAGCGTAATCTGGAGTATTATATCTCAACCGTTCCCGAGAAACGCACACCGGCAATGTCTAAGTCTATCTATGCCACGCTATATGCTCGTCTTGGAGATGCCGATAACGCTATCTACTGGTGGCGAGACTCCTATCTGCCGAATCTCAACCCGCCTTTCCGTGTTGTGGCTGAATTTAATGGCGGTACGAATCCCTATTTCATTACCGGAGCAGGAGGAACACTCCAAGCTCTTCTCTTCGGTTTTGCAGGACTCGATATCACGGATAAGGGGCTCAAACAGGCTTACCGTCCGGTGCTACCCAAAGAGTGGAAGTCACTTACAATACGGAGGCAGGGATATCATGATATCGTAATCAAATAAATGATAAACATATGACACGCAAAGAATTTCTTCAAACGCTCGGTATCGGAGCGGCTACCATGGCGGTCGCCTCTTTGCCGGGCTCGTCCCTTTTGCATGCTGCGGAAGCGGACACTGCCAAGGCAAATCTTCCTAAGAATGCAGAGCGGCTCTCGTTTGGTTTGCCTGATCAGGAAGCAAAGGTGCTGCGGCCTGTCACGGCGATTGTTATCGGTGCGGGTTCACGGGGCTCTGTTTACGCTTCGTATAGCAAGCAATATCCCGCATCTCTGCAAATAGTGGGAGTGGCGGATATCAATGCTGTTCGACGCGAGCAGATGGCGAAAGAATATGGTATCCCTTCCGACTATCAGTTCGGTGACTGGTCCGAGGTATTCCGTGTGCCTAAGTTTGCGGACACGGTTATAATCGCTACGCCCGATAATGTGCATTATCATCCTTGTATGCGGGCCTTGGCTGCCGGCTATGATGTGCTATTGGAAAAACCGATTGCGCAAACTGCCAAGGAATGTACCGACATCCTCCGTCAGGCACGTAAGTACGGTCGCCTTGTCGGCGTTTGTCATGTGTTGCGGTATGCCCCGTATTTCCGGGCACTCAAACGAGTGATTGACGAGGGAAGAATTGGGGATATAGTCAGCATGCAGCATCTCGAACCTATCCGATTCCATCATATGGCGCACTCCTATGTGCGAGGCAATTGGCATTCCGCCAAAGAAACAACGCCTATCATCATTGCCAAATCATGCCATGACTTGGATATTGTCCGATGGCTGCTTGGCAAACCATGCAGGCGCGTGTCTGCTTTCGGAGACCTGTCTTTCTTTGTACGTAAGAACGAACCGCAAGGCGCCGCCGACCGATGCTTCGACTGCGCAGTAGAGAAGCAATGTCCCTTCTCCGCCTTGAAGATTTATTTACGTGAACATCGGTATTTGTATGTCTTTGACGCGCTGCCTAAAGACAGGCTCGCTAAAGATGCCAAGATAACAGACTATCTGCGTACCACCGATTATGGCCGCTGCGTCTTCCGTTGTCAAAACGACCAGTGCGACCATTATGTATGCAATCTCGAGTTTGACGGATCCGATGGAACAATTCCTTCCACAGCATCACTCCAAGTAGAGGCACTCACTTCCTATGGCGGACGGAAAACGCGTATCATGGGTACGAAAGGCGATATCGTAGGGGATATGAAAACCTTCACGCTTACGGATTTCCTTACAGGCAAACAGTATGTCTGGGATGAAGACATCAGCAAACTGCCCGGCTATGAAGGACATGCAGGAGGCGACTGGGGTATCGTTAAAGATTTTGTACTCGCTGTGGCTAATCAGGATGAGAAATACCTGTCCTCTACCATTGATGTGTCCGTCGAAAGCCATGTCATGGGTTTCCGCGCCGAAGAGGCCCGACTGAAAAATAAAATCGTCAAATTATAATCCGTATGAAGCATACTTGTTTTTTCTTTTTGGTACTTCTCTTTGCGGCTTGCTCCGCATCAGATGATGCTCCCCGTAGCGAACAGATTCGTGCAGATTTGCTCAATCCTGATTGCCAACGGGTATTGGTCGCCTCCCATCGCGCCGATTGGCGTGGATGGCCCGAGAACTCGATGCCGGCTATCGAATCCGCAATCAATATGGGTGTGGACATCGTGGAACTCGACCTACAGTGTACGGCAGACAGCCAACTCATTGTGATGCACGATAGCAAGATTAATCGGACAACAACAGGGAAAGGACTTGTCGCTGAGATGACCCTCGACAGCATCCGTACGTTCCGCCTGAAGAACGGGGTCAACATCCGTACGCGGCATGAGATACCTACCTTGCGCGAAGTATTGCTCCTCTGTAAAGACCGCGTGCTCATCAACCTCGATAAAGCCGATCGCTACTTCGACCTCGTTGTACCTATCCTTCAAGAGACCGGCACGACCCGCCAGATCATCATGAAAGGACGCAAACCGGCAGACGAAGTGCGGGCTCTCTATGGGCAATACCTTGATGAGGTCATCTATATGCCCATCGTCGATATGAACGATTCCGCTTCCGTGGAGACCTTCACTGCCCACCTCGCAAGCAACCCATGCGCTTTTGAACTGTGCTGGCGCACCGATGATACCTATGTCAAGCAGGCTTCTGCGCTCGCACAAGGCAAGTCTCTCCTCTGGGTTAACTGCCTTTGGGATACCCTCTGCGGAGGACATGAAGATGACGAAGCATACAAAGACCCCGATGCCCATTACGGTTATCTCATCGACTCGCTCGGTTTTCGTATCATCCAGACCGACCGTCCCGAATATCTGATTAACTATCTTCAATCGAAGCATAAAAGATGAGTTTCTTCTCCAAATCACCTGCTGCTCCGTTACGTAACGAATCGGAACAGCAACGCAACGCCCGTTTCAAACGAATGCAATGGGCTTCCTTGATGCCACCCAACTCGGTGTCATCTCATCCGCATTGTTGTCCAACTATGAGGGACCAAGTATAGCTATCAACAATGATCCGACCCCTGAAGGAGCTCAAGCATTCTAATTAAAATTGCCTTATGCGCAACAACCTTTCCTCAAAGATAAGTTTTACCCGTATCCCTGAGTATCTTTACCGCACGGATGACGTGCTGGAGTTGAGTCGCGTGAGCCGCATGGAGAAAATCCCCACCGCTGTCTTTGAGACAGCGCGTGAGGGTGCCCATACGGTCGCACAACGCATCGCGGAACGTATTCGCGAAAAACAACGGGACAACAAGTCTATGGTTCTGTCACTGGTCAGTGGACAGACTATGACAGACGTATTCGATGAACTGGTGCGGATGTATACGGAAGAAAAACTCAGCTTCCGCAATGTTATCCTATTTAACCTCTTTGAGTACTATCCCTTGCCAACTATTGATGCGGCCTGCTTTGGACAGATACAGGAGCAATTCATCAGTCGGGTGGATATCCCGCGGGAGAATATCTACACCTTCGATGCCTCCAAAGAGCAGAAAGACCTGATGTCCATGATTGCACATCTCGATCAGCGGATGCAGGAACTGGGAGGTGTCGATTTACAACTATTGGGTATCGGACGAAACGGAAATATCGGCTTCAATGAACCCGGTTCGCCCATGCAGAGTGCCACCCGACTCGTTGTGCTGGATAATAACTCCAAAGAGGAAGCCAAATCCATCTTTGGTACGGTGGAGCAAGTACCACCCTTAGCCATCACTATGGGCTTGGGAACTATCCTCCAAGCGAAAGAGATTCTCCTCTGCGCATGGGGAGAACATAAAGCGCAGCAGATAAAGACCGCCGTCGAAGGACCTGTAGATACCGCTTGTCCGGCTTCCGCACTCCAGATGCATGCTAATGCGCATATTTACTGCGACTTGGGTGCCGCTACGCTGCTCACCCGCATCCATCACCCGTGGCTTGTTACCTCCTGTCAATGGGATACTGCTCTCACACGCCGCGCGATCGTGTGGCTGTGCGAACAAACCGGCAAACCCATCCTCAAACTGACCAACCGCGACTACAACGACTTCGGACTATCGGAACTCATCACCCAATACGGTTCGGCGTATGATTGTAACATCAAGGTCTTCAATGACCTCCAGCATACGATCACCGGTTGGCCCGGAGGAAAACCCAATGTGGATGACTCCAACCGTCCCGAACGCGCCAAACCCTACCCAAAGGATATCCTCATCTTCTCTCCCCATCCGGACGATGACGTCATCTCCATGGGTGGTACATTCCAACGTCTCATCAAGCAGGGACATAACGTCCATGTAGCCTATGAGACCTCCGGCTGCATCGCCGTTGATGATTCCAACCTCCAGTACTTCCTTGATTTCATGAACGGGTACAAAGCGGTCATCCCTGACGCTCCTGTAACCGGTAACCCGTCACCCATTACCCTTGCGGATTATACGCCGCGTCAGATCCTCGACCTCAAAGCCCTTATTCGACGCGGAGAGGCTACTGCCGCGGATCGTTTCATGGGACTATCCGAAGACCATATCCACTTCCTCAACTTGCCTTTTTACGAGACCGGAACGGTCAAGAAAGGAGATTTGACTCAGAGAGACGTAGATATTGTGAAGAATCTGCTAATGGCTATCCGCCCTCATGAACTCTTCGTTGCCGGTGATTTGGCTGACCCGCATGGTACCCACAAAGTGTGTCTCGATGCCGTACTGGCTGCACTCGACGAACTGAAAGCCACAGAGTCATGGTTGCGCGACTGCCGTATATGGATGTACCGCGGTGCGTGGATGGAGTGGGAAGTAGATTTGATCGAGATGGCAGTACCGATGTCACCGGAAGAACTGCGGCATAAACGGAACACCATCCTCCGGCATCAGTCGCAGATGGAGTCTGCACCCTTCATGGGCGATGACGAACGACTCTTCTGGCAACGTGCCGAAGACCGCAATCATGCCACTGCCGAGCTGTACGCCCGTCTCGGACTCGCCAACTACGAAGCCATTGAGGCATTCGTACAGTATCATCTTTTGGGATAATTTTTGACTTAAATATATTTTGACTATGACAAATCCATTTTCTTTGGAAGGCAAGACCCTGGAGCAGATCACTACGATGTGGAGAAAAAAAATATGAGATACAATTTCTTTCAAAAATCACCTGTAGCCCCTCTCTGCGAAGAGTCGGAACAGCAACGCAACGCCCGTTTCAAACGAATGCAATGGGCTTCCTTCTTTGCCGTAACACTCGGTTACAGCATGTACTACGTATGCCGGACATCCCTTAACGTAGTCAAGAAACCCATCATGGATGCCGGAGTACTTGATGCCAAACAACTCGGTGTCATCTCCTCCGCGCTCCTCTTTACCTATGCTATCGGTAAGTTCGTCAACGGCTTCCTTGCCGACCATTCGAACATACGCCGCTTCATGGCTACCGGTCTGCTCATCTCCACCGTCGCGAACATCGTTGTCGGACTGCTCGGACTTATCTCTGTCAAGGGTATGGTCATTTCACAAGGAGTGTTCTATGCCGTCTTCGCTGTTTTATGGGGCGTTAACGGGTGGACACAGTCCATGGGTGCACCGCCTTGCGTCGTGGCTCTGTCAAGATGGTATCCCCTCTCGCGCAGAGGGTCGTTCTATGGATTCTGGTCTCTCTCCCATAACCTTGGTGAGTTCTTCTCTTTCCTCCTCGTTGGTGGACTCGTCTCCCTCCTCGGCTGGCAGTTCGGATTCATCGGGGCTGCCATCGCCGGTATCATCGGCTTCCTGCTCATCGTCTTCCTCCTCCATGACTCACCCGAAGCGGAAGGAATGCCCTCCGTTGCCGTTATGGCTGGCGAGGAACAACCCGAGCAGAAAAAAGACCATTCCATCGGCTTCTCGCAGAAAGCCGTCCTCCGTAACCCCTATGTCTGGGTGCTCGCATTGGCTTCGGCTTTTATGTATGTTTCACGCTATGCGGTGAACGGATGGGGTGTGCTCTTCTTGCAGGAAGCAAAGGGATTTACCCTCGCTAATGCCACGCAGATTATCTCTATCAACGCGTTGCTCGGTATTATTGGAACCGTCTTTTCCGGATGGCTCAGCGATGTGGCATTCAAAGGAAACCGCTATATCCCTGCCGTGGCAGCCGGTGTCCTTGAAGTGCTTGCGCTCATACTCTTCGCCTTTGGCGGTGATGCCGGATGGGTGAACATACTTGCCATGGTACTCTTCGGTATCGCCATCGGTGTGCTCATCTGTTTCCTTGGAGGACTCATGGCGGTCGATATAGTACCGCGCGAAGCGTCAGGTGCAGCCCTCGGTGTCGTCGGCATCGCATCCTATGCTGCTGCCGGACTACAAGACATAGCCTCCGGGCTTCTCATTGATACCCATAAAACGGTCACTTCCGTGGTGGATGGAGTGGAGCAATATACTTATGACTTTACACCCGCTCTTATCTTCTGGATAACCGCAGCTTCCCTCTCTGTCTTCCTTGTCTGCGTTGTATGGCATAAAGCCCGTAGTAAAAAATAAAAAAAATAATATGAGACTTTTTATCTGCTTTACATCCTTGTTGCTCTCCTTGAGCATGTACGCGCTCACGCCGGCGCAAACGGTATGGCTATATCCTGATGGAGCTCCTGATTCAAATGGCTATACAGCCGCGGATGAGTATGTTAAAAACGAGACTAAGATATATCAGATAGCCGAACCTCGGCTGGATATCTATCAACCCGATAGCACACCCAAAGGCATCCTCCTCTCAATCCCTGGAGGTGGATACTCCTTTGTCTCATCCGGGAATGAGGGAGTCAAGGTCGCGGAATATTTCGTGCCGCAAGGATACATCGTGGCGGTGCTCAAGTATCGCTTACCCAATAACCATGAGTATATCCCACTTCATGATGCCCTGCAATCCATACGCATTCTAAGGGATAGTGCAGAGGTATGGAAAACACCGGATGCTACCATCGGTGTCATAGGCTTCTCGGCTGGAGGACATCTGGCGGCGTCGCTCTTGACCCATTATACCGATTCGGTCACTCGACCCGACTTCGGCATTCTCGTCTATCCGGTCATCTCCATGGATAGTACCATCACCCATGCCGGTTCATGCAAACAACTCTTAGGTCCGCAACCTACCGAGGAACAACGACTTCTTTGGTCGGCTGAAAAGCAGGTGACACCGCAGACTCCTCCTTGTCTCATCGTTGCCTGTCAGGATGACCCTACTGTCAAAATAGAGAATAGTATCCGTTTTTATCAGGCACTGACAGCGAACAATGTGCCATCATCCTTGCTCATCGTACCATTGGGTAAGCATGGATGGGGATTCTCGCGTCAGTTCCAGGATCGTGACCATATAGACAAACTGATTTCTGCCTTTATCGCCACCTCTTGCAAAGAAGATTACCAATCTATGCACATTCGCAAAGAGACACTCTTCGATCGAAACAAACGAACACGCGATTGGGCTAAATTCAGGAGGTACGCAGACTCCAATGCCGAACTTGTAACCAATAAAACCAAAGTGAATGCGGTCTTCTATGGCAACAGTATCACTTATAATTGGGCGAAGATGCGGCCTGAGTTTTTCCATTCCCACGGCTTTGTCGGACGTGGTATCAGCGGACAGACATCTTCGGAAATGTTGGTACGATTCCGGCAGGATGTAATCGAACTGCATCCTAAAAACGTAGTCATCCTATGCGGCACCAATGATATCGCGCAGAACAACGGCACGATCTCGCTGGAGAACACGATGGGGAATATCATCTCGATGTGCGAACTGGCGAAGGCGAATAAGATTCGTCCTGTTCTCTGCTCTGTCCTGCCTGCACGGTCTTTCCGTTGGAATCCGTTCGTCGTGGACGCTCCGCAGCAGATTCAGGCGCTCAATGAGATGATTAAAGCCTATGCGGCGAAAAACAAAATCCTGTATGTGGATTATTATAGCGCCATGGTGGATACAGACGGAGGTCTGAAGAAAGGGCTGAGCAAGGATGAGGTGCATCCTCTGGAGGCCGGTTATGCCATCATGGAGCCTATCATTCTAAAAACGCTCAAAATTCAGAATAAATAATAGTTAAACAAATTAATCTTAGTGTTATGTTAGGTACGTGGGAAATTATTCTTATTGCGTTGGTAATCTTACTCATCTTCGGTGGAAAGAAAATTCCTGAATTGATGCGCGGCTTGGGCAAAGGATTGCGCTCATTTAAAGATGGGATGAACGGTAAAGACGAGGCCGATAAGACCGAAGAGCAAAAACAAGAAGCATCCAAAGGCGAAACCGATGCCTGAACCAAACCTTAGTTTTTGGGAACATTTGGATGAATTACGGAGCGTTATATTGAAGTCACTCTCTGCGTGGCTCATTGCTTCGTTAGGCGCCTTTTTCTTTAAGGAGCAGTTATTTGCTTGTATCTTCGCCCCGGCGCAATCCGATTTTGTCCTTTATCGTGCACTCTGCTGCTTGGCGAAAACTATAGGGTGGAGTGCCTTGTGCCCGGAGCAGGTAGAGGTGAGTTTCTTGAATACCGAACTAACGGCTCAATTCATGACGCATATTCAAGTTTCTCTCTTTGCTGGCATAGTAATCGCCATGCCGCTGATAGTGTATTGGTTGTATGGATTTATCTCTCCGGCAATGGAAAAGCAGACAAAACGCGTCAGCACAACGCTTATTATGGGCTCTGTCTTGCTCTTTGCTGCAGGCGTGTGCCTCAATTATTTTCTAATATTTCCGTTGTCTTTTCGGTTCTTGGTAACCTATCAGGTCACATCACTTGTGGTTAATCAAATAAGTCTCTCGTCCTATATCTCTCTGATCTTAATCTTATCCTCGCTAATGGGGTTGCTCTTTGAGCTTCCGCTTCTGACATGGCTCCTTTCCCGAATGGGTATCCTTCGTAGAGAGTATCTGATACGCTATCGTAAGCATGTGTTTGTCGCTATTCTCATCCTTGCGGCCCTCATTACTCCCACTGGCGACCCCTTTACCCTCTTGCTTGTCACGATTCCTATTTATCTGCTCTATGAACTGAGCATCTTTATAATCAAATAACTATTTCATATGATGAAAAATTACGCAATCGGCATCGACATGGGTATCAAGTGCACCATCACCAATGACGCCAACGCAGCGGCACAGGGTGAGATGATCTACGGCTCGGCGAGAGGCATGAAGAACTTCATCGTCATTACGCTGGGCACCGGCGTAGGTTCGGGTATCGTCATCGACGGCAAACTGCTCTACGGCCATGACGGTTTCGCCGGCGAGTTGGGTCACTGCAAGATCGACCACTCCGGCAACGGCCGTCTCTGCGGTTGCGGCCAGAAAGGCTGTATCGAGGCGTACGCTTCCGCTACCGGCGTTGCGCGTACGGCAAAGGAGATCGTCACCTCGACCACCCGGCCGACGCTCCTGCGTAACGTGGCGGATATAAATCATATCACCTCCAAGGATGTATTCGACGCTGCCGAGAAAGGCGATCTCGTAGCCAAGGAGATATTCGACTACACCGGCCATCTGCTCGGGCAGAAACTGGCAGATTACGTCCATTTCTCAAGCCCCGAGGCAATCATTCTTTTCGGTGGACTCACCAAAGCCGGTGTCTTTTCCTAAATTTAGTAGACAGTTTTTTTGTTAGTTTTCTAAGTCAGTAGACATTTGTCCTAATTTCATAGACATGTTACTGTCATTTCTGACAT
>CACZEL010000021.1 GCA_902780235.1 uncultured Bacteroidales bacterium | reverse complement strand
CCATGTGTTGATAAGTGATTGTATATGTGTTAGTTATATGCTATCAAAAATAAGTATGGTCTAGGATACATACGAGACACCCTGCTTCCGCCTCCTATTTTGACCCTGTTTTAGGTCGGAAAGATGAGAAAGGCGGGGGAACGATGTCGGATGACATCCGACTCAATTCGAAGAAGAGGTTTCTTCCTAAATCCGCTGCAAAGATACAAAAATATTTTGGAATATGCAAATTTTGAAACGGGAAAAGTTAAGTTTTTTGATAAAAAACGTGCATTTTCTTGCATATATCAGAAAAAAGTTGTAATTTTGCAGCGCAAAATCGGGAATAGAAAAATGCAAAATCCTAATTTATATATCATCGCAGGTCCAAATGGCGCGGGAAAAACAACCGCCTCGTTCAATCTGCTTCCCGATGTTTTGCATTGCCCGAACTTTGTTAATGCAGATGAGATAGCTCGTGGTTTATCGCCTTTTGCACCGGAAACGGTTTCTTTTCAAGCCGGGAGAATTATGCTGCAACGCATTGATGAGTTGTTGCCGCAGAAGGTCGATTTTGCAATAGAAACGACATTGGCTACTCGCTCTTATGTACAAATGGTACGTCGTGCGCAGGCTTTAGGATATAAGGTACATCTGATTTTCTTCTTTTTGGAGAATGAGGAGCAAGCGATTCTGCGCGTGGCTCAACGTGTCAGCAACGGAGGCCATAATATCCCCGAAGAAGATATCCGTCGCCGTTTTAAACGAGGAATATATAATTTGATGAATTTATATATGCCTATCTGTGATAGCGTGTTGGTGTATAATAATGCTCACGGAGAGGCGATTCTCGTTGCTAAACGAGCATCGTCTATTGGCGAAATACAGGTGTATGAACAAGAAATGTGGAATGAATTATTACTAAAAATATGAGTGAACGTGAATTAGAGGCTATGTTAAGTGTTGGCCTGAAATTATCTTACCGAAAAGTTGTTGAACAACATCGTCGTAACAACCAACCGCTCATTTTTAGTGAGAACGGTGAAGTGCTTTATGTAGATCCATATTCTGTAGCACTCTAAATCTCTCGCTTCGCCGCGAGCTGAAAATGCGGTCGTCAGGTCTTAGACGTTAAATGGGATGACATAAAAAAGGCGCAAATGTGCGCCAAATAGCGTAATAAACCAAAACTTGATTGTTTGAAAACTGGACACTTTCAACAATTAACTAATGTTTCAAGCGCGGTTTATGCACGCTCACGTATCAGCGTGAGTTTTCCGTGCGTAAATCTGAAACATTAGGGTAGTCCAGTACCTCAAACAATCAGATGAAGCGAAAACACACGCTTTTTTGTTGCAATACAACTATAATATTAACTTTAAAAAAGTTGCGCCCGACACGTATTAGGGAAAACAGCATGAAAACCAAGTTTTTTGTATTTTTAATTGCTTTAATAGCAAGTATTGGAGCAATTATGGCGCAGGACATTATTATTACGACAGAATCCGAACGTATTGACGCTCAGATTACAGAAGTATCTGAAACTGAGATTAAGTACAAACGGGCAAATAATCCAAATGGTCCTACATTTGTCATTTCCACTTCCAAGGTGGCTTCTGTGATGTACAAAAACGGAGATGTACAGACTTTTAAGCAACAAACGAACCAGAATAATTCTACATCTACGGATAAAAATAATGTAATTGTAAAAGTAAAAAACGTAAATGAAATCGCTTTTGTTCCCGGACAGAAACTAATCCCAGCCAAAGAGGGAGGACTATACTATGGTAATATATTATTACCTATAGAGAATGGACAGTATGAACAATTTTTGAAACTAAACTGCCCTGCCGCATATAAGCAATATAAAACAGGAATGAATATGGTCGTGAGCGGCTTGACGGTAGGAGGTGTGCTTGCCGCAGTAGGATTTGGACTCATGTTCGGAAGTATACGACCCCATCAACCTGAAAATGATGCATTGTTAATTTCCGGAGGTGTGTTAGTAGGTGCAGGAGTGATTAGTGGCGTTACATTATATTGTGTTGGACATAAAAAATGGGCATATGCACATACCGTATTTAACAAACAATGTGTGCAAAATCAATCGTATAGTCAAGATCTAACACTTAAAATGGGTATTACACAAAATGGCTTAGGTTTAACTCTTAATTTTTGATATATAATTCCTCCGCAGAAACAAGACCAATAACTTGCAAGGAGATAAGGTGAAATAATGGGCGGCGGCAGAGATGTCGCTGCCTTTTTTGATGCGGACTAATAGTCGGCGGAAGAGGAAGAATCAAAGGCGGCGTTTTTCTATCCGCCAAGATTGGACGGATACAAGAGAAAAACGCCGAGTGTGGGGAGAAATATATCGCGGGTCTGACGCCCCGCGCACATGACAAAGAGAAAAATGACCGGCATACGATGCCGGGCTAACAAACGAAGAACAATATATCACATAAAAACAAAAGAATGTTTCCTCACGTCATCGCAGATGATGTACTTGCTAAAAAAAATAAGAAAAAATCACACGCAGGCTTGCATATGTCAAAAAAAAGCAGTACCTTTGCAGCCGATTTCGATAACGAGGATGGATTTGACTGCTTGCAACCTCGTAAAAAAATGCTAAAAATTGAGACAAAAGCAGCCGCGTGGCTGCTTTTTTGTTAAACCGTTAAACTGTTAAATTGTTAAAACGTTATAATGCATTATTTATTTACATCAGAATCGGTGTCGGAAGGACATCCGGACAAAGTGAGTGACCAGATATCAGATGCGATACTGGACAATATGTTAGCGCAGGACGCGCAGGCGCACGTAGCGTGTGAGACCTTGTGTACGACCGGACAAGTGGTTGTAGCCGGAGAGGTGAGTTGCAAAGGATGGGTGGATATCCAGAAAATCGCCCGCAAGACGATCGCCGATATCGGTTACACCAAAGCGGAGTATAAGTTCGAAGCGGAGAGTTGCGGTATCTTGACCGCCTTGCACGCGCAGTCAGCCGATATCAACATGGGTGTGAGTCGTGCGACCGAAGAGGAGCAAGGCGCCGGTGACCAAGGTATGATGTTCGGCTATGCGACCGACGAGACGGATAACTATATGCCGTTGACCTTGGATCTCGCCCATACCTTGGTTTATACGCTTGCGCGTATCCGCAAGGAAGGACAACAGATGACCTATCTGCGTCCGGACAGCAAGAGTCAGGTGACGATCGAGTACGACGAGCAGAACCAACCGGTTCGTATCGATACGATCGTGCTGAGTACGCAACATGATGAGTATGTACAAAGTGACAAAGGACAAGGTACAAAGGTAACGCCTGAACTAATCAAGCAAGATGTGATTGACATTCTCCTGCCTCGTGTAGCAACGCGTGACAGCCGGTACAGCCATCTGCTGCATGAGTTTTTGGCAGACAAGAACGCGAAGTTGTTGGTTAACCCGACGGGTAATTTCGTGATCGGCGGTCCTCACGGAGACACGGGTCTGACCGGACGTAAGATCATCGTCGATACCTACGGCGGTCGCGGTGCGCACGGAGGCGGTGCCTTCAGCGGCAAGGACCCATCGAAAGTGGATCGTTCGGCGGCTTACGCCGCTCGTTGGATCGCGAAGCATTTGGTAGCCGCCGGCGTAGCGCACGAGGCTTTGGTGCAGGTTAGTTATGCGATCGGCGTAGCCAAACCCGTCTCGCTCTATGTCAACACCTACGGTACGGCACAAGTGAAGATGAGCGACGCCGAGATAGCCGCTAAGGTGAACGAGCTGTTTGACCTTCGTCCCGCCGCTATCATCCGTGATCTTAAGTTGACCCAACCGATGTACGAAGAGACCGCCAAATACGGTCATGTAGGCCGCACGAACGAGGTCGTAACGAAGACTTTCTTCGACTCGGACGGAAATACATTCACCCGCGAAGTAGAATTATTCACATGGGAGAAATTGAATCGATTGACAGAAGTAAAAAGCGCATTTGGGCTGTAATCAGTATCGTGTTCAGTGCAGTTGTACTGGATCAGATCATCAAACTGATGGTGGTTCGCAATTTTGCGCTGGGCGAGAGCCATGAGGTCTTCTCGTGGTTTTGGATTTGTTTCGTAGAGAACAACGGCATGGCCTTCGGCATCGAGTGGTTCAGCAAGTTAGCGCTGACGCTCTTCCGTCTCTTGGCGGTAGGTTTGCTCGGCTGGTACATCCATGTGATCAGCAAAAAGCCCGAGACGCCGGACGGCTATATTGCGTGCATCGCATTCATCATCGCCGGCGCGTTGGGCAACATCATCGACTGCGTGTTCTACGGCAAGCTCTTCGGCTACGCCGATTGGTTCTACGGCAAAGTGGTGGATATGTTCTATTTTCCGCTGATTCGCAACAGTGCGGGCGAAGTGATCTTCTTCCGTCCTGTGTTCAATTTTGCGGACAGTTGCATCACCTGTGCCGTGATCGTGATCCTGCTCTTTTACATGAAAGAGGTGAGTAAAAATACGGACGAGAAAACGTCATGACGACATTACAACAAATAGGGTTTATTCTGCTTTGCGCGCTCGTACTGACCGGTTGCAGGCCGAAGGGTATCTTGCACTCGGGCGAGATGCGGCGCGTGCTGATTGATCTGCATAAGACGGAAGGTGCGATCCAAGCGTCGGGTGTTCGATTTGACGCCCACGAAGAGCGGGATCTGTACTATGCGCAAGTGTTAGAGAAACACGGTATTACGCAGGCACAGTTTGACTCTTCGCTCGTCTGGTACACCGCCCATCCGCAGTTCTTCAATAAGATCTATCCGAAAGTGCTCCGCGAGTTGGAAGCCGAGGAGAATGCGTACGTAGCCGCCCATCAAGCCGAACTGGATATGGCAATGAACAAAAACAAGAAAAAATCGGACGAGGAAGAAAAAGTCTTCACTCGTACCGATTTGGATAGTGTTCTATGGGTGACGCAACATGGTCTGCCGACCACTTGGAATCCCTTAGTGCATGATCTTGAAGATGAGTTCTTTCCACAGATCGGCGTCCTTCGCTGAGGGGTTGTTAATTCCCTTTAGCCGCGCGTCCATCTCCCGCAGATAGCCCACAATAAGAAAGGTTTTGCCGGCAGGGTAACGTCTTGCCGCCATCTCGTAATCCTTCACGAAATACGGATTGATGCCTAACTCTTTCGCAACAAAAGCTTGCGATTTATACGGCATGTAATGGTACATCAGCAGATTGGAGAAGAAGGTGAACAGCGGCGCTATTTCGCGAATCATCACATGGTCTTTCGTTGACGCGAAATACTGCGCGATACGGTTGGCTTTCACCACATCGCCGCGTATGATCGCCGCTTGCATCTCCATGATGTTATAGTCCTTGGAGATACCGATATTGCGCTCGACGAGTGCGGCATCGATGACATTGACACCTTCCGGACGACCCGCGATCAGTTTATCCAAGGCTCCTACAATAGCCGAGAGGTCCGTACCGATGTGATCAGCCAACAGCGGTGCTATTTTCGGATCGATCTTCAGCTGTTGGCTGTTAGCTATTAGCTGTTGGCTGTTATATTCCTGAATATAATTATTGATCCAGCGTTCGACCTCGTAGTCACGCAGTTTGTCGGACTGCATCCAAAGAACCTGCGGATGTTCCGCTACTTTCTTCCATATATTCTGCCGTTTGTCGGGTTTGCCATTATAGCAGATGACGAGTACGGTCTGCGGCATGATCGCCGATAAGTAGGCTTCAAGCGCTTCCCATTTTTTGATCGTCTGCGCTTCGCGCACGATGACCACTTTTCGTCCCCCCATCATGGCATAGCCGCGAGCGGCACTGATGACGGGCGCTATATCAGCGCCCTGCAGGTCACGTCCATAGACGATCTGCTGGTCAAACTCACGCGCCATCTCGTCCAAAGCGTTCTCCGCGATGAACTCATACACGCGATCCATATAATAAGGTTCTTCGCCGCACAGCACATAGATCGGTGCGTATGTTCCGGCCTTCAATGCGGCCATTATATCGGGGAATTTTGCTGTCATTAGTCGTTAGTCGTTGGTCGTTGGTATATAAATCATATATTTATAGTCCGAGCGGTCGATTTCGTGGTAGCCGTGGGCACGGAGCATGTTCTCCAAACATGACTCGGTATCGCGGTCGGTCTCTTTCTTGAAGTTCGGCGCAAAAGAACAGAACACGATCGGGTGTTGTGCCTCAATGATCTGTTCGTATTTGGTGGTATAAACGGAATCAAAAATATTCGACCAGAACTCATTATATACCGCCGCCTCGCAGCCTGTGATTGCACGCATCAGATGCATGTTACGTCCTACGGCCAAAACATTTACCATTTGGTCATTTAACGATGAATAGTCGGCAAGGACCTGCTGCATCCATGCTTCTTCTTTCTCCGTAATACGAATATGGGTATAAGGAGCTACTTGCGAAGGGGTGTTCGACACGCGCAAGTTACTGCTGCCGACACTGTTGATCGAGAAACGGATCATTACCGTCACCGCCAAGATCAGCAGTACAGGGAAGAGATACTGCCGCATCGAAGCCTCGTACTGCACCGCTGCCACAGGCAGCAGACACAGGACAGCAGGGAAGAGTTTGAGCCAGGCCGTATCGGTACCGAGGGTCGCTATCATGAGGAGCAGAGCGCCTATCAACAACGCACGATCTCTCGAGATAACGGTATAACGGTATAACGTTATAACGAGAATCATTGCAGAGATGAGATAGGTCAGGTCCATATTATACCATTTCCATGTCGGGATGGCGCGCGAGACGTAATAGCAGAGCAAGGCACCGACGATGACGCCTGCGGCAATTGGTAATTTCTGGCGATCGGCAGAGCCGTGGTCGTTTGTCATTTGTCGTTGGTCGTTGGAAAAACGACCTATCGCCATGACGCCGCCCCACATTAGAAGGTAGAGCAAGAGGACAGAGCCGCGGTCCCAAAGGGCGGAGATCATCTCCCCTACTCCATGACTTCCCATCGCCGGATCCATCGAGACCGGCGTGATAAGGGCATAACCGATTAGATAAATCAGCCCTGCAGATAAAACCGCGACAGGTACTAACCATAGGCTGCGTTTCTTCCATAAAGGGATAAGAATCAGCAGCACAAGAATGTTCGGGAAGCGGACCGTTACGGCGAGACCTGCCAGCACGGCTGACAGGATTTGTCGTTTGTCGTTTGTCGTTGGTCGTTGGACTGCACAGACCCAGATGGCGGAGAGGAGGAGGACGGTGAGGGTGCCGGAACTGAATTCCTGGAAAGCGCCGTAGTTCATAAAGGCGAAAGCCAATGCCAGCCAATGAATATTGTTGCGTCTTTGCTCTTTGGTGAGCAGACAGCAGTACGGCAGCACGATAGCAGATGCAACCGTGACCCATGCTGCGAGCCTCAGCATCAGCAGGTTTGCTCCGAAGAGCCGCACTAAGGCTCCGCCGGTAAGGATCGTTCCGATCGCCATCCATCCGCATTCGAGCGTTTGGTACTTATAGAGCCAATAGAGCGGATCTTGCGGGTTTCCGAATCCCGCAAAGACGAACCATAAGGACCAGCCGATGCCGAACAGCAGAAGAATTACTGATAATATGTCTTTAACAGTTCGCATATCGTATTCACTTGTTCCAGCGTCAAGTCATAGAAGAGCGGCAGGCGCACGAGGCAATCGGCATAGCGGTCACATTCAGGCAGTTGACGACCGTCATGGCGGTTCTTATAGAACTCACTGCTATGCAGGCTCAAATAATGGAAGACCGCACCTACTCCGTTCTCTTTGAGGTATTTGATGAGAGCGGTACGTGCTTCCAATGACGGCAACACAAGGTAGAACATGTGGGCATTGTTCGTCGCATACTCCGGGATATCGGGCATGGAAAAACATCCTTTGTCCGCGAGCGGTTTGAGTTGCTGGTAATAACTGTTCCACAACGTCTTACGCTTCGCCTGGATAGCATCCAAGTTCTCCAGTTGCGCCCATAAGAAAGCGGCATTTACTTCGCTGGGCAGGAAAGAAGAGCCCATATCGACCCATCCGTATTTATTCACTTCACCGCGGAAGAACTCGGCACGGTTGGTACCTTTCTCCCAGATGATCTCTGCCCGACGCACAAAACGCTCGTCGTTCACCACCAGCAGACCACCTTCACCTCCGGGGCCGATACTGCCTAACGGCAGGATGTTTGATGTTTGATGTTTGAGGTTTGATTTGTAGTAGCTGTCGATGGCTTGTGCGGCATCTTCGACGACGAGCAGATGATGCTTGTCGGCGACCGCCATGATGGCGTCCATGTCGCATGCTACACCGGCATAATGAACGGGCACGATGACCTTGGTACGCGGCGTAATAAGTGCTTCAAGCGACTCGGCATCGAGGTTCGGGTTACGCTTCATCGAATCGGCAAACACCACTTTCGCTCCTTCGCGCAGAAACGCCAAGGCCGTGCTGACAAAGGTATAACTCGGGATGATGACCTCATCGCCGGGTTGCAGGTCACAGAGCATGGCGCACATTTCGAGTGCATCTGTTCCTGACGTTGTCAAAAGAGCTTTGCGAAAACCGTAGTGCTCTTCGAACCACGCCTGACAGCGTTTGGTGAACATACCGTTTCCGGATAACTTTCCGTTATATACCGCTTGGTACATATAATGGGCTTCCTTGCCCGTAAGAGTCGGTCGATTAAAATCTATCATAGTGTAAAATATAATTATTCGTAATCAGCTTCCGTGCCCCAGATCTTGGCAAAGCGCTGTGCAGCGCGTTCGTTTTTGAGCCATACGCAGTAGTCATGCCAGTTATAACGCGGTTCGTAGCCTAATTCCTTTTGCGTCTTGGAAATATCCAAGACATATTGCGAGCAAAGGGGTTTCTCGGGTGCGTAAGTGACCTCGGACTTATGTCCCTCGGGACCGAACACATCGATGATAGCACGGATACGCTCTTCGAGGGAAGAGCCTCCCGAACCGATATTATAGATTCCGCCGTCATGCGATACTGTTGCACATTTTTCGATGATCTGCAGGAAATCCTCTACATGGCATGTCTCGAGTACACGCGTCGGATCGCCCCAGATCTCGATAGGCTCTCCTTTCTCTGCCTTGGAGATAAAGAACCAATCGTTGATGAGGGTCTTCTTGCCGTCCGTGAAGGTATAATGGTTCGGATGGTACTGATAGACCTTGGACAGGCGTACGATGAAGCGCTGCAAACCATACTCGCGATGATACATCTCGATCATCTCAACCGCTGCCATCTTTGCGATGACGTACATCTGATGATCCCCGACAAGCGGTACGCGTTTCTCGGCATCGGCAGAGATCGGTTCACGGCTTCCAAAAAGGTAATGGATATCGAAGAGGGTCTGAGGAAAGATAATTCGTGGAATATGGTTTTCCCTCATCCATTCGAGTACATGAAATGTACCTTTAATAATAGAATCAATATACCTTTCCGCTACATATCCCTCCATAGAAGCCGGCAGATCCCCTGCAAAATCTGCAACGACATCAATATCGGTCGGCAGTTGGGCAAAAGAGTCTTTGTCCGTTATATCAACAGAATAATAAGGGATGCCGTAGTCTGCAAAAAAACCTCCGTCATCTTTCCGACGGCTGGCTGCGATCACTCTCCAACCTAATTTATGGAAATGAAGCGTGATATACGCACCTAAATTACCGGTTGCACCGAGTACTAAGATGGATTTCATAAGACCAGTTTTTTGTTATCTTGATAAATCATGTACCCGCTTCGGTCATTGTTACTGATCGATTCGGATATGTTTTTATTGTATTCTTTTTGCACGACGCATGGTATATCCTGCTCAAAATATGGCAAGAGGTATTCTGTCTGTTTGGTCAGGAAATAAACGCCTGAATAGGCGATATTCTTGTAAGGATAGGCGGAGTCATCAAACCGATCCAAAGCAATGTTGATGATCTCACGACTATAGTCACAATTGGTCGAAAGCGGCACGAGAATCGCCGCCTCCTCGCGGATTGAGGTCAATGAGGTAGATCGCCTCATCGTCTGTGACCTTGATTTCGATATGCGAAGCGCCGTTGGTATAACCGACGGCTGTGAGGATATCCTGTATGGTCTTAATGATCTTCGTTCGGCATGTCTCGGTGAGTTCTGCCGGCTGATGATGACCTAATTCCACAAAGTGCGGTGCCCCGTCTGACATCTTCTCCGTGATCTGCACGACATAATGTTTACCATGGAAAGAGAGTGACTCAACGGAGTACTCTTTGCCCACGATGAACTGCTCCACGAGTGCATTCTCATTAACTTGAAAATCCGCATGGTTTTTGACATCGTCGAACTCTTCGAAAGAATGGATAAACCATACCCCTCTCTTGCCGAAGCCATGTACCGGTTTGATGACGCAAGGCACAAACGGCAGAGACAAGGTATCGAGTGGTCCGGTAACAGTCTTGGGATGCGCGATCGAAGTGAGGTCTTTCGTCTGTTCACGCACCCATGCTTTGTCATGGATATGACGCACGGTATCGTAGGCATTCGTATTCAAGCCCAATTGCTCGGCCACCCAACAGGCTATCTCGGTAGCAAAATCCGAGGCACAGGTGACGACTCCATCCACACCAATCTCACGGCATTGCGCCAGCACCGCCTCTTTGTCGGCCAAGGAAATAGGATAGAAATGATCCGCCACATCGCGCGCTACCTCATTGCCGTCTTCATAGGCAAAACCATGGGTCTCTATTCCCATCTCTCGGGCTTTGAGATACAAAGGCAATTGCCATTTACCGGCACCCATGATAGCTATTTTCTTTTTCGTATTCATCTCAACTATAAAAAACAATTATTCCGCCCACGATCAGCAACATGGCAAATATTTCCCTCCAGCCGATTTTCTCCTGCAAGAAGAAGAAAGACAGGATAGGCACAAAGATGTATCCGGAGGCCTCCAAAGCCGGTAACTCTTTCAAGTTCAATCCCTTACGCATGGCTGCCACATTGATGAGCATAGAGCCGAAGAAGATGGTGTATGCCAGTATCACCCGCCAGTTTAGCATCGAGGCCAGCCAGTTCTTATGCTCCATCTTGGCGCTGTTCTTGAGCAGGATCTGCGAGCAGGAACAAGCGAAGATACCGAATATGACTAAAAAGTACATCATGCTTCCTGTCCTTTCTTGTATGAGAGCACCATGATACCGGCGATGATTAGGACACAACCGATGATGTTTCGGATCGTTATCTGTTCGCCAAAGAGCAGATAGGCGTACAGCAGACTAATGCCTACCGTAGAACTCTTGCTTAGATAAGCGATATTGAGCGGGATATCCTCCAGTACTTTTTGCCACAAGACGGCATACACCGCCATCACCAGCACCGTCAAACCGAAATAAGCGATATAAGCAAGAGAAAGAAACTCTTGCATAGAGGCCATCTTCAAGCATGCCCCCGAACAGGACAAGATGAGGAAACTAATGATGAGCAGAAGGTATTTTTTCATTCGTCCACATTAAGCGTTTCGCGTACCACGGAATAAGGACGTCCTTTGACTTGGTCGTAGATCTTACCGATATAGAGACCGATCATACCAAGCACAAAGAGGATGAGTCCGCCCACGAACCAGATCGAAGCGATCGTGGACGTATAACCCAAGAGGATATTCTGTCCAACCAGTTTGGCGAGGATCTGGAAGATCGTCAGCAAGCCAGCCACAATAGACATGATGAGTCCCAGATAGGTCGCCATGCGCAGAGGTTTATTGCTATTGGAGATACTGTTCTCGAACGCCAATTTGAGTAAGCGCCCCAAAGTATAACCGGTAGTACCCTCTTCACGTTGCGGGCGATCGACATCAATGAAGGTGACCTTACCGCCCACATGACGAATCAGCGTACCGAAAGCACGGGACTGATCCGGGATACGGGCTATCTCATCGGCGTAAGTGCGTTTGAAGATACAGTAATTACCGATATTCTTATCCGTATTGATGCCGGTGAGCCAGCGGAAGAACATATGGAAGATCTTACCGCCCAACTGCTTGAAGAAGCCGTCATGGCGTTCACCTCGGCGAGCAAAGACGACATCCCACCCTTCTTGCGTCTTGGCATAAAGTGCCGGTATATCTTCAGGGCGATCTTGAAGATCGCAATCCATGACAACAACCCAATCACCGATGACGTATTTGAGTCCTGTAGAGATGGCAGGATGCTGTCCGAAATTACGGCTATGATCAATCGCTTTGACATGTTTGTCGTTCGCACAAATCTCACGGAGGACCTCCCATGAGTTATCCGGCGAACAGTCGTTGACCAGAATCAATTCGTAGTCATCGGTGATGGTGGACACGGCTGCTTCGCAACGTTCAACGAGGTGATGTAACATTTTCTCGCCTTTATAGATAGGCGAAACAATGGATAGTTTCATATATTGTTTTACTAAATTTTAAATTTATGATCGGCCTGATAGATGAAGTAGCCGCTTCGCTCGCTGCTACAATTCACATGCCGCAGGGTTTCGCAAGTCTGTTCCGCCATGACGATCTCGGGATAGGCATCTTTATGGTCGATATAATCCTTGACGCGAGCGGTATCCGCAGAGAGGAAATAGACACCGGAATACTTGCAAAGCGTTCGAACCGGTTTCTCGAACTGTCCCAACGCCACCTGTATGACGCCTTGCACGAAGTCGTATCCGGTACTGAGACGCACAAGGTCCGAACCGATAAAGTCACCACCCATACGGGCTCCTATCTCCATAACGTATATCTCGCCCGTTGCTGTAATCTTATACTCCGAGTGGCTGGCTCCGTTGGTGACACCCAAGGCATTGAGGGCTTTTTGCGTCAAGGCATAGATGGCTTTATATTGCTCTTCGGTCAGTTCAGCCGGCTGATGATGTGCCAATTCCACAAAATGCGGCGCCTCGGTTGTTACTTTATCGGTTATTTGCAGCGGGTAATGCTTTCCTCCATAGGAGATAAATTCCACACTTATCTCACGCCCCTCTATAAACTGTTCCACAAGGGCTTCATGTTCAAAAGAGTGAGCAACAGCTATAGTGATAGCCCTGCGTAAATCTGCTTCGTTTGACACTTTCGTGATACCCAAACTACCCGATCGGTCGGTGGGTTTGACGATGACAGGGAATTGCACGTCAACCTTCTCCATCTCATCCGCATTTTGACATACGTGATAGGCAGGACATGGTACTCCGGCGGCCATGAAAGCATTGCGCATAGCGAATTTGTTATTGGCTCTAACCGCTGCTTCATAGCTGTTTCCGGTGAGTCCCATCTGCTCTGCTACATAGGCGACGGTAGGTGCTGCCACATCGCTTGCGATCGTACAAACGCCGTCAATATGCTCTTGACGGCAGACTTGCAGGATCTCCTCTTTCTCTGTGATCGATATAGGATAGAACGCATCGCATATATCTCGACACACAGCACCCTCTGCCCACGCGAAACAGATCGTACGCAGGCCCATTTGTTTGGCGCGCTCCACCAAAGGTCGCTGCAGATAACTCGCTCCTATAATTGCTAATGTCTTGGACATTGTAGTGTACAGTAATCAGTTTTCAGTGTTCAGTATTCAGTTTTTTTAATTGGACGATCAAATAGTGATCGTTTTTGTGAACGCACTCGATCTCTGTAGGTGCGTCGTAATGTTTCTCCAGTTGTTCACGAACCAATTGAAGAGAAGTACCCTCATTGTCAAAATCATGATTGGTGAACAGATAGACATTGTCCTGCAAGAACACCCGATACGAATGTCCTACGGGTTCGTTCAGCGGACACCACGTCAGCCATCCCAAAGTATATTTGGTAAACGAATACGGCCAAACGTGCCAAGGATTCACAGCATCCATACATAGACCCGTTCCGATGGTGACAACTATCGCATCGCTCGGCATCTTTGCCAAAAGCGGACGTTGCATATCTTCCCAAATATGACGGCGATGCCGTTTGCGTATCTGGTCGCAGTTCGTCTGATAGCCCAGCCATCCACATAAAGCCACAATAGCCAGCGCTATCCCCCAACTGCGTTTCCGTCCGGTAGTATCAGGTAAAAGCATGAAATCGGTCATCAAGATGGCTAACAACATGCAGAGAAAGACACGATTCTTAAGGAAGCCATCCATGCTCACATAGACCATTAACGCAAGGATGAAAAGTGTATAGAGGATCAAGAAACCATATTTCGTTTTATTACCGGTGGTCAAAATCATCAGTACCAACAAAGCGAATAAGATCGCTAACTCGACAGCATATCGATCCAGATGATGTATATTATGCATTCGGTTTTTCAGCGACACTTGCTTTACAACAGCAATAAGACACTGAATAGTAGTCAGATCCATTTTCTCCGGATCGGGAATGAAACGAAGCAATAACTGGTAATCCGTCCAATCGACACCCTCCGGCATATCGGAAGGACTTAAGGTATAAGCGTTTGGATTATCGGTCAACTGTCCACGCAAGTTATTATAAGTATTATAGTAATTCCAAGCCGGATCACTCTGATAGATATAGTTATGGGTCATGCGACATCCGACTACCAGCATCAGCATCACCGCTAAAGGAATATATCTACGCCAATCAAGTCGGTAGGTATATACGATAATAGGCGCCATCAAGACACCAACTAAGCCGGCGGCGGTGATACGTATTAATGAGGCAATGAGTACGAAGAATACACCCGTCCATCGAGCTTTATTACTATTGCGCAGCAATAAGACGCAGCCGGCAAGACAAGTAAGCCCGGCTGTGGTGGTAAATTGAAAGGCTGCGAGTATGCGTGCCCATAAAGTATACAAAACCAAGAGCCAGATGATACGTTCCCATTTGGCACGATTCGGAATCGTCAGCACGAAATACGCCAACACAGACATGGATAGCACATGAAGTACGGCAAACGAAAGCGTGTACCATTCGACGGCTTTGGTCAGACTATACAAAGCGGCCAAAACTGTTCCGTAGAGCACATTGATGAAGACCAGATGACCATCCGGAGTACCGGAGTAGCCTCCATTTGCGATCATGACCATGATCGCATCATCGTTCTCTTCGAAGCAGATTGGTAACACCAAGGACAACACCGCAAAAATTACAATGTTTCCCACCAATACTATGTACTTAAGTCCTTTCACTTTTCACCTTTCACCTTTCACTCCCAATGTCTGTCTTTGGCAAAGAACCGCAACGCGCCATGTAGCAGGGTCTCGACGACCATATGACGGCCATAAGCGGGACTATATTGCCCGATACGGCGGGCATTGTGCAAACGTTCGGTCATCGTGTGCATCTTACGCAGGATACGCCCTTCCGGTGCTTTATCAGAGGGTTTGGGAGCGACTAACTTACCGCTCAGCAGATGGTTCATCAGCAAGGCTGCACGCTCCTTCAGACGAGGATCATAGAGAGGTGCTTCTTCCTCCGGCAAGCCTAAATCGTTCACGCATAGCGTCATGAACAGCGCCCATACATCTGTCAGATGCAAGTCCTTCAGATAGCGTTTGAGTCGCTTTCTATCTATCTGCGCCGCATAATGATGCAGCAAGAGGCTCAAGTCGCATAACTGCCGTACATTCGCTCCCTGCGTTGTCATGTGTTCCCACGCATGGATCATGACAAAGAGGGCATTGAAAGTGGGTTCAAACACCCGCACTTTCAGTCCATTCACCATTAACCATTCAGCATTCATCATGCCATACGCTTCCATCTTCGCGTACCGCCGTTCATCGACAGGATGCTGAAAACCGACTGTAACCCGATGGGTCTCGATGGAGATCCCATCAGCGATGATGTTATAATGCTTATAATGGTCTAACTCTTCGTCAAACTTAAGCGCCTTCGGAAAAGTATCCCGCATCACGGCGCAAGCAGGATGATACTGGTCCTTACCGACAAACAAATCGATGTCGCCCCAGGCACGTTGATGCGGATCGGGATACAAAGCTGCAAGACTTGCCCCTTTCATCAGCACCGCCTGAATATTAGCTTTCTCTAACGCTTGCCAAACGGTTTGCAGCGTGTATTGTAATTGCACATGTTGCTGCATCGTGCGCATGCATACACCTTTCATTTGCGTACGCGCGTACGAAGAAAGGGACTCTTGGTTCAAAACAAGCGGATACACCAAAGCGCCTGTGCCTTGGTGGGCATTGAGACGAAGCAGGTCCTCCGTCATCTCTTCCGGCCACACTACGGGTTCTTTCCCCCATAAGGCCGCTCGCACAAGATTCAAATATATCCTTTCACTTTTCATCTTTCAACTTTCTCTTTTATTACGCACTATGGGTCTTGCGGGTTAGAATGGATTTCATTGTCAGGAAGAAATACTTGCAATCCGTTCGGAACGGATGCGCAAGGTACTCTGTGAGATACTTGTCTTCACTGGCAAACAGTTCATCAAACGTCTTAGGATGATCAATATAGAAAGGCGGTATCAACCCCGGTTTACACAACGTACGTTTGTCTTGCAACCACTTCGGATAGGTGTCGAACATCGTTCGGCTGAGCGGACGAACACCCACCAGTTTGACATCGCCTTTGAACCAGTTAATCAACATCGGGAGTTCGTCCAGCCAATACTTGCGCATGAACTTGCCCCATGTCGTGATACGCCAATCGTCATTCGACTTATCGGCGATATCCATCCCCCCTCTGGAATCAAACACGTATTTCTGGATGTACTCTGCATAAGGGTGCATCGTTCGGGTTTTGTAGAAATACTTGATTTCTTTATTCTTGCATACTCGCGGCAACTTGATCAACGGTCCATAGACCTTCAACTGCTCTTGAGGATAAGGCTGCGAGTGACGATGCGCAAACACATATTCGATGTGCCCCATCGGCACGATCTCGTCCACCTCAAAACCGCAATAATAGAGTCGTCCGAGCACCTCGGTCTTACTCAGCATACGCTTACGACCTTTGGTGACATCATAATAGAGACGGCTGGTCAATGCCAGACGCGGCACAACCCGCTTATGGAAGAAATACAAAGTATAAACGATCCAATTGATACCCCACGGGTATTTGGCAAGGATCTTCGATTTGATATACTCCTGCGGACGATAACAGCATACATACCGTCCTCCGTCAGGAAGTTTCTGATTGACGATACAGAATCGTCTATTAATACCTTTGGCATCATTGAGCAGCGTCAAGTCAACCAAGGTTTTATATTGATAGTCAGGTATCTGCAGGAATGCAAAACGGTTTCTATCGCATATGGCTTTGGTCTGCCGGCTATCCAAACGCGCTTTCTCCAAGAGCATGCGATAGTCCTCTTCGGTAGTCACCGACAAGACCGACTGGCGTATCGAACGCATGGAATTGGTTGAACGCGGCGAATCAGGACGAGTGACTTTTGCGTTCTCGCGTTGCTCGATCTGCATCACAGGAACAGTCATGTTCGTCGCGTACTTCCAGTAATGCTCCATGAGCGTGACGAAGGTCTCCAACGCTCCAACTAATAGAATCGCCCATAAGGCTACTTTCGGCGACAGGTTATACGGCAACATAGGTAGCACCCAATAGCAGAGGCCGATCAAGATACCGGCATCGGCAATGAGCGACAACATCGATTGCCAGAACCATGCCTCCTTATAGGATCGATAGAGTTGTACCGCAAAGCCGACCACGATCCACGCAGCAGCAAGCACGCCGAACAGCGCCCAGTAATGAATCATCTCACTCTTATTGGCTACCCAGCGCCATAACATACATAACAGCGCTGCAATCACCCACACCAAAATATCGATGGTGACTCTCTTATGCCATCCCTCACGAATCATGTCAAATCATACCCATAATGACGCAAACGACCTGTGTTGGAGCGCCATTCTTTATCTACTTTCACAAATAACTGCAGGAACACCTGTTTCTGGAAGAACTCCTCGATATCCTTGCGAGCCAACGACCCTACCCTTTTGAGGGCAGAGCCTGCTTTACCGATGATGATACCCTTCTGGCTCTCCCGCTCGCAATAGATAACGGCGGAGATGCGGATGATATCCTCTTCTTCATGGAACGACTCCACCTCCACTTCGACCGAGTAAGGGATCTCTTTGTCGTACGTAAGAAGGATCTTCTCGCGAATGATCTCATTGACAAAGAAGCGTTCAGACTTGTCCGTCAATTGGTCCTTTGGGAAGAAAGGTTCGCCTTCGGGCAGCGCATCCTTGATGGCATCAAACAATTGTGCCACCCCAAAACGCTCTTGTGCCGAGATAGGGAAAACCGTCGCTTCCGGCAATTGGTTCTGCCAGAAAGCAACAAGCGACTCAAGAGTCTCTTGGGTCGTCAGATCAATTTTATTGATGATAAGGAAAACTTTCGTTCCGGAGGCTGCCATGCGCTTCACTTTCGTGAGGAAATCGGCATTCCTGTCAGCGCTATCCGTCACGTCGGTCACGTAGAGCAGCACGTCGGCATCGACGAGTGCAGAACGCGAGAACTCAAGCATTTTCTCCTGCAAACGATAATTCGGCGAGAGAACTCCCGGTGTGTCCGAATAGACCATCTGGAAGTCCTCGCCGTTCACGATACCCATGATACGGTGCCGTGTCGTCTGTGCTTTGGAAGTGATGATCGATAGGCGTTCTCCTACCAAGGCGTTCATTAAGGTGGACTTGCCAACATTAGGGTTTCCCACAATGTTGACAAATCCGCTTTTATGATTACATGACGGCATCCTCTAATTCCTGAATCGAGTTAAACAATTTACCCGGGGACAGTTTGGTAACTTTGCAACCCATCTTCGTCTCGATCTCCTTGAGGTTGATCTTCTTCGGGTCACCCATGAGGATGATCGTTACCGGTTTACCCTTGATATTATCCTCGTAGAACTTCTCGATGTCGTTGAAAGTCAATGCATCGATAGCGGCTGCATTCACCTTAGCCGGATCATCGTTATAGCCCAGACGTTGCCAGTATTCGTAAGTCGAAGCCTTACCACGCATCGACGGTTTAGCCGTTTGCGAAGCCTGCTTGAGGGCAGCCTTGAGTGCTACTAACTGGGTCGAATCTTTCGGCATATCGTTGAGGATGTCCATATAGACCTTGATGGCATCTACCACCTTGTCACTCTGGGTACCTACATAGCCGTAGAAATAGCAGTCTTTACCCGGGAGAGCCGGTGTAGCATCCACACCATATGCCGTATAAGCCATCGAACGTTTCACACGGATCTCGTTCATGATGATACCCGTGAAACCACCGGACATATACTGGTTAAATGCATCCGAAGCCACATCCGAAGCGATGTCGTACGGACGACCGTTGATGTAGAAATAGAGGTCAGCCTGCTGTACGTTGCTGTTCGGCAAGAAGAGCACGGTCGGCTTGGTATAGGTCTTACGCTCCTTGATGAAAGGCGAGTTAGACGGACGCATACCTTCGGTCAAAGGCAGATCAGCTACCATCTTCTCTTGAGGCAGCGTACCGCAATAGAAGACATCCAACGCATAGGTACGCGCTGAAGCAACTAACTGCTGCACTTTCACGCCATCCATTAACCATACATCCATAAACGGAACTTCATCCAGATAGTCGGACTTATCGCCGTAGAGCGCATACTGCATCAATGCACTCTTCTGAACAGCAGTACGTTTCTGACGGCTGTAACGGCTGAAGAATTCACTACCCTTCACAGCATCCAACTGTTTCTGCTCAAGGTACGGCATCAATAACTGACGACTCACGAGATTCATGATCTTCTCATAGTTCTCATCCTCACCGGAGATAGCTACCGTGAAGTACGAATCGCTGCAACCGTACGAAACAGATCCTCCGAGTTCCGCAATCTGCTGGTCGAAGTCTTTACCTTCAGTAGCCGGGCTACCCATGATACCGGCATCCTCCATAAGGATCGTAGCATAAGGCAACAACGGCAACTCGTGTGCACCGACACCATAACGCAGGTTGAGCGTGAAGATATCGTTCTTGTTATTCGGCGTATAGTGCAGTTTGACATTCTCTGCAATCGTGCTGACTGTGACGTCATTGAAATCGTTGAAAGTCTGCTTGAGTTCACCCTTCGGCAGTTTCTGGAAAGCCTCAGCGTACTCGGTTTTAGCATTCTTAACCGGATCCAAGGGTTTGATATTCGGTTTCGGTAAAGTCTTGGCTTTCATCGTCTTGGTATCCTCGTCGAACGATATTGTCATGTACGGTGCATCGAAATATTTCTTAGCCACACGTGCAATCTCATCCTTGGTCAACGCCTGAATCTTCGCATACTGCGTGAAGATCTCATCGGTCGGTACACCATAGGTGAAGCATTGAACCAAAGCCTGCATCTTAGCCGACGGACTCTCATTGGTCATCTTCTCACCTTGTGCATAGAGGCGTTTTACGTTTGCAATCAAGTCGTCGTCGATGTTACCGGATTTGATCTTATCCACCTCTTTCATGATGATCGCTTTCGTAGCCTTGTCGGACTCGAACATACGCTGGTTCGCATCGTAGTACGGTACAGCCTCAATGATGAGACGACCTGTGTTACGACGTGCGTCGCTGAACACACCGGCAAATTGGACGTCACCCTTGGTGTTCACCTTATCCAAGAGACCTGTCTGACCGTTATACAACAATGCACAAACGAAATCCAATACATCCTGATCCGGATCGCCTTCTTTAACTCCCTGATAAACCCAAGCCACCTGCGGGTTATAACCAAGGTTATAGTGCTTGGTCGGGTTTCCGGCAAACGATACCTCCGGGTAAGAAGGACGTTCCGGTAACTCCTTCGGTTGCAGACGCGAGAAAGTCTCTGCAATCATCGGTTTGGTGGTCTCGGTATCGAAGTCACCGACGATGATCAGCGCCATGTTGTTAGGTACATACCATGTGTTGTAGAACTCGATGAGTTTGCTCAGACGCGGGTTCTTGAGGTGTTCCGGTTTACCGATCACGTCACGCTCGTACGGACATCCTTTGTAGATATCCTCAAAGAGCTGTTTCTGTACCTGCGACGATGGTTCGTTAGCATACATATTATACTCCTCGAACACGTTCTCCAACTCAGCTTGGAAAGTACGGAAGACAGGATTGATCAAACGATCTGAGAAGATCGTCAACCAACGGTACATCTCAGCTGCCGGGAAGGAGTTATGGTACGCCGTGAGATCATACGAAGTGTAGGCGTTCACGCCCTCTGCACCGATGAGGTCGAGCATATTAAAGAAATCTTCGGTCGAAGAGATCTTTGCCTCACGCATCGAGCATTCGTTGATTTGCGTAGCCAATTGTTCACGGATCTTCGGATCGGTAGCGTCACTGTACTGGTCGTACAATGCGATGATCGAGTCATAGATCGGTTTTTCTGCATTCCAATCCAAGGCACCGATACGTTGGGTACCTTTGAAGAGCATGTGCTCCAAATAGTGAGCAAGTCCGGTGTACTCGACAGGTTCATCTACGGCACCTGCACGTACTACTACATAGCCTGTTACATCCGGCTGGTCATGGTCTTCCCACAACATGACCGTCAGGCCGTTGTCTAACTTGTACTCCGTCAGTCCCTCACGGGTAAAGGCGGAACTCATTGCGATGCTGCAAACCAACAGCAGCGCACTTAGTAAAATCTTTTTCATCTTAAATAAATATTTTGGTTTACCATTCTAATAGCACTTTTCCGCATTGTCCGCTGACCATGACGTCGAAGCCTTTCTGGAAGTCATCGAACTTAAAGCGGTGGGTGATCACCGGTGAGAGGTCGAGTCCTCCAAGTAACATCTGCTCCATCTGATACCATGTCTCCCACATACGGCGACCGGTGATACCTTTGATCGTCAGGGCGTTGAAAATCACATCCGACCAGTTGACCTGCGTGTCCGAAGGCAGGATTCCAAGTTGAGCTATGTTCGCTCCTTTGTACATATGCTCGATCATATCGTTGAAGGCCGCGGGTGCACCGGACATCTCCAGTCCCACATCGAAGCCCTTGATACCCAACTGCTTCATGGCATCTTGGATCGTCTCGCCTTTGGAGCCATCCACCGTCAGCGTTGCGCCCATCTTCTTGGCAATTTCCAGACGAAGCGGATTGATATCCGTTACTACAATATGCTTCGCGCCTGCGTACCGGCATATTCCGGCAGCCATCGTTCCGATCAGACCTGCGCCGGTAATGAGTACATCTTCGCCCAAGAGGGGGAAAGCAAGCGCTGTATGAGTAGCGTTTCCGAACGGATCCATGATGGCTGCGAAGTCATCGGGTATCTCGTCACGCAGTTTGACTACGTTCGATTCGGGAATGGTGACATACTCTGCAAAACAGCCGTCCTTGCCCATGATACCGACGGAGATCGTGTTCTCGCAAACATGCCCCATACCTCGACGGCAGTTACGGCAATGTCCGCAAGTGATATGTCCTTCGGCCGTCACACGGTCACCAACCTTGATATTCTGCACGCCGACACCTACCCATGCTACTTCACCTACGAACTCATGCCCCATCGTATAAGGCGGTTTGCAATGTGTCTGGGACCATGCGTCCCATTTGTACATATGCAGGTCCGTACCGCAGATAGCGGCTTTCTTGACCTTGATGAGCACATCGTTGACTCCCACCTCCGGCATCGGGACTTCTTCCATCCAGATACCCGGCTCAGCATATTTCTTTACTAACGCTTTCATAACTTTATTTTACTACACCAAGAATCGTGCCAACTTTAACAAACGCAGCGATACATTTATCCAATTGTTCGCGGGTATGAGCGGCAGAAACCTGCACACGGATACGCGCTTGACCTTTCGGAACCACCGGATAATAGAAGCCTGTGACATAGATGCCTTCCTTCTGCAATTCGGCTGCGAATACCTGACTCAGTTTGGCATCATACAGCATGACCGCACAGATCGCGGACTGCGTCGGTTTGATATCGAAACCAGCTGCTTTCATCTTCTCAACGAAGTAAGCGGTGTTCTCGTGCAGACGATCTTGCAACTCATTCGAGCGGGTCAAGATCTCGAAGGTCTTGATACCGGCCGCTGCGATCATCGGCGGGATCGAGTTCGAGAAGAGATACGGACGGCTACGTTGACGCAGCAGGTCGATGATCTCTTTCTTACCCGTTGTGAATCCACCTACCGATCCGCCGAACGCTTTACCGAGCGTACCGGTGATAATCTCGATCTTACCGCGCATATTGTACAATTCAGTTACACCGTGACCGGTTTTACCTACGACACCTGCCGAGTGACTCTCATCGACCATGACAAGTGCGTTGTATTTCTGCGCGAGTTCGTAGATCTTATCCAACGGACATACGTTTCCGTCCATCGAGAAGACACCGTCGGTAGCGATGATACGGAAGCGTTGCGCCTGTGCTTCTTTAAGTTTCTCTTCCAGATCCGCCATATCGCCGTTCGCATAGCGGTAACGCACCGCCTTACAAAGACGTACGCCGTCGATGATCGAGGCATGATTGAGGGCATCGGAGATGATAGCATCCTCTTCGGTCAACAGCGGTTCAAACAAACCGCCGTTGGCATCGAAGCATGCTGCATAGAGGATGGTATCCTCCGTGCCGAAGAAATCGCTGATCACGCGCTCGAGCTCCTTGTGCGTATCTTGCGTACCGCAGATAAAACGCACGGAAGCCATTCCGTATCCGCGCGCATCCATGCGGTCTTTAGCTGCCTGAATCAGCTCGGCGTTGTCCGCCAAACCAAGGTAATTGTTCGCACAGAAGTTAATTACTTCCTGTCCGCCTTCGACAGCGATGCCCGAACTCTGCGGCGTGATGATCACGCGCTCGTTCTTATATAAGCCTGCCTCCTTGATCTCGTTCAAGGTATTCTGCAGATGTTTCTGAAAATCGGTGTACATAACTTTTTCGTAATGACGTAATTACGTAATGACGTAATGACGAAGGTTTATTAGATAATTCCCTGCTCAAGCATTGCGGTTGCAACCTTCATAAATCCGGCGATGTTCGCACCCTTGACATAGTCAATCGTGCCATCGGGCTGTGTACCGTAACGAACACACTGCTCGTGGATGGACTCCATGATATGGTGGAGGCGCTCATCGACTTCAGCGGCTTTCCAGCTGAGGTGCTCTGCGTTCTGCGTCATCTCGAGGCCCGACGTAGCGACACCACCGGCGTTAACCGCCTTACCCGGTGCAAACAGTACTCCGTTATGTTGGAAATAATGGATAGCACCCGGCTGGCAGCCCATGTTACTTACTTCGCAGCAACACCAGCAACCGTTTGCTTTTAGTTCTTTTGCATCGTCTTCGCTTAACTCGTTTTGGAATGCACACGGCAGCGCGATGTCGCACGGGATAGACCATGCTTTCTTACCCTCGGTAAATACGCATTGACCCGGGAACTTATCCGCCATGTCTTGTACTTTATTGCGGTTCGACGCACGCATAACAAGCATATAGTCGATCATCTCCTTGGTGATACCGTCTTTGATAGCAACTACACCGTCCGGACCGGAGATAGCAACAACCTTTGCGCCCAACTCAACGGCCTTGGTAGCTGCGCCCCAAGCCACGTTACCGAAACCGGAGATAGCCACTTTCTTGCCCTTGATATCCTTACCGGCCTTGTCGAGCAGATGCTGCGTGAAATACAACGCGCCGAAGCCTGTTGCCTCCGGACGGAGGATCGAACCGCCCCATGTCATACCTTTTCCGGTCAAAACACCTGTATGATACTCGCGCGCAAGCTTCTGGTACATACCGTTGAGGAAACCGATCTCACGACCGCCTACACCTACGTCACCGGCAGGGATATCCTGATCCGGACCAATGCAACGCCAGAGTTCGAGCATGAAGGCTTGGCAGAAACGCATGATCTCTGCGTCCGATTTACCTACCGGGTCAAAGTCCGAACCTCCCTTGGCTCCACCCATCGGCAGGGTCGTCAGCGCGTTCTTAAAGGTCTGCTCAAAGCCTAGGAACTTGAGCATGGACGGTGTAACGGCACGGTGGAAACGAAGACCACCTTTGTACGGGCCAATCGCCGAGTTAAACTGCACACGATAGCCGAGGTTGGTCTGTACCTCACCTTGATCATCAATCCACGTCACACGGAACGTAAAAATACGATCCGGCTCGACCATGCGTTCCACGATCTTCGCCGCCTCAAACTCGGGGTGCTGATTGTACACCTCTTCAATCGACTCCAATACTTCCTGAACTGCCTGCAGGTACTCTGCTTCCCCCGGGTGTTTCGCAGCTAACTGCGACATGATAGTTTGTACTTTCATAATGTTTTGTGTTTTTCAATTAGTATGTTAAATCAATTTTGCGTGCAAAATTACAAAAAAAAAATGACATACGCAAGCGCGCACGTCACTTTTTTATAAAAAAGTCAGTTTTTTCCTAATTTCCGGTAGAAACACCACCTCCGCCACCAAGACGATTGAGTTCGTCCATATCACCTACCTTACGGTTTTTATGCTGCTGATACTGACCGAACATCCATGTTACGGAGAGTATCACACGTTGCTGGCGAACGGTGTTCTTATACCAACTGCTATAACCGGGAGCTTGTCCCAGATCATCTTCGCGGAAGGACAGCGAACGCGCCAAATCCTGCACATTCAAATTGAAGATCAAGCCCTTGGCCATATACATCTTTCGAACACCGAAACTAAGGAAATAGGTACTGCCTTGCCTATTATAACCGGTGGACATCGGCGAGGACCAGTTGCCATCGAAGGTCATGGTCCAATCTTTCGGCAGATAGGCAGAGAGCGTACCGCCGGCGTAGCCATAATGATTCCGATTCTCATAGACGGGCTTGCCGTCGGCTTGTTTCTCGTAGGATTTATTGATAAAATGCAACCAGCCGGCATTGACGGTAAGGGCAAGCCATGCGCCGTTCACCTTATGTTCATCGTCGAATTTCGGCACGAGCGGCAGTTCGGTCAACGAGACATTCGCGCCATGCGTGGTACAGGTACCGAAATTGATCCATCGTGAGCGTCCGATGCCACTCGGCATAATGGTCGTTTTCGCAGAGAACATATCTTGTGTGTGCGCAAAATTGAAAGTCACATTCAGGTACTGCGTCCAACTGAAATGCAGTTCAACATCGTTGTTAAACTCCGGTTTGAGCGTTGTATTTCCTTCCTGATAACTATAAGCATCGACATAAGTCTTGAAGGGGTTCAGCATCCAGTAGTTCGGTCGTTTGATACGCCTTGTATAACTGGCGCTGACCGCGATCGGCTGACCAAGTTTACCTAATGGTTTGCTCGTATAACCCACATAGGCTGTAGGGAACGGATCGAAATAAGATTTGCTGGTCAGCGAGTCTTTCTGCGCCTGTTTCCACAGACCTTTACTATACGTATATTCGCCGCGCAGACCTAACTTAACCGACCAATGCTCGCCAAACTGCTTGCCTACAGAAATATAGGCAGCTGCTACATGTTCATCATAGATGAAGTTGGAGACCGTTTGAGATTGCAGAATGTCGTTGATCGTTGAGTCGGTGGTCATCGAGTTGTTCGTAGATGACAGACCATACTTAACGCCGCACTCGATCATACCCGTTTGCCAAAACTTAGTCTGAAAATCCATCTTCGCGCTGTAGATATCGACCACTTGACGGCTACGGATATCGAGTCCCAGAGACGTATTGCCCAGATAGGGTTTGTCGTACCGCGTACCCTGCTCGTTAGACGAAGTGTTGTTATAACGGTTATAGTCCACATTCACCGTCAACTCCTGCTCCAGCGCCTCGTTAAAAGTATGGGTATAGTTGAGGTTCGCCGTGTGCTGCGGAGACTGCATTCGATTGTTCGAGTTGGTGATACTGTTCGTCGTGTCGGCAAGCGTTTTGTCAATCATGTAGGCGCCATTACCATCGGGCATAATACGCTGATTGACACGCATATACGGCACTTGCAGAATAAAACCGAAAGTATTGAGCGAGTCGATGTACCAATCGTTACCGACCTTGAGCATGTAGTACTGAAAATTCAAGTCATAGTGCGAGTACGAATAGTTCTTGAACAAAGGTGTCTCGCGGTAACTCTCAAAATCTATATCGTTCTCCGCATAAACCTGCGTCAATTGACCAAAGGTATATGTCTTCTCGCCGCGATAATTGAGCATAAGCGAGAACATCTCCTGATTCAGCCAGCGGTTGACATCGCCGAAATACATGCCTCCGTATCCGGCAGAAAGCATTCCGTTCAGACCGCGCATCATGTTGCGCTTGGTCTTGATATTGATGATACCTCCTTGACCGGAAGCGTCGTATTTGGCGGAAGGGTTCGAGATGATCTCGATCTTCTCGATCGTGTTGCCGTCTGTTCCGTCGAGCATCGCTTTGAGTTGCTGTCCGCTGAGGTAAGAGGGTTTACCGTCCACGTAGATTTCGACAGATTTGCCGTTCACGGTAATGTTTCCATCCTTATCAATACGCACGCCCGGCGCACGACGAAGGATGTCGTTTCCGTTCGAACCGGCAGATAAAGGTGAGGCACTGACGTTGACCACCAACTTATCCATCTGGCGCTCGATAAGCGGTTTCTTGGCTTTGACCTCCAACTCTTTGAGTTGTTCGGTCTCTTCGCGCAGCACGAAATCCGGTCCGCCGAAGGCTGTGTGGTAGCCGATATAAGAAGCCTGGATTAAAAACCTCTCCCCGACCCTCCCCTCAAGGGAGGGAGATTCTATGCTGTATTTTCCCTGTTCATCGGTGATGGCTCCGGTGATAAGCGCGGAGTCTTGGGTCAAGACAGAAACGGTGACGAAAGGCATGGGTTCACCTTTGGTGTCCGTTACGGTTCCTTTAATCGTTTCGGCAGAAACCGAGACGGTTAATAGCAAAAACAATCCGAAAATAATCTTTCTCATTTTTTTTGTTTGTTTTAAAATCCGGTGCAAAGGTACTGCTTTTGACGCAGATACACTATGAAAAAACGGACATTATGCTATTTAAAGTCATTTTTATGCAAAAAAGACCGAGAAATCTGCCGTTAAAGGAATGCCTAATATGCGGAAATGGCTTGGCGAGACACATCCCATCTGCTGAAACTCCAACGCCATGTGGCTCAAATCGTAGTAACCGTGTTCAAGGGCGACGGACATCAAGTCTATATTGTTGCCGTTCGCAGCCTGCTGTTGCATGGATTGCAGGGCACGGTGGAAACGGCGCAAGCGAATGAACTGTTTGGGAGGAATACCGACATATGTGCGGAACACGCGCAGGAACTGCCGTTCACCCAAACATGCTGCAGACGCCATTTCTGCGGCAGAGATATTGCCTTTCGCCTCATCACAAGCCGCTACGACTTTGCATATTCTCGCATAATTCACATCCTCTTTATGCGGAAGATGCCCCAAAAAGAACGCATCTAACAACAGTGCGATATGTTCCGCTCTTTCGTATTGCTTGAAAATCCGGTCTAACTGCATCAACCCTTCATCGCCGTATTGCTCCGCCGTCAACACTTTCCCCGATAATTGCTGAAGGTCGATCCCTAACAGGGCATGCATGCCTCCTGGTTCAAAATCCAATAACATACCTTCGAACCAACCGCTTAAGGTCGTCATCGAGATGGACTGCTGATACGCACCTACCAGCGTCAAACCGTCTGCCTTCACGCCGTTGATATCCACCGTCGTGTTGCGCATAAAAATCAAACTTCCGTAATTGGGAAGAAACGTCTGCACATGTTTCCCGTTCACGAAACGGGGGTCATCTTCAGGCGGCGTCATGGTGTCTGTCGAACCCTCCGCGCGCACGAACACGTAACGCGTTATATAAGGTCTCAGCGACGGTGTCGGTGGTATAATTTGGAAAAACATTACTGCCTCCTCAAATAAATATAGAATGTCGTGCCCTTAGGCGATGTCTCGAACTCGATTCTTCCACCCGACCCTTCGACGATATGTTTGGAGATCGCCAAACCGAGACCGTTGCCGTTGGACTTGGTGGTGAAGTTCGGTTGGAAAATACGCGCTTGGATATCTTCCGGGATACCGCATCCGTCGTCCGAGATGGATATCTGCACCTCGCGTTCCGAATAAGCGGCATTGAGAACCACGATGATATCGGTCGGCGAAGCTTGCAGGGCGTTCTTGATGATATTGACGAACACCTGACTAATCTGTTCATTATCAGCCAGAACCGTTACACCGGAGTCAGCGCCCACATAGCGCAACGGGATCTGCTCATCGTTCTCCCGTTGGAGGGTAATGACGTTCGACAGTTTTTCGGCGATATCCACTTCAGTCGTCACCACTTCGGGCTGCTTTGCTAAAGCCGAGAAAGACTGCGCGATATGGGCTAAGTTATCGATCTCTGCGATCAGCATTTTGGTGGTCTTGTCGAAGTACTCGTCAAAGCCGTCCGTACCGCGTTTGAGTTGCAGTTTTTGCACGGATAACTTCATAGGCGTCAAGGGGTTATTGATCTCATGAGCGATCTGTCGCGCCATCGTTCGCCATGCCCCTTCCCGTTCGGCACGGGCTAACTGAGAAGCACTCTCTTCCACTTGATCCACCAATATATTATACCGCTCCACCAACGCGCCCAACTCATCGCGATAGGGGTAGTTGATATGACTGTCGTGTCCGCCTATCTCAAACCGCTGCATCTTATCCGTCAGAATAGAGATCGGTGCAGTCATCGATTTGGCAGCCGCAAACGAGAAAACAAGGGCTAAGAGCAGCACGATGATATAGGGCGGGAGCAAGCGTGCCAACAACGCATCGACTTCCTCGTTACGCGTTCGCTCACTCATAAAATACGGTACGGCGATATAGCCTATCGTGACGAACGAACCGTTATGGAAAGGTACATAGGATACCAGATAAGGGTGCGAACCGATATATTCGTAACAAACAGCCGTATGTTCCTCGCTGAAGATCGCTTCGGGTGCCATACGTCGGGACAGGACACCGCTGTTGAAGAGCATGGGTGAGGACGAAGCGAGTAACTCACCGTTCAGCCCATAGACATGGATATCCTGATTCATGTCATAACCCAAGTCGTGCAGGTCGATCGCCAAACCTTGAGCCTGATCGTTTTCAAGCGTTACATCCCAGTAGTAGAGCGAACGCAGAAAAGACTGAACATATTCCGATCGCATCTGCAGATCGTGCCGCTGATGCTGCTCGTTCGTGCGATGCACATAGCGGATCGACATGACAAAAATATAGATGAACACCGCCAAGACAGGGGTCATCACGATGTACATGATCCGCGTCGAGAGGCGCATGTTACGGATACCTTTGTGTGCAATGAGGCCAATGATACCGATCAGTATCACCAAACCAAACAGAACATGGCAGAGGTAATAATAGAGCCGTGATTTGGCGTAGGTTTTGGTATCCGACTCGATGAGTTGCCGGAAAGAGAAGGTCTGCGAACTGAGCGTATTCTCGTCGATATATTCCTGCGGCTCCAAATACTGTAATGGTATGACAGTCAGCACGTTGTATATACCCGCCTTACTCCACCGCGCCATCGTCTTGGCATTGGAGAAAGCCAATTCCCGCCATGTATCGTAAGAAGACAGATAGACCGCACCGGAAGTCAAGCGATTCGATGACCAATAAACCATCTGACGGGCGTCAAAGACATAGAAGAACAGTTCATTCTGAGCCTCAGCGATCGAGCGGATAGAGTCCAGCGGAGCATTGTGCAGCAATGCCTCACAAAGTATTTCCGTTTGCTTCTCCGCGGAAGCCTGCCGCTGCTTAAGCACGCGTTCTTCTTTCGTTCCCTGACAGGCTACCAGCAGTATGGTCAGCAGGATCAGCCCTATGTATCGAATGGTTTTATTCATAAGAATGCAAAGGAATATGGTGTTCGTGTTTCCAGCGTTTATGCTGCAGAATCAGTTCATTGCGCGTTTGGGGTGTACAGAAAGTATCCACAAACCGCTCCCAGATATAGGTGACCGCCAACGAAGAAGGATGTACGAGATCATCGGCATAAAAACGATAGTCGCGTAGTTCGTCTAACATGATTTCGTAGGACGGGAAATACAAAACCCCACCCGACCTCCCCTCAAGGGAGGAGAGTTGTTCTACCGCTTGCAGCAGTGTTGCTTTGCTTAACTGGTTCTCGTGGAGACCGTCCTTGATATGCCGGATGGGCGAGACGGTGAAGAGCCAATGTTTATCGGGATAGCGATCAAGGATAGGACGCCATGCGGCAACAATCTCTTCGACCGAAAGCCGGCGGCGCGTGAAACGGTCGGCAGGCAATTTATGGCAGTTACCGACGATCTCTCCGTTCATCTCATAGACCCATGCCGTACCAAAGGTAACGATGACAACGGTCGATTCTTTGAGCGCCTGTTGCATGGTATCGATTGATGCGCGTACCGCTTGCTCCGCCTCGTTTCTATCGGCACGAGAGAACGAACCATGGTGCGACATCGAATGCCACAACCCCTCGTGTTCCACGAGAGGAATTTTCTCATTTTCACATTTACTTATTTTGGCATTTATCGCATTGGAGATAGAGAGCGGGTTATAGAGCGTACCGAAGGGGTTGCAGGTGACAGATAGATAGCGCTGTTTCATCTGCTCGCCTATCTCGTCGGAGAAACACGAACCCAGCATCAGGATCTTGTCCTCATACCCTATCTTCCATTTGGAAGGCTTAATATCCACGATCGTCTGTAACTTCATCCTTTCACCTTTCACATTTCACCTTACTCAAAGTGCATTACTCGTGCCGGAGAGATCTTGGAGATGATCATCGACGGCAATAAGAGGATTAATACGGATACACCGATGGTAAGCAAATTTAATGCCAAAATCCATCCCCACGGGAAGGCGATAGGCACATAACTCACATAATAGGTCGCTGCCTCAAGCGGCACAAGATGGTATTTGTATTGAATGCTTGCCAAGATAAAAGCGATCGAGTTGCCGTACAAGACTCCTTTTCCGATCAGCAGAGTCGCTTGCCAGAGGAACACGTGCCGAACGAAACGGTTGTCCGCACCCAAGGCTTTGAGCGTTCCGATCAATTGGACACCGTCCAGAATCAGGATGATGAGTCCGGAAACGATGTTAAATCCGGCAACGAGCAGCATCAGGATAATGATCACGACCACGTTCATATCCAACAGATCGAGCCATGCAAAGACAGCCGGATTCTGCTCTTGGAGCGTCTGCACATAATAGCATTGATAGCCGTCTTCGTCCAGATGATTGACGGTCGCGAAATAAATGCGATCCGCCGTCTCGTTCAAGTACTGCATGTCATCGACGAGTATCTCCACACCCGAATAGGTGTTCGCCTCCCAACCTTGCAATTTTCTGGCGTCACGCAGGGTAGTTATGACAAACAGGTCATCGTACTGACCAAAACCCGTCTCATAGATACCGCAAACGGTGAATCGTCGCGCCCGCACATCGGTATCATCCACAAAATAGGCATATACTCCGTCTCCTACTTGCAGATGCAGTTCGGTAGAAACCGCCTTTGAGATGACGATCCGGTTGGGTTGGGTCGGAAGACCGCCGTCTATGATATTATGTCGGAAGAAATCCCAATAGTCCGTTCCCTTGAGCACGATACCATGAAAAGCCGAATCGGTCTTGAGCATACCGGGTTTGGTGATGAAGGGTGCCGCTCTGCGTACGTGCTCATAACTGCCAAGCCGGAACAGAAGACTGTCCGAGACCTCGATAGGCTGCAGGTCGTAGGTGTTATTGTTATCAAAGGAAACAACTTGTATATGCGCTCCAAAACCGGCTACTTTCTGCGTGATGGTTTGTTTAAAACCCACCACGATACAAAGCGTCAATATCATCACAACCACGCCGACGATGATACCCGCCAAGGCAACACGTACCGCAGGACGCGAATGACGTTCCGCACCTTCTTGCGAGAAATACAGTCGATTTGCTATTTTAATCTCTGATTTTGGCACAATTTTTGTTGTTATTTTTTATATGAAAAAAATCTACTCTCTTTTCTTAATAGCCTTCTTGGCTGGCAACATGATGGCGCAAGAGCCGGTTCTCGAACCTCGTCCTCAGCGTACGCCGCAGGAGGAAGCTTTGAAGCAGACAACGCGTCTGGTGCGTGAATTAGGAATCAAAGACTCGGTGCGTATCGATACCATCTATCGCATGCATCTCAAGTATGCGCTTTTTCGTCAGAAAGGACTGACGCGAGCTCAGAACATGGAGCGAATGCAAGCTATCTACGCGGAGTTGAAGCGTCTGCTCACGCCGGAGGAGTTTGAGACGTTCATGAACCATCCTGCTGAGTTGCCTCGTCGCCCACGGGGAGCCAATGTAATAGCGCCAGCCAAACAAGCAGCGCCCACAGAGAACCGATCAGCAGACCCGCAATAATATCGCTCGGATAATGTACGCCAAGGTACATCCGGCTGTAACAGTTAAGTGCCACCCAAGCCATGAGGCTGACGGTGGCTCTTGCGTCTTTATAGAGCAGACTGAAGAGTAGCGCGACCGCCATCGTGTTCGCGGCATGACTGCTGCAAAAACCATATAAACCGCCGGTGTAACCGCGCACCAGATGCAGCGGATCAAGAGCCGGTTCATGCGTCGGACGCAAACGGCAAACAAGGGGTTTGAGGATACCGCTGCAGAGATAGTCACTCAATCCGACAGCGATGCCGAAGCCGACCAAAATCAGCAGTACGAGTTTCCAGTTATGAAATTTCTTAACCAACAGAATCACTAACGCCACATAGAGCCACGCCCAAGTCTTGGCGGCACTCACCGTCCACATCACCTCATCGAGCCATCCTTCGTAATGCCCGTTGATCCACAATAATATATCAGAGTCCAGTTCTAACAATTTAACGTTTTTATGAAATAAAAACCATTTTAACTGTTTAACGTACGAAGTACCATTTTAACTGTTTATGAGTACGGCTGTATGACAGGCTACGATAGCGGCGGTTTCGGTACGCAGGCGGGCGGCACCGAGACTGACGGGTTGATAGCCGTTTGCCAAGGCCCAATTGACCTCTTCGGGCGAGAAATCGCCTTCGGGGCCAATGAGTATCGTCGTGGCATGACCGCGAACGATTTGGTCTTTTAGTGCACCTTTGTTTTCCGAGGCTTTGTATCCTTCGATACAATGTGCGATGAACCGATCGCCTTCGCTCTGCAAGTCCGTCATCTTCGTCAGCGGATGCAGTACCGGGAAACGCGTCTTAAGGGACTGCTTGGCTGCCGAAACAAGGATCTTCTGCAAGCGGTCGATATTAACCGTCTTACGCTCCGAATGGTCGCAGAGCAAGAGCGTGATCTCATCCACACCCATCTCCACGCATTTTTCGATGGACCATTCGGTACGGTCGATATTCTTCGTTGGCGCGATACCGATATGGATATGTCCTTCGTGCAAAGGTTCGGGTGTCTCTACGGATTCAATACGCACCTCACAATGCTTACGATGCGGGTTGGTGACCACACAATGATAGAGTTGCCCTACCCCGTCGGTAACGAGGATCTCATCGCCTACCGTTCGGCGTAAGACCTGCACACAATGCCCGCTCTCCTCCTCGGGCAGGGTCAATGTTTCTTTAATATCAGGAGCGTAAAACAAATACATGGCTAACAGCTAATAGCTAAAAGCTAAAGTTCAGACTCCTTGAGTCGTTCTGCGTTCTCTGCTACTTGCAGGGCATCAATGACGCCTTGGATATCGCCGTCCATGAAGGCTGCAAGGTTATAAACCGTGTACCCGATACGGTGGTCGGTGATACGTCCTTGCGGATAGTTGTAGGTGCGGATCTTGGCACTACGGTCACCGGTGGAAACCATCGTCTTACGGCGGGCAGCGATGTCGTCGATATATTTCTGGTGCTCCTTATCATATATCTGCGTGCGCAGGCGCGAGAGCGCGCGTTCTTTGTTCTTTGGCTGGTCACGCGTCTCGGTACACTCAATCAGGATCTCTTGCACCTCACCCGTATTGGGGTTCTTCCAGTTATAGCGCAGACGCACACCCGACTCCACCTTGTTCACGTTCTGTCCACCGGCGCCACCTGAACGGAAGGTTTCCCATTTGATCTCGCCTTCGTTGATATGCACTTCGAACTCATCTGCTTCAGGCAGTACTGCCACGGTAGCCGCAGAGGTATGTACGCGTCCTTGGGTCTCGGTCACCGGCACACGCTGCACGCGATGCACACCCGATTCGTATTTGAGCGTACCATAGACGTTCTCGCCTGTGACATTGAAGATGATCTCTTTGTATCCGCCACATGCACCTTCGCTGAACGAAGAAACAGAGTATTTGAATCCCTTCATCTCGAAATACTTGGTGTACATGCGGAAGAGGTCACCGGCAAAGATAGCCGCTTCGTCACCGCCCGTACCGCCACGGATCTCCATGACGACATTCTTGCCGTCCTCGGGATCTTGAGGTAAGAGTTGCAGTTTGAGCTCTTCTTCGAGTTCAGGAATCTTCGGTTCGAGTTCATCGATCTCCGCACGCGCCATCTCTTTGAGATCCGGATCGGTCTCGTTATAAAAGAGATCCTTGGCGTCCTGCAGATCTTTGACCGCTTTCTTGTACCGATGAGCACATTCGAGTACGCGCTCCAAGTCATGGTAGTCACGATTCAGTCGCACATATCGTGCCTGATCGGCAATGACCGAAGGGTCTGTGATCAGCAGACTCACCTCATGGAACTTCGCTTCTAATCCGTCTATCTTATCCAATATGTTCATTTCAAACCTTCAAACTTTCAAACTTTCAAACTGTACGCCTGCAGCGTATTTTGCAAGAGGCTGACAATCGTCATGGGGCCTACACCACCGGGAACGGGAGTGATATAAGCAGCTTTGGGGGCTACGTTCTCAAAGTCCACATCGCCTACCAAGCGATATCCGCGAGGAGAGGAAGGGTCATCGATGCGGTTGATGCCGACATCAATGACGGTGGCTCCTTCTTTGACCATGTCGGCGGTCAGCAGTTTGGGACTACCGGCAGCCACAATGATGATATCCGCCGTGCGGCATATAGCCGCTAAGTCCTGCGTCTTGCTGTGACAAACGGTCACCGTCGCATCGCCCAACGAGGCTGTACTCATACCGGGCAGACTCAGATACGGACGTTGCATCAGTAACAACGCAACGGGTTTGCCGACGATGTTCGATCGTCCGATCACGACCACATGTTTGCCGGCCGTAGGGATGGAGTACCGCGCTAATAACTCACGGATGCCGCGCGGGGTGGCACTCACGATAGACGGCAGACCTTGCACGGTACGGCCTACGTTAGCGGGTGTCAGACCGTCCACATCCTTGCGGTAGTCGATCGCACTGAGGATCGTCGATTCGTTGATATGATCGGGAAGCGGCAGTTGCACGATGAAGCCGTCGATAGAGGGATCGTTATTGAGTCGGGAGATCTCATTGAGCAGGGTCTGCTCGGAGATCTCAGTCGGGTACGCTATCTTGACCGCCTCCATGCCCACTTCAGCGCAGGCTTTCATCTTGTTCGCCACATAGGTCTCGCTGGCAGGATTATTGCCCACGATGACCACGGCTAACTTCGGTACCCGCTTGCCTTCCTGCACCCATGCCGCTACCTGTTCGCGGATCTCGGCACGTATGTCTGCCGCTATTTTCTTTCCGTCTAAGATCATTCTTCTTTCGATTGACTTTCTTCTTTCGCTTTACGTTGGTCTGCTTTTTTCTGCTTGCGTTCCCAGCGCATTATCTTGTAATCCGCCCAAATCTTCTTCCATTCGCGTTGGGTGATGTACCATTTGTCTTCCTTACGCGGCGGACGATAGACATGGTGCGATTCGGTCTGCACTTTCTTGATGGTCGTAGAGTCAAACTGATAAGTCTTGGCGATACTGTCGCTCACCATCAGCGCCTCCTGTTTCTCAACCCGCCGTATATCCAACTCATCCACATTCATCTCCGTCGTCGGATCATCGTTCGGCATGGCGCGGAACTCTGCGACGAACATACCAATCAGTTTGTACGCACCGAAGCCCAAGGCGACAATAATCGCGAACATCAGACCGTAATAAGCCTGTTTGTCTTTCATACGCAATGCGCCGCCCCAACCGCGATTATTCTCGTTGGGTCCGGTATGGTGATGATGGTGATGATGTTTCTTCTTCTCACCCCATCCCGGTTGATACGATTTCGGAGAATCTTCCATAAACTAACGTGCGAAGCACCATTTTAACTTTTTAACGTCGAAAACCTCAACGTTTTCGACCGCTCATCTGTTGAACCTTCCGCATCATCTTGGCCGTTTGGTCAAACTGCTTAAGGAAGCGGTTGAGGGCCACGATATCCACGCCGGCACCTTTGGCGATACGGGCTTTGCGGCTACCGTTCAGCAAGGCCGGGTTCGCACGCTCTTCGGGTGTCATCGAGTTGATCATCGCTTCGATCGGCTTGAACGCATCGTCGCTGATCTCCACACCCTTCAGGGCTTTGTCCATACCCGGGATCATACTCATCAGGTCTTTCATCGAACCCATCTTCTTGATCTGCGCCAGTTGGCTGAGGAAATCGTTGAAGTCGAACTGGTTCTTGGCGATCTTCTTGGAGATTCGTCTTGCCTCCGCTTCGTCGTACTGCTCTTGCGCACGCTCCACGAGCGACACCACGTCACCCATACCCAAGATACGATCGGCCATACGGGCAGGATGGAACACATCCAGCGCCTCCATTTTCTCACCCGTACCGATGAACTTGATCGGTTTATCTACAACGCTGCGGATCGAAAGCGCCGCACCGCCACGGGTATCACCATCCAGCTTGGTCAGCACCACGCCGTCAAAATCGATGCGGTCATTGAACTCCTTGGCCGTGTTGACGGCGTCCTGACCGGTCATGGCATCGACCACGAACAAGGTCTCGCTCGGCGTGATCGCCTCTTTGATCGCTGCTATCTCCTGCATCATCTGCTCATCGACCGCCAGACGACCGGCAGTATCGACGATCACTACGTCGTACCCCATACGACGTGCCTCGCTGATCGCGTCCTGCGCTTTCTTGACCGGGTTCGACTCGTTCTCGCCCGTATAGACAGTCGCCTTGATCTGCTCACCGAGCACACGCAACTGCTCGATAGCGGCAGGACGATAGACGTCGCAGGCTACCAGCATCACGCGTTTGTTCTTCTTCGTTTGCAGATAGTTAGCCAGCTTGGCAGCGAAAGTGGTTTTACCGCTACCCTGCAGACCGGACATCAAGATGACCGCCGGCGAACCCTTGAGGTTCAAGTCCTGCGCCTCACCGCCCATCAGTTCCGCCAACTCATCGTGGGTGATCTTCACCAAGAGTTGTCCCGGACGAACGGCATTGATCACGTTCTGTCCCAAGGCTTTCTCCTTCACGCGGTCGGTGAACTGCTTGGCGGTCTTGTAGTTGACGTCGGCCTCCAAGAGCGCTTTACGGATGTCCTTGACGGTCTCCGCAATATTGATTTCGGTGATACGACCCTCACCCTTCAGAATCTTAAAACTTCGTTCTAATCGTTCGCTTAAATTATCAAACATAAAATCATTTACGATTTAATCATTTACCATTTTTTCATTTCGGCTGCAAAGGTACTGTTTTTTTTGCATATATGCAAATAAAATCAGAAAAATCGCCCGATTTGGACGATTTTTCGATTTTGTTCGATGTCGTTTGAGATCGTTTGAGATTGTTTGATGTCGTAAGCACATCATCTTCGATGACGTGACGAAGCGCTTCGTTAATTTTTCCGAATAGCATTCGGAGAAAGAGCATTGCATATCTCCTCAGCCATGCCGTTCATCGCTACACATTTCTCTTTTAAGAGAACATCCAACACGGCTTTCTCATGCTCGCTGATGTACGGCGAGACCATAACCGTGCCATCTCTGGCGGCCAAGACACAGCCGTTCTTGTAGTCTTTGAGGGGCTGAACATTATCGTTCTGTTCTGCATCCTTTACCCACATGCTCCGCACATGCACAGGAGAATACTTCTCGGCTTGCAGCAGTTTGATATTACCTACGGCGCTATATATACACCCGCCTATTTCTACATTCTCCTGCACATAGAAATAGCCGGGTTTGAGGCGCTTGGTAGCGAGGCGTTGCGGATTCATCTGCACGTAGCGAATCATGGATTGCAGTTGCCCTTTGCGGGACATGGGGCGGATGAAGGGTTTCTCGGTAAAGATGGGATCTGCCTTGAGATAGTCTTCGTTAATTTGGTCTGAATTGAATTCAGACGAAACAGACGAAGAGGACATGCGACCTATCTTCTTAGCACCTTGCCAAAAACCGCGTATCACCTCGTTGATGCTCTTTTCCATCGTGTGCCGTACATGGATAATCGCATGCAGATGGTCGGGCATCAGGCAATACTGCAAAATCAGAATCTCTGGAAAATATTCATGAATATGTACCAACTCGTCAACAAGCCGGTCACCCAACTCTTTGCGGGCTACGTAGGCCTGCTCGGGATCTTCATTCGGAATAATCAAATCGCCCAATAACGGCATCCGACTTGGTACAACCATCGTCACATGGTATATACCTACCCCACGCCATATACGCCCTGTTTGCCAATGCCACTTATCTTCGCTCATAGCTCTTCACCGATTTGCGCCTGCAAAGTTACTACTTTTTCACGATATATGCAAGCGCGCACGTTTTTTTCCTTAGTTTTTTTTGTCAAGTACATCATCTTCGATGACGTGAAGAAACTGTCTTTTGTCTTTTAGGGGATATTACTCTTCGTTTATTAGTTCGGCATTTTATGCCGGTTTTCTCCCTTCTTTGTTATGTGCGCGGGGCGTCAGACCCGCGATAGCTACTCCCCCGCTGCTTCGTTCATTTTGCTGGATAATATCCGGCCGCGCGCTTTTTTTGCCGTATCACTTGCATATATGAAAAATTTTTAGTACCTTTGCAGCCGCAAAGGTTTTATTAATCGAAAAACTAAATAAATAATACAATGAAAAAAGCTGCACGAAATTTAATTCAAAGAACGCTTCTTGGGGCTATTGCTGCGTTCATGCATCCTACAAATGCTACCGCAAACACTATGGATGCTCAAAACAATCTATTATTAACCAATTCGGACAACGATACTGAGATAGCTAAATTGTCTAAACCCAAAGTCATTAAGAATGTTCTTCGCGTTGCAGCAAATGGCGAAATTAAATTAATCGCCGGACACTCATCGCATCGTTCACACTCTTCTCATAGATCGCATTCTTCCGGCACAAGCGGAAGTCACTATTCACATAGAAGTCATGTTTCTAGTAGTACGGGGTCTGGATCTTATGGTGGCAGTTCTACATCGAGCAGTTCATCATCCAGTTCGACAAAGACAACTACAACAACCACTACGTCCACACCCACTCAAAACTCCTATTTATTAGGAGATCGAGTTATTACTAAAGGGATGTATGGGAGTGATATTAACGAGTTAGCCAGATTACTTGCAGCAAATCTTTACATCAACCAATCGTGGGTTAATCGTCAAGACGGATATGCTATATACGATGATGCGCTAATTGATGCTGTTCAACGTTTCCAAGATGATGCAAATTTGCCTCACAATGGAGCCAATGAAGAGACCATACAAGCGCTAAGATTATGGGACACCAAAAAGACTACAATTAAATTAGGGGTGAGAGATCTTCGGTATTCGCCAAACAATGAAACTTGCGGTGCCGACGTAGATGAGTTGATATTGCTGTTGTTTAGAGCAGGATATGGTCCGGATAGAACAAAATTGGTCAAGAAGGACGAGCATTATGTTATGACTGAGGATATTTCCAAAGCAATTAAACGTTTTCAAGAAGCAAATTCTTTAGTCGCCACAGGAATTGCCAACGAAAAGACTATCGAGTTACTAAAAAAGTAAAGTATCAGAATGAAACTCTCCATTGACCGACAGATATATTCCGATGCGTGCATCTCGAAAGTGGTATATTGGCTTTCCGCACAATATGCCATCGAACGCACCTTGGATGGCACAATAGAAACGCTCTCCATCTCGCGTAACGATGGACATCCATTCGACGAGACAGAACTGCGCAGCCAGTGTCTCCGGTTACTTAATGACTATAAACTCCGGCAAACGATTGACGATGAGACACGCGACATCCGCACTATCCTCTACGCCAAGGCGTTTGCTGATGACGAAAATCTGACAGTCGAATGAAATACTATCTGCTCCCATTCAAGTTCACGCGCATAGGCGACCACGAAGTATTCGTCAACGAAGTTGGCGACATGCTCCATGCTCCTATCGGAACCGCAGAGCAGATTGTAAACCGCACCATCGAAGACCCGGAACTATACAAGTCGCTTGTCGCCAACTTCTTCATTTCCGAAATCCGCATTCCCGCTTTACTCGATGTCTATGCGGAGCGTTTGGCAGAGAAGAAGCGATTTTTGGATGACTACACTGCTTTGCATATCTTTGTGCTCACGCTTCGATGCAACCAGAACTGCATCTATTGTCAAGCTTCCAGCCGAGACGAGCATTGTGCCGCTTCTTCCATGTCTCGCGAGAATATGCGTCTCGCCGTGCAACACATGTTCAAGTCCCGAAGCCAGTATCTCACCATGGAGTTCCAAGGTGGCGAACCATCACTTGAACATGACCTTTTCCTTTATGGCATCGAACTGGCAGAAGAGATCAATCAAACGGAGCACCGTCATCTCACCTACGTCCTTTGTACCAACAGCATCAACCTGACGGACGAAGTCATGGCAACGTGCAAGCAATACAACGTGCTCATCTCCACCTCTCTCGATGGTCCGTCTTGGTTGCACAACCAAAACCGTGGCAAACAAGACAGTTATGAGAAAGTGGTAAAAGGAATCACCAAAGCTCGTGAGATACTTGGCGCAGACCGTGTATCTGCACTCATGACGGCATCCGAACTATCTCTCAACTATCCCATCGAGATAGTCGATGAATATCACAAACTGGGTTTCACCAGCATCTTCTTACGTGCCCTCAACCCCTACGGGAAAGCCACAGACAATGCCGATTGGGAAGCATATACCAACCGCTTCATTGAGTTCTACAAACAAGCCTTTGAACATATCATCGAACTCAATAAGCAAGGGCACGTCATGATTGAAGAGTATGCCGCAATCATCTTGCGCAAACTCCTCACGCCTTGGTGCACCGGATTTGTCGATCTCCAATCACCAGCAGGAATCGTCAACTCCGTGCTCATCTATAACTACGACGGCTACATGTACGCATCCGACGAGTCTCGAATGCTTGCAGAAGAAAACGACTTCACCTTCCAAATAGGTAAACTCTCGGAATCCTACGAGAACCTCGTCTATAGTCCCAAAGTGAAAGAGTGGTCCAAAGTATGGAATAATGAAGCCATTGCCGGTTGCTCCGATTGTGCACTGCAAGCCTACTGCGGAGCAGACCCAGTCCGAAACCACTCCACGCAAGGAGACTTGTACGGATTCCGGCCAACATCGCTCTTCTGCAAGAAGAACAAAGCAATCATTGAGTATATCATCTCATGCGTCATCGACCGCTATGATGAACTAATGCCGATCTTTAGGAACTGGATACGATGAAACAACGACCGCTTGACATACATTCCAACGACAACACATTGTTCACAACCGAACAATGCAACAACCATTGCATCATGTGTTGTCAGCCGCCGCGCAAGATAGATGACATCGATCATTATTATCAACAGAACATCAAGCGCGTCCTGTCTGCTCCGAAAGATTTGCCGCTCATTGCACTCACCGGTGGAGAACCGACACTCATGGGCGACAAACTCTTTTCGCTCATTCGGCTCATCCGCGAACAACTGCCGAACACTGAGATTCACATTCTCAGCAATGGTCGTAAGTTCGCCGATCCGGAATATGCCAAAGCCTTAAAATTAGCGGGTGACAACAAAGTGATGGTGGGAGTGCCGCTCCATTCCGACTATGAAAAAGACCATGACATCATCGCCGGAAGCAAAGGAGCCTACAACGAAACGATCTTAGGTCTCTATAACCTCGCCATGCAGGGTATCGCCATTGAACTGCGCATTGTCATGAATAAACTCAACTACATGCGCCTGCCTCAAATGGCAACGTTCATCCATAAGAACCTCTCCTTTGTCACATGGACTGCTTTTATGGGCATGGAGCGTGTCGGGTTTGCGGATACCAAGAGCACCCACATTTGGATTGAACCAATTGAGTATATCCCACAACTATGCCAAGCGGTGCAACTGCTCGATGACTTCCGACATGAAGTGGTCATCTTCAATATTCCGCTTTGCTTACTACCGGAACAATATCATCCTTTCGCAGAGAAAAGTATTTCCGATTGGAAAAACAAATATACCGACTGCTGTGAGCAGTGCCGACTCAAAGAACAATGTTGCGGGTTCTTTGCAACCTCAACTCAATTATACACCGGCATCAAACCGTATTGATTTAGTACATTTTCATACTCACAACCATGAAAAAAATAAAAAAATGCACTAACCTGCATTTTTTTTATTTTTTCTCTTATCTTACTTATTTTTTCCGTTTTCGGAAAGCATTTTTCACATATCGGAATTTTAATTGAAGAAATGCAAAAAATCACGTTTTAACCGGTTGAAACCGGTCTTTTCTCATGTAAAACTTTCTTTGTAACTTTGCAACATTTTTCAATTTTAAAAGTTATGAAGGAACATAATGATTTCTGTCTGAATGACAAATTTAATGCTTGGTACAAAGCACAGTACGACGCGTTTATTGCACTGAATCCAGACATCAAGGAGCACCCTGAAAAATGGGAAAATTTCAAATTTGACCTCAACCAAGTTAAGGTCGATGCTGTCTGTATCACAGATGACATCTTAGCGACCTGTAACTGTCCATCAAGACTTCAAACAAACGCTGATATTCACTGTATCGGTAGGACAACAGTCTATGATTTGCAAAAAAATAAGGGTCTATGAGCGTTTGTTCGGATTTCGAACACCATTTCATTAAAAAAGCAGTACTTTTGCCGCCGATTTCGAAATACAGCTAACGGCTGGGCCCAGCCATTTTAGTAACAATTAAAAACAATATTAAAATGGCTTACACATTTAAAACGTATGTTTTTAACGGCGTCACCCTGCGCCTTGTGCCCCACGAGCCCGACAACGGCTATCGGCTCTTCGTCTCTTTTGATGGCGCTATCGGTTTACGTATAGCACCCAATGGCATAGAGACCCTGCAGAATGCCATTCCCACCACATGCGAGAACTGTAAAATTCGATCTAA
>CACZEL010000020.1 GCA_902780235.1 uncultured Bacteroidales bacterium | reverse complement strand
GCCGCCTGTTGATTCGAGGGACGCTTGTTTACAGCCTTTAGATAAGAAATAAAGGCGAGAGAGGTGTGTTTGCCGCACTTCTTTATGTAGCGGCGTGATATGTTGTTTAACCATAATACATCGCTAATCGGAGGGATGGTTTGTCTCCGAAAAGCGATGCAAAGGTAGAGGTTTTTAAACGAACAATGGTGCCAATTATCGGCACCATGTTTTTGATAGAAAATGATATACGCGCGAGCAAACAAAGGCACTTATACAGCACATACTTCCTCCATTTTCTGTATGGCTTTTCTGATGGCATCGGGTTCAATGTCCCGATAGGCTCCGCCCATCTGACTGATGATGGATTTGTTGAAAGCGATACGTTTTTGATAACCGTAGGTACGGTCAGGTTCGTACTTGAGCACGAGACAATATAGACGATAGTAGAAGTCTAACGTCCAAGCGCGATCGAACATCGCCATACAGTCCTCCCAGAGTCCTGCTGTGATTTGTGCCGTAATGGCATCATAATAGGTTTTCATAACCAACAAGATTAGTGCTTGGCTTTGTGAACGGCCGTTCGTGTGCGCACAAGTCAAAACCTTGCGGTTAAACAATAAAAAAAACTCGACTTCTTACGAAATCGAGTGCAAAGGTACTGCTTTTTTTGCGACATACGCAAGAGAAAAGGCAAAAAAATGACCGGCATACGATGCCGGGCTAATAAACGAAGCGCAAAATATCCCCTAACAACAAAAGACCGTTTCCTCACGTCATCGAAGATGATGTACTTGCCAAAAAAATAAGGAAAAAAACGCGTGCGGGCTTGCGTATGTCAAAAAAAAGTTGTACCTTTGTGCCCGATTTAATTTGGATAAATAGGATTGAATGGATAAGATACGTAATTTTTGCATTATTGCGCATATCGACCACGGTAAGAGTACGCTGGCGGATCGTATGTTGGAGTTGACGGGAACGGTGGATGTTCGGCAGATGGAGAACCAAGTGCTGGACGACATGGATCTGGAGAAAGAGCGCGGCATCACGATCAAGAGTCACGCTATTCAGATGGATCATAAGGGTTTTACCCTTAACCTGATAGACACTCCGGGTCACGTGGACTTTAGCTACGAGGTGAGTCGTAGTATCGCGGCATGTGAGGGTGCGGTATTGGTGGTAGATGCAACGCAAGGCGTGCAGGCACAGACGATCTCGAACCTCTATATGGCGATTGAGCACGACTTGGAGATCATCCCCGTGCTGAACAAATGCGACATGGAGAATGCGATGCCGGAACGTGTGGAGGATGAGATCGTGGATCTGTTGGGCTGCAAACGCGAGGAGATCCTGCGTTGCTCCGCCAAGACGGGCGAAGGTGTACCGGAGATCTTGGACGCCATCATTGAGCGTATCCCTGCGCCGGTAGGCGATCCGAGTGCGCCGCTGCAGTGTCTGGTATTCGACTCCGTCTTCAATTCTTTCCGAGGCATCATCGCTTATTTCAAGGTGGTGAACGGCACGATGAAGACCGGCGAGAAAGTGCGTTTTGTCAATACGGGCAAGGAGTACGACGCCGACGAGATCGGTATCCTCAAGCTGGACATGAGTCCGCGCAAGGAGATCAGCGCCGGCAACGTAGGCTATATCATCTCGGGTATCAAGACTTCGACCGAGGTCAAAGTGGGTGACACGATCACGCATGTAGCTCGTCCGTGCGCCAAAGCGATCGACGGATTCGAGGAAGCGAAACCGATGGTGTTTGCCGGTGTCTATCCGATTGAGAGTGAGGACTACGAAGATCTGCGCGCCAGTCTGGAGAAACTGCAGTTGAATGATGCGAGTCTGACTTTCCAGCCGGAGAGTTCGATGGCGTTGGGTTTTGGTTTCCGCTGCGGATTCTTAGGACTCTTGCACATGGAGATCATCCAAGAGCGTCTGGATCGCGAGTTCGACATGGACGTGATCACGACGGTGCCGAACGTAAGTTACAACGTGTATACGAAAGACGGCAACATGATCGAGGTTCACAACCCCGCCGGTATGCCGGATCTGACGGAGATAGACCGAATCGAAGAGCCGTACATCCGTGCGTCGGTGATCACGACGGCAGACTATATCGGCAACATCATGACGCTTTGTCTGGGCAAACGCGGTGAACTGGTGAAGCAGGAGTATATATCGGGCAACCGCATGGAGCTGCTATTCGACATGCCGTTGGGCGAGATCGTGATTGATTTCTACGACAAACTCAAATCGATCAGTAAGGGATACGCGTCGTTTGACTGGCACATGAACGGATTCCGTCCGTCCAACCTCGTGAAGCTGGATATCTTGCTGAACGGCGAGCAGGTGGATGCACTCTCTACCCTCACCCACCGCGACAATGCGGTTGATTTCGGTAGGCGCATGTGCGAGAAGCTGAAAGAGCTTCTTCCGCGTCAGCAGTTCGATATCGCGATACAGGCTGCGATAGGTGCGAAGATCATCGCCCGCGAGACCGTGAAGCAGGTTCGCAAGGATGTATTGGCGAAATGTTACGGCGGCGACGTGAGCCGTAAGCGTAAGTTATTGGAGAAGCAGAAACGCGGAAAGAAGCGCATGAAGCAGATCGGTAACGTGGAAGTGCCGCAAAAAGCCTTCCTCGCCGTACTCAAACTGGATTAATCATACATACTCACTACCATGACACAAGACAACAGACAGATTCGCATCTTCATCAGTTCGACCTTCCGCGACATGAACGCGGAGCGTGACTATCTGATCACGAAGGTGTTCCCGCGCCTGAAGGCAGAAGCCGCCAAACGCGATGTGACCATTATCCCGCTGGATCTCCGATGGGGCGTGACGGAAGAGGAATCGAAGACCGGTAAGGTCATCGAGATCTGTCTGGACGAGATACGCAACTCGCGGCCGTTCTTCATCGGTCTGGTGGGCAACCGTTACGGTTGGTGTCCGGACCAAACGGAGTTGACCAAGAACAAACGCCTGGCGGAACGGTACGGCTGGTTGTCCGGCGACCTGAAAGACGGACTGAGCGTGACGGAGATCGAGATGCAGTACGGCGTACTCCGTGCGCAGGACCGGATCAACGCTTATTTCTTCCTCAAGGACGGCGGTCAAGATGACGAGCCGGAGAAATTAGGGCATCTGCGTGAGGCGATCCTGAAGAACAAACGCTATCCGGTAGGTCATTACACGCAAGTAGAGGAATTAGGCGAGCAGGTAGCGAAAGCCTTCCTTGATTTGTTGAACGAACTCTACCCGATCGAGTCGCTGTCGCAGTTGGAGAAAGAGCGGCAGGCACAACGCAGCTTTGTGATGAGCCGAACGGAGGTCTATATCCCGAACAAGGCGCATTACGCGACGCTGGACAAATGGCTGAAGGGCGAGGAACGGCAGCTGGTGGTGACCGGAGAGAGCGGAATGGGTAAGTCGGCGTTGATCGCCAACTGGCTGATGACGCATATCGATGACCCGGACCGGAATTTCATTTTCCATTTTATCGGTAACGGCGGCGAGGATGGCAATAAAGATGCGATCTTAGCCCGCCTGACGCGTGAGATAAGGGATATTTATCATCTGCCGACGCCGGAGAAGGAAGAAGGGGACGCGAAGACGATCTGCGAGCAGACCTTAGCGCAGATAGCGGGTCAGAAGCCTTTGGTGATCGTGCTGGACGCGGTGAACCAACTGCAGGAAGCCAATAATCAGAAAGAGTTGACGTGGCTGCCGATGATGCCGAGCAACGTGAAGGTACTCTACTCTACGCTGAGCGAGGACCCGACGATGAAGGTGTTTGAGCGGCTGAACTATCCGGTGTTTGTGCTGAAAGCGCTGGACAAGAAAGCGCGTAAGCAGTTGGCGACCGATTATCTGGCGTATTACAGCAAACACCTGACGGACAGTCAGATAGACCGTATCATCAGTGCGCCCGTAGTGGAGAACACGTTGGTACTGCGTACGCTGTTAGACGAGTTGATCGGTTTCGGAAGCCACGAAGAGCTGGACAACCGTATCGCGATGTATCTGGCTGCCAAAGACACTGCGGATTTCTTCCGTATCGTGCTGGAGCGCTATGAGACGGACTTCGACAAGGACCTGATCGCGCAGATCTTGGCGCTGATCGGTTTCTCGCGTCGAGGCATGGCGGAGGATGAGTTAAAGAGCATCACAAAAGCCAATAACCTGCAGTTCTCGCAGTTCTACTGCGCTTTCCGTCAGAACCTGATGGTGCGTAACGGTTTGCTGTGTTTCTCGCACGCGCATATCGCTAACGCAGTACGCGCGCGTTATAAGGAGAGAGAGGCGGAGTCGCGTAAGGCGATCTACGGTTTGCTTTGGGACAGCGACACCCACCGAGCGTACGAAGAGGTGCCTTGGCAGTACTATCAGGAAGGGAACTGGTACAAACTGCATAACTACCTCTCGCGCAACGGCGACGCGTTCTATTACCTCGATCGCGCGGCCGAATACGAGTTGGCCTTGTATTGGCGCACCCTACTTGCGCAGGACAGCGAGAAATACTCGTTTGAGGCGTGCATGGAGATGGTGGATGAAGCCAAGGAGGAAGATGCAACCATGGCTGTTTTCTATTACGGCTATTTTGCCAGCCGCCTGCTCAATGACTTCGAATTAGGTCTGAAATTCAAACTGCGCGGTCTGGAGATTTTCAACCAATTAGACAAGACGGATCCCGATGACTTAGCGAGTGCTTACGACGCCATCGGAGACGAATATCATAATTTGGCTGATCAAGAGCACACGATGGAGTATTACACCAAGGCGCTCGAGATCCGCGAGAAGGTCCTTGCTGACGAGTGTAAGATCGCTTACAGTTATCTGCAATTAGCCCGTCTCGCCGACGACATGGGCGATAAGCACAAAGGTCTGGAAATGGGTCAAAAAGCCTATGATCTCTATGCGCGGACGAAAGGACCCAAGAGCCTGCAAGCCGCTTATGCCTTGGGCATCATGGGCGACTCGCTGATCGGTTTGCAGCAGCTGGACAAGGGGGAAGAATATATCCGGCAGTCCCTGGAGATCGTACTTTCCCTACAAGGGGAGAACAACGAGAGCGCGGCTCAGTTATACAGTTGTCTGGGCGATATAGCGATGATGCGCCCGGAACGGGACTGCGAGAAAAGCTTGTATTATCACCAGAAATCGCTTGAGATCAATCTTCGTTTGTTGGGCGAGAAGCATCGACGGATCGCCTCTGACTATTCCAACATAGGGACCGCATACCTTATTCTCAATGACGAGCGCGCGATCGAATACATGCAGCGCTGTCTGGATTTGCGCCTCGCCATCTACGGCGAGATCCATCCCGAGACCGGTCGCGCCTATATGCAACTGGGTAGCGCACATGCGCGTTTCAACCGTTGGGACAAAGCGATTGAACTATACAAGAAAAACCTGGAGATCTGTTTGGCGACCTACGGCGAGGAATATGGCGGAACGATCTCAGCGTATCACTCGATCGGGCTTGCCTACGCGCAGAAGCACAGTTTCGACGAGGCGCTCGAGTACATCCAGAAAGCGTACGACCTCGGGGTAGCGCTGTTGGGAGCCGATCATCCGTACAATCAAACGAAAAAGAAACTGATCACGACGATCAAAGCACTGCGGTTTACCAATAAAGTGACGAGTTTCTTCGGAGGAGGAAAAAAATAAAGGATACTCATTATTCAATATAAATTAATAATTATGTTAGAGCATTTGATTCCTGCGTGGATGTTAATCCCGTTTGTGGTGATGCTGTTATGCATTGCCGTACTGCCGCTCATACCGCATGTAGGCGAGTGGTGGGAAGAAAATCTGCACAAGTTGTATGTGTCTCTGCTCCTCGGCGTACCGGTAGGTATCTGGCTGTGTGTCAACGGTATGAGTCATGAGTTGGAGCATCAGATGATTTACGACTACGTGCCGTTCATTTTGCTGCTGATGGCGCTTTTTGTGACTACCGGCGGTATCTGTATCCGAGGTGACCTGAAAGCGACGCCGACGACCAACACCATCATCATGGCCTTAGGTTGGGTACTGGCTTCGTTCATGGGAACGACGGGTGCAGCGATGTTGTTGATTCGCTTGCTGTTAAGCACGATCCAGCAGCGTAAGTACAAAGTACACACGGTGCTGTTCTTCATCGCTATTGTGGCTAACTGCGGCGGTTTGCTTTCACCGCTTGGTGATCCTCCTTTGTTCCTGCTGTTCCAGAAAGGAACGCCGTTCATGTGGTGGATGCAGAACATGCTGCCCGAGTGGGCTGCAACGGGTGCTATCCTGCTGCTCCTCTATTTCCTGATCGACACCTATTACTACAGGAAAGAGCCGACAGCGAACCTGATGGCCGATGTACGCGAATCGAAGAAACTGACGATGAGCGGTCTGATCAATATCGTTTGGCTGCTCTGCGTGATCGCTTCGACGATGTTCATCAACTCGACTTATATCCCGGCGATGGGCGAGCACGACGCGCCTTGGTATCTGAAGTTACTGCGTGAATGGGCGTTCATCCTCATCATCGGTCTGAGTTGGATCACGACGCCGAAAGATACGCGTGTGAAGAACAACTACAGCTGGACGCCGATCCTTGAGGTGGCTTGCGTGTTCCTCGGTATCTTCGCGACGATGACGCCGGCGTTGATGTTCCTGCAGCAGAACCCGCTGCCGATACATGCTCCCTGGCAGTTCGTTTATTGCACAGGTGCGCTGAGTGCGTTCTTGGATAACGCGCCGACCGCGATGGTGTTCCATGCTACAGCTACTACCCTACCCGCTGATGCCGCTACTGCTGTGGCAGGTATCGCTCCCGAGTTCATGAAAGCGATCTCGATGGGTGCTGTCTTCTTTGGTGCATTGACCTATATCGGCAACGGACCTAACTTCATGGTGAAGTCGATCGCAGAGCAAGAAGGTATCGATATGCCGTCGTTCTTCGGCTATATGATTAAGTTCAGTTTGATCATCCTCCTGCCGGTTTATATCATCGTTCAATTGTTGTTTATCTAGTCGAAAGTCGAAAGACAAAAGTAGAAAGCAATGACATTAATTGATAATATTATCACGTGGTATTCGGCGCATATGAACTATGCGTCGATTACTGCGTTGATGGCTGTAGAGAGTTCGTTCATCCCCTTTCCGAGCGAAGTAGTGATTCCGCCTGCAGCGTTCGTAGCCGGTCAACCGGAGAGTGTGTTGTGTGCAACTGGTAATTATCCCTTGGACGTGATGATCATTGTGCTTTTCGGTACGTTAGGCGCGATGATCGGCGCAGTGATCAACTACGGACTGAGCGTTTGGCTCGGACGTCTGATCATCTATAAGTTCGCCGATAGCAAGCTCGGTCATCTGTGCCTGCTGTCGAGCGAGAAGATCCAGCGTGCCGAGGAATATTTCCGCGAGAAAGGCAATGTGTCCACGTTCATCGGTCGGTTTATTCCGGGTATCCGTCAGTTGATCTCCATTCCGGCGGGTCTGAGTAGAATGCATTTCGGTGCGTTCCTCTGGTGGACGTTCTTAGGCGCGTTCATATGGAACTGCATCCTGGCGCTCCTCGGCTATGTAGCTGCCGGACAGATGGACCTGATAAAAGAATATAGCCACGAATTATCCGTAGCTATACTCATCCTCTTAGGTCTCGTAGTTGCGTATTTTGTAATACGCAAACTACTCGACGTTAAAAAGTTAAATGACGATAAATCGCGTTAAACGGTTAAAATGGTGACTTTGTCACGTTAGGCTTTGAGCCAAGCGCTGATCTCTTTGCGGCGGTCAATAAGACCGGCAAGCAGACACGCTCCGATCCATCCCATCAGGAAGAAAAGGATCATACAGGTGAGGCGACCGATCTTGGGTTTGGGATCCACGGCAAAGTGGTTTTCCAAGACTACAGGAGCGGTCGCTAACTGTAAGCGATAGTCCATGAGTTTCATGTGCTCCTGCTGCTTGTAGATCTCATTGAGGAACAGACGTACACGGCGGTCACCGCTGAAATAGACCCCATGATCGTTGGCATTGGTCGGAAGCGTGTTCTGGAAATAGTACGCGCTGGTGAGGCTATCCAGTTTGACGGCCTGACGATGGTCAAATGCGACCTGCTCGCGCAGATTCTCCAGATAGGTGGTATAGGACTGCTGCATGGCTGCATTGCTATTGAGCGTCGCCAGCAAAGCCTGCTCAATCTCCGGCACAAGGGCCATATCGCGCGTCTTGATGCAGAACTGGATGCAAAGACGATCTTTCATCGGCACATTCAAGGTATCCGTCAGTTTGATCTTATGCTTGAAATCGATAAAATCCGCCGTTCCGTCATCCAAGGCATCGATCACACGGAAAGTCTTAAAATGCGTCGCCTGTTTCGCATACAGATACTGCCCTATCGGAGCCTCCGAGGGAAGTAAGTGTTTGGTCTGCAGGGGTGCAAAAGCCTGGTCAAACTGCTGGATAGAAGCGCCGTTGAGCATCGCGACCGCATTGACGCGATACGTGATATTATCCTTACGCGTCAGATAAACAGCACAAGCCAAGGCCAACACGACTAAGGTGATGACGATGTACCAATAGCGGTACGTCAAACGGATCATTCGCTCCAAGGCATGCCATAAAGCGACACAAGCACGACCGATAGCGCGGCCACAAGCCACACAGAGGTCAAAGAAATTCATCTCTTTTTCCATATTCTTTTTTTATATTATTTCGTTATGACGTTATGACGTTATGACGACATTATTTGCGGCGGATCCAATCGAAGGGACGGCGAGCCGGTTTCTCGGTTTCTTCAGCCGGTTTGGCAGGCTCTTCCTCCTCCACATTGATCACGATCTCATCGGCTGCAGGCGAAACGGTCCGTTCGCGTACCGGTGTCGGCGTAACGACTCCTTCAGCACGGAGCGTATCGCTCAAGTCAATCAGTTGAGCGGGTTCATCTTCCATCGGTTTGGGTGTCTGCGGGGGATAGTTGTCGCTTATCGCCTCATCAATCGTTTTCTTACCGTCCTCGGCTTCTTCCGAAGGAAGACCATCCACTTTATAGCCGGTAGCGATGACGGTCACGCGAACCTCTTCGCCCAGGGTCTCGTCGATAGATGCACCCCACTGTACCTCGATATCATCGCCTACTTCCTGCACAAAATCATTGATCTGGTCGATCTCCTCCATGACGATTGCGTGCTCGGTGGAGCAATAGAACTGCAGCAGGATGCGCTCGGCACCATGGACGTCGTTCGTGTTCACGAGCGGACTGTTGAGGGCATCATTGATCGCATTGGTGATACGACGGTCTCCGGAGGCACGACCGATATTCATGATCGCCACACCACCCTTGCGAAGCGTGTTGCGTACGTCCGCAAAGTCCGTATTGATATAGCCCGGCACGGTGATGATCTCCGCGATCGAACGAGCGGCATTGGCTACCACGTCATCCGATTTGGAGAAAGCGTTGAGCAGGTTGAGTTCGGGATAGATCTGCTTGAGTTTCTCATTGTTGATGATGAGCAGCGCATCCACGTTCTTCGCCAGACGAGCTACACCCTTCATCGCTTTCTCGATCTTACGCTTACCTTCGAACGCAAACGGGATCGTCACGATACCAACGGTCAGGATTCCCATCTCTTGCGCCACTTCGGCTACCACGGACGAGGCACCGGTACCGGTACCGCCCCCCATGCCGGCGGTGATGAACAGCATCTGCGTGCCGTCATTGAGCGCTTCGCGGATATGATCCTTACTCTCCTCAGCGTACTGACGCGCGGTCTCCGGATCACCACCGGCACCGAGACCCGGACCGAGTTGCAGTTTGTTCGGCACGGAACTCTTGATGAGCACCTGTCGGTCCGTGTTGCAAACGAGGAAAGAGACGTCTTTCAGTCCCTGCTTATGCATGTAGTTCACGGCATTGCAGCCACCACCGCCTACACCGATCACTTTGATGATACTATCTTCTGTCAAGCCTTCCAAAGGCAATGTCATTACTTCGTCTTCCATAGATTTACTTTGGCTTTTGGCTATTGGCTGTTGGCTAAAAGCTAACGGCTAACAGCTAACGTTATTTATTCTTGATCAATGAACATATCGAGTGTACTTTCTTTGAAGCGGTCAAAGATACCGGGTTTCTGCACCAATTGGTCCTTGTGGTTATCGCGAAAATCCTGTCCGAGCAGGATCGTTCCGATCAGGGACGTGTATTGCGGCGAGAGGTATTTCTCCTCCGTATCGCGATGTAGCAGCAAGTTATGCGCACCATACTGCACCTTCACCGCCGTCTGACTCTGGATATATTCCGCAAGACCTTGCAGCATGCTTCCTCCGCCGGTGAGATAGAGCGTCGAGATACGATTCTCCACTTTCTTCAGTTCCTCCATCACGGGCGTGAGGATCTCCTGCAGCTTGAGCTCGATCGCCTCTGCTAATTCCTCCGTCGAGATCACGAAGTCCCCTCCGAGTTCGGGCGTAGCAGGGATTCGCAGACGAACGACCTTCTCCAGACATTTCGGAGAGGCGCAGCCAAAACGTTTCTTCAGCACCTCGGCTGTATTGAAATCCAAGCCTTGCTGCTCCAACATGCGGGTAATATGATAGCCGCCTTTGGGGATGACCTTGTTGATGAGGTACTGTCCGCCTTTGTAGGCCGTGAAGGTCGTGGTCTGTGCGCCGAAATCGAGTACGGCACAGCCGTTCATCAGCACATGGTTTCCGTCGCAGGTAGCGAAGGTAGAGAGCAGCGCCTCGGGACGCACGAACGAATGTTCGATGACCCGACCGGCCTGCGAGAACGCTTTCTGCAACTGGGTGTCCATCACCTTACGTCCGCAGAAAGCGGTGTAATGGGCTTCGACCAATGCAGCCCGTTGTTCGGGCGACGGTACTTCGTCCTGCTCTACCCCGTCCAACTTGAAGAACGAAGGTACGAGTCCCAAGACGGCTACGTCGGGGTTGTGCAGTTCGATCTTCTGCTTGCACTCCCGCTCCATCTCGTCGAGCAACGACTGACTCACTTCTTTCTTACGCGCCTGATCGCGACGGGAATGGACGGCCGCTATCTGCATGGACTGTCCGCCCACGGAGATAAAAGCCATCGGCAGTTCGACCTCACCGATCCGGTTCGCTAACAGTTTGAGGATCTCGGCGATCACATAACCGGCATTGCTGGACTGCGTGATGATGCCTTGCTCGACACACACGTTGCCTTGTTTCTGCGGTCGCTCTTCCACACCCAGCACTTGGAACAGGTCAGGCGCGATACGCCGTGCCGCCAAAGCACGAACGCTGTCGCTTCCCATGTCCAATGCCACCAGAGGAAGCTCTTCCGCTTTTTTTGTCTGTTTTCTTGCCATAATTGAAAATAGTTAAAGTTTAGTTAGTATCTTCCGATAACCTGACCTCGAAAACGGAGGTCATATTCGGTATAGTTCTTCTCTTGAATCTCCGGCGGACGGTTCTGGAGGAAAGTGCGGAACTTACGCAGTTTGCGATCGTAGTTACGCATGGCTCCCAAGACCGCTTTGTCGATCCGGCCGTTGTCGCGATAATAGACATACACCATCTGCGGCGATTTGAGCTCCACATGATGGATCCGTTCTTGCCAATAAGGTTCGTCCTCGAGCCACAACGCAAAATCCGTCATCACGCCTGCTGCCGTCTGTACACCTACCGTACCGGTAACAAGCAGCACCTTATCGCGTATCGCATTGCGGGCTGGCATCACCTTCCGGTCGCTGTCAATGAAATAGTTCTCCAAAGCCGTCTGCACATGCAGCACAGGTACGCGTTGCGTCAGTTTGATCCGCACCACCTGACGCGGCGTCAGGTAACACTCCGCCGTACGCACCATCGGATGACGCTTGATCGCGTTCTCGATACGCTGCAAAGAGACGATATTCAGTTTGCGTCCGACCGGATAAATATCCTCCTGCTGCAACAGCGCCGTCAGTTCGGTCTCCGACAAGTACAACCGATCCTCGCTATCGGAAATGATATATTCGAGCGCCGAACACGGCACATCGGTCGGGCGAGATTGATAGCCCCACATCGTCGCAGCCACCAAGAGACCTACCATGATGGCGATCCCTATGCAACTCCATACTATGTATCCAACCCTACTCAATGTACAATGTACAATTTACAATTTACAATTTTTCAGTGCCTTCGTGACTTGCGGCACAAGGCGATCGATGTCACCGGCACCGACGGTTAGAACAACTACCGGCTGTTGGCTGTTGGCTATTCGCTTCTTTAACTCAGCGATCAAGTCCGCTTTCTCAACCACCTGTCCGCCAAGCATCTCGCTGGAAACCCCTTCGATCGGCTCTTCACGCGCCGGATAGATAGGCAGCAGGATACACTCGTCGAGTGTAGCCAGCACCTTTTTGAATCCTTCCGCAAAATCGCGCGTACGCGTATAGAGGTGCGGTTGGAAGACGCCGATCAGATGCCGTTCGGGATACAGACGCCGAATCGAATCGATGGACGTCGCGATCTCTTCGGGATGGTGGGCATAGTCATCAATATAAACGACCTGCGGCGTATTGACATGGATATTAAACCGCCGCAACACGCCTTTGAAAGAAGCGATACCGTGCCGTAACTCATTGACGGTCACGCCATTAAGCCAAGCGACAGACATCGCTGCTACCGCATTCTCTATATTCACCCACACGGGCACGCCTAACTGCATATCCGCGATCGTCTCAGTCGGCGTATGAAAATCAAAATGGATCTGCCCCTTGTTCACGACAATATTGTCGGCGTAGAAATCGGGTTTGGATGTCGTCATCTCGTCATGACGTAATGACGTCACAACACCATAGGTGTACAACTTACAGCCTTTCTTGAGCTTGGGTTGCAAGGCGATACCGTGCTTCATGACAAGGGCGGTAGAGATGAGGCTCGTATAATGGGCAAACGCCTCGCGATAGGCCTCCTCCGTGCCGTAGATATCCAGATGGTCAGCATCCACGGCCGTCACAACCGACATGTACGGCGTCAGATGATGAAACGAGCGGTCGTACTCATCGGCTTCCACCACCACGAAGGGGCTGTTCTTATCCAGCAGCAGGTTCGTGCCGTAGTTCATGCTGATGCCGCCAAGGAAAGCGTTGGTGCTCAACTCCGATTGATAAAGCAAATGCGCCAACATGGTGCTGGTCGTCGTCTTACCATGCGTACCCGCCACACACAGCGCTTTCATCTGCCGCGTCACAAGACCCAAGACCTCGGCACGCTTACGGATATCGAAACCCTGCTCACGCAGATAGGTATAGATCACACTGTCCTCCGGCACAGCAGGCGTACGTACAACGAGCGTGTGCTGCTTGGAGAAAGGCGCCAGACGAACCGTATCCGGGTCATCGTCGTACGTGATGATGATACCCTCCTGCTCCAACTCACGCGTCAGATCAGAAGGCGTACGGTCGTAGCCGGCTACCGGAAAACCCTGATGATGAAAATAACGCGCCAAGGCACTCATTCCAATGCCTCCGATACCCAAAAAGAAGAGATTTTGTATGTCGCTCTGTTTAATCATAAAGTGTAAATACACAAATCGGGCGCAAAGTTACAAAAAAATTTGGATATATCAAAATATTTTACTAATTTTGTGCCCGAAATGAGAAAAATTTTTGTAACGCTATTTCTTTTAGGCACTTTTACGGCCTACGCGCTGGAGGTGGACTATCGTCTTTCGCTCCGTGCAGGAATGATCATGCCCGATGGCAAAGTGGATGTGATGATGGGTCAGAAGGGGCATTGGATCCCTGCTGCCGGCGGTGAGTTTGCCGTTACTTTTGCGCCCAAATGGCAGTCCTTGCAGGAGTGGAACAACGCCCGCGTAGGTGTAGCGCTCAGTTATTGGAAGCTGAACTGCGAGAAGTTCGGCAGCGCCGACATCATGGGTCACGCCCTCGCGCCTTACGCGTTCGCGGAGATACCTCTATATAAGAGTACACATTTCGAGTTGGGTCTGCGTCCGGGTATCGGCTGCTCGTTCATCACCAAGACCTATTTCAATACGGCGACGCCGGAACAGCAATATGAGATCCTGCAAGCGCCGAACATCAACCGCTCGGTCGGTTCGGTCTTCAACTACTATTTCCCCGAGGCGCTCTATTTCTATTTCCCGATTCAAAAAGGCTGGACGGTTGGTCTGACGGCCGGTTGGTACCACATGAGTAACGGTAGTATTCAACAGCCGAATTCAGGTTATAACATTTTCGGCGGTGAGTTGGCAGTACGCTATCAGCCGTCAGAAACCAGCAGTCAGAACTCAGACGAGCGGACGACCAAGGAGTATAGTTTTGACAAACTGCGGGCTAAGCATTGCGAGATCGAGTTCGCTTTCTCGGGTGCACCGCGACAGGTCTATTATAAGGACAAGCAGACCTTCTTCTGCGGCGAGATGCAGGTAGCCGCATACTGGCGTGCCCATCGTATTTTCCGTCTCGGAGGAGGTATCGACGCGTTCTACGATGGCGCGTATATCGACCGTCCGACGAAGTTCGGCAAGACCGACCTGACAGGCGCGACGATGAAGGATTGTTGGCGCGTCGGAGTGAGTGTACAACCCGAGTTCGTGATGGGGCATCTGACCGCCGGTTTCCATTTCGGCGTCTATCTGTACGACCCGATCAAGAACCGCGAAGGAGACAAAACGAAGAAAGGTATTTTCTATCAATACGACCTGCTGAATGCAGGTAGCGCGGGCTATCCGGACGGCTGGTTATACACCCAAGTAGCATTGCGGTACCGCCTGCCCTATCATCTGTTCGTACATGCTGTGATGAAAGCCCACTTGACGAAAGTGGAATTCGTTGCCTTCGGATTAGGTGTTTATTTATAATAAACACGTTAGCCTACCACCAAATTATCTTCTAACGCATAGACGTAGTCTAAAGGTACGCCATGCTCAACGAGCGCGCGTCTATCGGGACGGAAGAGATCATAGAAATCGCGCAACGAGCCGCATAACTGACGGGCTTGCTTGTAGTTCTCATACGCCATCATTCGATCGCCTTTGAGCAGCAGACAATGCGCATAATTGACGTAGTCCTGTGGTTTGTCCGAACCTTTGCGCAAGAGATCGCGATAGACCCGTTCGCCTAACTCAGGATGATTCCACATCATATCGCGGTAGCCGCATTGGAGCCCGACAAACGCCAAGGTATTCTCTTTTGCCTCGTTTCCGTTCACCAGCACCTCGTACAACCACGTATCCGGCAGGTTATTCACCAGCTCCTCCATGTATTTCGTTTCCTCCTTCGGTGCCCACTCCTGCAGCAAGTCCACGGAGTCGCGCATGTTCGCCATCTCCACCAGTTTCTGCACCTCCGGCGGCATCCAACTGAACGGCACCATGCCCATCGCAAAATCCTCCAACCATGCTTTCTTGGAGCAGTCCACGAAGGCGCATAGCACTTCGAACACATGATCCCCTTCGCCTATCGCGGTGAGCGCATTGAGGAAAGCTTCCTGAATCTGCGGGAAGAAATCGATACGGATATCGTAATGGATGAGTAGCGTGATCACGTTCGTGGTACATAGGTCGGCGACCACTTCGTTCTGCGAGGTCATGCCTTCGATGAGCGTGATGAAAGCGTCGATCGAGAAGCACTCACGAAGATTTCGTGTCAGCGCCATGATGGCGATCAGAGCCGACGAGGCTTGCTCCTCGCTGTTCATCGCGTCGTGCAACCATTCCAGATCCTCCGGCTGCAACTGAATACAATTCTCAAAATAGTGCAAGATCGAGTCCGGAGACTGTCTGCTGAACCCGTGCATCTGCGGCGACAGACCGCGTTTGAGACGGATATCCGCATACACGGCATCAGCCAACTGATAGGCATCGCCCGTCACTTTATTGAGCGCTTTCTCCGCTTTCGGATCATCTACATTCAGCCAAGTAACAAACAAATCATGATACGTCTTACGAATCGTCTGCAGCGCTTCTTCGTAAGGATTATTATCTCCCAACTCGTTGAGCCACATACGAATAACAGTCGAAGCGGTCTCTATCATACATTCGCCCAAAGACCGCTCTATCGTATTCACTTGATCCGCTAACTCGTTTGCCATCAGATCTCCTCTTTAATCAAATAATCGTTACGACTCGGGCTGTTGCGGATGATGAGTTCGGCAAGGAAACCGGCGAGGAACAGCATACATCCGAGAATCATCATTAGGATCGAAATATGGAAGTACGGATTGACGCCGACCAACATCGCCTGCACGCCATGCGACAGCGCATAGAGCTTCATGCTGCCTACCACGATCACGGCGATGAAACCGATGAAGAACATCAGGCTTCCCACCAGACCGAAGAAATGCATAGGCTGTTTGCCGAACTTATTCAAGAACCACAAGGTCATCAAGTCGAGGTAGCCGTTCACAAAGCGGTTGAGACCGAACTTGGACGTACCGAACTCACGTTTGCGGTGCTGTACCACTTTCTCGCCGATCTTGGTAAAACCGGCGTTCTTGGCGAGGAATGGAATATAACGGTGCATCTCGCTAAACACCTCGATATTCTTCACTACCTCTTGACGATAAGCCTTCAGACCGCAGTTCATGTCGTGCAACTGAATACCCGTCACGCGACGAGCCGTAGCATTGAACAACTTGGACGGCAGGTTCTTGGTCAACTTGTTATCGTACCGCTTCTGCTTCCAACCGCTCACGAGGTCATACCCGTCCTCTTTGATCATCCGATAGAGTTCGGGGATCTCGTCCGGGCTGTCCTGCAAATCGGCATCCATCGTGATCACCACATCGCCCTGCGCCGCCTTGAATCCGCAGTACAACGCCGCCGACTTGCCATAGTTACGACGGAAACAAATGCCACGCACGGTACTATCCTTTGTACCTTGTACATTGTCCCTTTGTAAATTACGGATCACGTCCCACGACGTGTCCGTACTGCCGTCATTGACAAAAATAACCTCGTAGGAAAACTTATTCTCCTTCATCACGCGTGCGATCCATTCATACAAATGCGGCAACGACTCCGCCTCATTATACAGAGGCACGATTATTGAAATATCCATTTCAAATTGATGATTTATGATTCCAAATTTATTATTTCGGCTGCAAAGATACTACATTTTTTTGATTTATGCAAGCCCGCGCGCGTTTTTTCATCTTTTTTAATTACCTTTGCTGCGTTAGGTGGCTCGGGCATAGGCAGATTAGCCCCTCGCTGTCATATCTCCGCGATATGACATTCCTGGCTTGCGGAGCGTGCGGTATTCTCTCTTGAATCCGCTCAAGCTTGGCGGATAGACAATACCGCCCTGCCCGCTCCGCAAGCCCCGCGCTGGATGTGCCATCGGTTAGTACAAACAAGTACATCGTTATACGATGTGTTAATCCCTCTTTTGTTTATTAGGGTTGATATATTGCTCTTCGTCCATTAGCCCGGCATCTCATGCCGGTCATTCTCCCTCTTTGTCATGTGCGCGGGGCGTCAGACCCGCGGATATATTCCTTCCCCACATTCGGCGTTTTTCTCCTGTATCCGTCCAATCTTGGCGGATAGAAAAACGCCGTCTATTGATTCTTCGTTTTCGCCGACTACTAGTCGGCATCAAAACAGGCGGCGACATCCCTGCCGCCGCCCTCTTTTTTCTATTACAGGGCAATATTATTGCCCGCTTTTCACCTCATCTCTTGTCCTCGCAAAGTATACATCTTATCCCCTCGAAGAATTAGGATTTGCCCGTTATGGATAATTTTGTGCGTCTTAATCCGAGATTTAATTTCTTCCAATCCTTCTCCATATGTACAGAACAGAAGGGATTGCGAGAACAAATCTATGCCTTCACTATCCTTCATTGAAATTGTATATGTGTATTGCATTCCAGGTTCTAAACCATCAATAGTATATTGCCATCCTTTTGAAATGTGATCAGCTTGAGCACTATGATTACTTGCTCCATAATGAGCGCGCACTGCATTGCTAACTCGTAACAAATATCCCTGAGAATCAAAAGTAAATGAGCATATAAGATCTTCTTCTTTCCATATCTCTACTATATATGAATCAGCTTGTTCAACAGAGGGCCATTGAACAATGACACTATTATTTGCAGTTGGAGTTGCTTTAACGTCATCCTCATTAATCTCCAACGCGTTTTGAATAGGTAAAATTGTATTGAAGTTCTGCCATACTTTTGCTTCTCTATATGTTTCAATAGAGTTCTGGGGCACATATAGTTTTATTTTATTTTTTACGTTAGGGAATGCTTCCACATAAAATGTATATAAATAGGTTGATTCACCATAATACCTTTGAACATACATCTTCTCTGCACTAGGCGGATTCGTTGCAAAACATGTAATTTTTATCAGATTGGGACAATCAAAAGATTTTTCCCCTATACCACGAATCCCATCATGGAAGGTAACACTTCTTAAGCCGGCATATGATTCAAATGCTCTTCCAGTAACAGATGAACATTCATCAGGAATTACCAAATCGTGAAGTTCTTTCCCGTTAACATACAGTTTTGTCGCTTTGTTAAATAACATTATTCCGTTAAGTTTAATTTGTTGTGTGTGATCACCCATTATGTATGCAGAAGGGAATCTACTACTACACCACTTGGCGATATCCGTTATATATACATTCATAATATTACACCCTAAGAATGCATCGCTTCCTATTGATAATCGTTCAGATGGGAAAGTAATATCCGTTAACTTTGAACAACCAGCAAAAGCACTATCACCAATAAATTGCAGATTAGAAGAGATAGTTGATAGATTTGAGCAACCTAAAAACGAACATTTACCAACCTCAATGACACTATCCGGAATATTAGTAATACATTTGCAATTTTGAAATGCAGCTTTTCCAATTTGTTTCACAGATTGTGGAATGATAATAGAATCTACCATTGTCATGTTATCACATAGAAAATCAGGAATATGAGTTACTTTGTCTCCTATCTCAAAAGAGTTGATACTATTTTTTGAATCTTTAAATATATCATCGCTAGTACTCGGATTTATCGCATTCCATCTTACAGAAGTTATATTGGTACAACCTTTAAATGCGTACTTACCGATTTCTGAGATTTTTTCTGGAATTTTCAATGTGGATAATGTCTTCAAATCACTAAATAAATAATCGCCAATAATCTCTACACTATCCCCAATTTCAAATATTTCAACATTCTCCCTACTACTAAATGGTACTTGGTATCGCTCATTTATTTTACCATGGGACTTGGCATTCCACACTATATGCTTCGCTTTCCAATATCTCAGGACGGAAATGTCTGATAACGTTGCATTTATCTCTGCGTATTCCAAATTAAATCCTTTGTTAAAAGCAGTTGGCAAATTTTCAGATGTTACATGACTTCCTAAAATAATCGTATCAGGTGATATCGATTGAGAGAAGAAATTCTTTTTTTCTTCCCTATCACACCCATCCCATGATAGATATTTAATTGCAACACACCCATCAAAACATTTAGTTCCAATGTCAGTAGCGCTACAAGGAACTATAACAGAGGACAAACTAGTGCAATTAGCGAAAGCCTCACTTCCTATACTTGTAATACAATTTGGCAAACTAACAGAGGTCAAATTGGCACAATCACGAAATGCCCTCATACCAATATTAGTGATACTATCTGGAAAATTCACAGAGGCCAAACCTTCGCAACCATAGAAAGCATTATCTCCTATACTTAATATTCCTTCTGGAATAATTGTATTTTTACACCCATATAAAAGTGTGTTTGTAGCCGTTTCAATCAAAGCATTACACCTGTTACGACTATCATACATAGTATTCTTACTATCAACTACAATAGAAGTTAAATTGGGGCACTCATTTAGAATAAAATCTCCTATACTTGATACATTTTTTCCAATTTGTATCGATGTTAAGTTAGTACAACGAGCAAAGGCAAAATCTCCAATTACAGATACACCATTAGGAACAACTATTGTTTTTAAGTTTGCACATCCTCCGAACGCTGTATAACCAATGCTGGTAACACTAGTGGGGATTGAAATTGATTTTAAATTAGCACAACTTTCAAATGATACTTCACCTATTTCTTGCAATCTATTTGAAAGTGTTATTGACGTCAAACCGCTGCAACCATAGAATGCACCATCTCCGATACTTGTGACGCTATTTGGAATCGTTAAAGAGGTCATACCAGAGCAACCATGGAAAGCATGATTTCCAATACTTGTGATGCTATTGGGAATCGTTAAAGAGGTCATACCAGAGCAACCATAGAATGCACAACTCCCAATACTTGAGACACTATCTCCAATGGTATAGTGAGTGACTTGATTTCCAAAAATATAACTAAAACTGGCATCCCAATTATAAACTTTTCTCATTATAGCATTTGAATTAATCGTCACTGAAGTCAAACTGGTACAACCGGAGAAAACATTATTTCCAATGCTTGTAACGCTATTTCCAATCGTAACTGAAGTCAAACTGGTACAATTTCGGAAAGAATTATGTCCAATAGTAGAAACGTCTCCGCCAATAATATACTCAGTAACTTGCGAACCAAAATATACTTGCAAAGATGAAGACATATTAGCAAGAGCATTGGAATTTATTGTTACTGATTTAATTACAGAGCAATATCGAAAAGCATACTGCCCAATACTTGAGACAGTATTGCCCATAACCAAAGATTTTAAACTTCTGCAACGATCAAATGCGCGAAATTCAATACACGTGACGCTATTGGGAATCGTCACCGAGGTCAAACTGGTGCAACCATAGAAAGTACACGTATCTATGCATGTGAGACTATTGGAGAGGACAATAGCAGCCAAACCAGTGCAGCCGGAGAAAGCACTGCTTCTAATGCTTGTAACGCTATTTGGAATACTAATAGATGCCAAACCTGTACAACCTAAAAATGCCCCTGATCCAATGCTTGTAACGCTATTTCCAATCGTCACAGAGGTCAAATTGGTGCAATCACGGAAAGCCCATTTACCAATGCTGGTGACATTATTAGGGATTGTCACAGAAGTTAAACCTTTACAGTTGCCAAATGCGCAATAACCTATAGTAGAAATATTGTTTCCAATTGTAATAGAAGTCAAACGGGTGTCACTAGAGAATGCAGATTCTCCAATGCTAGTAACGATATAATTCTTCGAACTATAAGTAATAGTGTCTGGTATACTTATATCACCAACATATCCAGTTGTCTCTGGTTTTGAAGTAACTTCTGCAGTGAGTGATCTTGTATTTAAATTATAATACAAATCGCCAATTTTGACTGCTTCAGCGAAAATTGTTCCTATGCTTATGACAAAAGCAAGGAAAAGAGTAAAAAGTTTTGTTTTCATAAGTATATTAAATTTTTATATCATTATATCACCTATTTGATGTGTGGTAGCATAAGTATTCGCTATAGTACTATATACAACACGTGATTTTGCTTCTTCTTTTGTTCCAAAGAGTCTGTTTCCTATTGATGCTATCGCATGCTGAACACATAGTTTTTTTAGTTTGTATCCATTATGTGTTCCATGATGAGCAGCGACTAATACATCTATCATCTGCTTATTGCCAACAATAAGATTGTTGCAAACATTATTAATTTGCGTTGCCATTAAATCTCCAAGAAAAAGAATATTATCATCTGTCATGAATGCGATCGACCATTTGTTAAGGACATCTTTAATTTTCTTTTGCGCAGAGCTCATCAGGCTTTTCTGCTTTTTTGATAATTTATTGTTCATTATGGTAGATAATGCTTGTGTATACAATCGTAAGAATGCATTACTGAATACAAATTCATTTTGAAATGACTCAGTTGCACTAATTAGTGTTGAATTCACAAAAGAGTATATTTGGTTTAGCGGCAATATTTGTGCTAACGCTTGCTGAAATAATGAATTAATATCATCCAATATTTTTCGATTAATCGTTGTCGTGGTAGTTTGTATCGGCCACATTATTTCGATAGTATGTTGACCACATGGTATTTGACATCCCCTCGAAACAGGTATAAATCGCAATATCTTAGAATTACTTGCTATAACATCATTAAGAAAATTATAGAGATTTGAGTATTGAGTTTGGCTAAATATTTGTGCAACTCCTAGCGAAATAGCTTTTACCAAAAGACCCAATAATTGAGGGCAAACAGAATTGGTATTTGCCATACAGGGCATCTTAGGATAATAAATAGTATCAAAAGAGCAATATGGCTTAGGATAACTACCTAAAATTTTGCTAAAGCCATTAATATGATCCTCGTGGAAATGAGATATAATTAGTTTCTCAAAAGGCCATGGAAAAGGAGCGCATTGCGGGATAATTTGTTTATTGGGATAATCTTTCCCTATCCCAAAATCTACCACAACGGAATCTTTTCCGTTCTCAGGCCCAAGAAGAACATGTTGGGCGCTGCCAACATCTTTCATTAAGATCTTACTCATATAGTCCTTATTTACATAACAAAAGCGTGCGTTTTCGTTCGCTTCATTTGATTTTCTGAGGATTCTGGACTACCTTAACAATTCAAATTTACGCACGGAAAACTCACGCTGATACGTGAGCGTGCATAAACCGTGCTTGAATTGTTAATTTCCTAAAAGTGTCCAGTTTTCAGAAAATCAAGTTTTGGCTTATTACGCTATTCGGGCACACATTTGTGCCTTTTTTATGTCATCCCATTTTACGTCTAAGACCTGACGGCCGCTTTTCCGCTCGCGGCGAAGCGATATGGTTATTGTTTTGCGCTTTCTTCTTCGATATAACGTTCGATCTGTGGACGCAAAAGCGGGAGATCATTGTTTATGACGCGCCATACTTTATGAGGAGTAATGGTATAATAGCCATGCACCAAAACATGTCGCATATTCTCAATTACATCCCACTCCGTTTCAGGGTGAGCTGCACGAAACTCCTTGGTTAATTTATAGGTCGCTTCTCCAATAATTTCTACCTGTTTGACAAAACCGTAAAAAATAATGGTATCTTTTTCCGCATCCTCCGCAGAATAACGTTTACTGCCATCCACGAGGTTATCTATTGCAGTAAGGATATGGACTAAACGCTCTTTATCTCTAAGACGCTCTCTCATAGATTTTAATTTTATCGTGATTAACACTATTACGGGCAAAAGGAGCCAAATACTCGTCTTCAACCAAATCAACACTACGATGAATCCGCTTGCCAAGATCTACCATCATTCGACTAATGTCCATTAAAGAAAGACTATCGCTATCGGTATATGTAACTAATATATCGACATCGCTTTCCGGAGTCTCTTCGCCACGAGAACAAGAGCCGAACAAATAAGCTCGTTCGACCGGCTGCGTAGCCAGATACTCCTGGATTTGCGGAATCATTTTTTGGACTTCTGCGCTTGGCATAATAGTGTTGTTTACATTTTGCGCTGCAAAATTACAACAATTATTTGGAATATGCAAGGATTTGCTAGTAAAAATCGAATTTATTTGAGTTTTTAGAGGAAAAGCCTTGCTATTCGCACAATGTGCGGCTGTAACTCGCTTTTTTTGTGCTTTCATTTTTTTGAATTTTGCATCAGTTATCGAGTCAACCTTTTTTAGATTAAGTCACATTCAGCATAGTGTAGTATGCGATTAGTATGTAAATAGTAGGTGATTAGTAGGTGATTAGTAGGTGGTTAGTAGGTTATAATTGGTACAATCTACAGACCAATACACAATGTTTCTATACCATCCAACAAAAAAAATAACCGTTATATTTGCATATATGCAAAAAAAGTTGTACCTTTGCAGCAAATTTAGATTAAACCATGCAAGACGAACGATACCTGCGCTTATTGAGCGAGAAATTTCCTAATTCTCAAGCGGTCATCTCGGAGTTGATTAACCTGCGTGCGATCCTGTCGTTGCCGAAAGGGACGGAGCATTTTGTGTCCGACCTGCACGGTGCGTCGATGGCGTTCATTCACATGATCAAGAACGCCTCGGGTGTGGTGCGCAAGAAAGTGGATGAGGTCTATGGCGACACGATCTCGGAGGAAGAGAAACGCGCTATCTGCGCCTTGATCTACTACCCCGACGAGCGGCTCGAACTGATCAAACGGTTCTATGCCGGCGAGGAAGTAGACGGGATCTTAAATCAGAATTCTCAAATCTCCAATCTGAAATCTTTAGATGAATGGTATCGCACGCGTCTGCATCAGGTGGTGAACATAGCCCGTGCGGTGACGATCAAGTACAGCCGATCGAAAGTGGAGAAACTTCTTCCGCCTGACTATGCTTACATCATCCGCGAGTTGCTTCACGAGAGCCATTTGGAGCAGCACGACCGTAACACCTATTACCACGCTATCATCGATGCGATCATCGAGACGGGCTGTGCTGACCAAGTACTGATCGCGATATGCTATCTAATCCACAGCCTGACGATTGACACGCTGCATATCGTCGGTGACATCTTCGACCGCGGTTCTGGAGCCGCCAAGATCCTCGACGTGTTAGATACCGTGCGCGACTACGATATCGAATGGGGAAACCACGACATCGAGTGGATGGGTGCTATGGCCGGCAACATGGCCTTGATCGCGACCGTACTGCGTGTGTCGATCCGGTACGCCAATATCGAGACGCTCGAAGAGGGCTATGGTATCAACCTGTTGCCGCTTGCCAATTTCGCGATGACCGTCTATGGCGACGACCCGTGTACGATCTGGCAGACCAAAGACTTCGATAATAACCCGCGTCTGACCCGTTCGGCACAACTGATGGCAAAGATGCACAAGGCGATCTCGATCATTCAGTTCAAGCTCGAAGGACAGACGGTTCTGCGGCATCCCGAATGGAAGATGGATGACCGAGCGGTGCTCGGACAATTAACAATTAATAATGAACAATTAACATTCAAGGGTCAAGTTTTGCTTGACCAAAACTTACCGACTTTAGACCCTGCTGATCCATACGCCTTGAGTCAGGAAGAGAGCGATCTGATGAACCAGTTAGCCCGTTCGTTCCGCAAGTCCGAGAAGATGCAGAAGCATCTGCGCATGCTCTATGAGCATGGTTCGCTCTATCTCGTGCGCAACGGTTTCCTACTCTACCACGCGGCAATTCCTCTCAATGCGGACGGTTCGTTCACCGAAACGGAAGTGTTCGGTCAGCGCGTCTCGGGCAAGGCCCTCATGGATTGCACCGACGCCATCGTCCGTCAAGCGTACTACGGAGAAGGACAAGCCAAACAAGATGCACTCGACTATATGCTTTACCTCTGGGAAGGTGCCAACTCGCCGCTTTATAACAAGGACAAGATGACCACTTTCGAGCGTTATTTCCTGCCGAAGGGACCCGCTTGGGACGAACATAAAGGCGCCTATTTCAGCCTTGCGGACGATGAGAAGATCTGTGAGAAAATCCTGAAAGAGTTCGGTCTTGATCCCGCGACGGGACGTATCGTGAATGGGCACGTGCCTGTTCGCACCATCAAAGGCGAGACTCCCATGCGCGCCAACGGCAAGCGGTTTGTGATCGACGGAGGGTTCTCGAAGCCCTATCAGGAGAAGACCGGAATAGCCGGATACACGCTGATTTATAATAGTCACGGCATCCAACTCGTGGAGCACGAATCGTTCGAATCCCGCGAGCAGGCCATCCTCTCCGGATCGGATATCCACAACCGTACCCTACTCCAAGATTTCAGCGGTCATCGTATCAGAATCAAAGATACGGACAAAGGAAAAGAGTTGCTCGAACAGATCCACTCTCTCGAACAACTCCTTCAAGCTTACCGCACCGGAACGTTCCGGGAACGTTAAACTATTCGTTCAGCATCTCCCGTACGCGTTTATGGAAAATGCGTGAGGCGGGGATATGATTTCCGTACTTACCGAAGTCGTAGGTGATGTTCGGCAGGGTCGGGAAGCATCTTTGCAAATGCTCCGCACAACGGATCGTGACTACTTCATCCTGCGTGGAATGGAAGACATACAGCGGTGCCTTTGGAGTCCACGACGGACAAATAGAATCCCCTACTATACTTGAACGCTTGAGACCTTCGTACATACGTTGTGTCTCCGGCTGCGTCTTATCCATGCCTGCATCTGTAAGCCAATGACGCAGGCTATGATTCGGGGTCTTGAAATAGATCTGCAGGATGGTATAGTCTTTATTGGCGATATAGCGCTGATAGAGTTTCTCAGCCGCCGGCGTAAGAATCTCGCTTCTATCGAGATGCAGGTTGTACGCCACATCGGTACCGATGACCATCATCGGCACGAGAGCCGGCATCATGATTTTCTTTTTGGTCAATGTCTCATCGTAGGTGACCGCCACATCGTAGGGTCCTGCGCCAACAAAACAGCCTTTCACATGAATCCGGTCGGCAAACGACTCTTCAATCACACGAAGCGTCCAGAGTGCCGAAAAACCGCCTTGCGAGTAGCCGGCAATATAAATACTATCGAGCGGAAGACCGAGTTGCAGGGTATCCAACATCGCCTGCGCCGCCAGCACCATGTCGATACAGTTCCGCGCCGTCAGTTCACCCGCCAGATACGGATGTACGCTGTCTCGGGTGATACCATATCCGATATAGTCCGGCATCAAAAGGACAAAATCCTCCTTGTAAAACTTGGCATCATAGATGAGTTGGTTCGACGGCGCTTCCTTATCGGCCTGGAGGGTATAATGTGGAATAAGGATGATGCCTTTCGCCGGTCGATCAGTTGGAATCGTGACCATGCCGGAGAGCGTGAGCGAGTCGCCACGTTGATCGATGGACGGATAATGGAGCACATGCTTCTGCACCTCCGGTGCCGCCATCGTCGCTAGGCTTAGAGCTAAGAGCAAAGAGCTAAGAGCTAAGAGTCTTCGTATCATACCAATGCTTTTACTAGTTGTTCGGTTGTACCCGGGAGAAGATCAATCGGCGCGAGTTCGATCATGGTCTTCGCGCCGAAGTCCCCGCGCTCTTTGAGACGGAGAGCTGCACGGGCGCAAGAGACAAGCACCTGACCGGTGAGAGCCGGATTATTGATCGTCATATTGAACTCAAAACGCTGGTTGTGAGTGTCGCCCGAGACGCCGTTACGGACGAGGTTCACCCCATGCGCCACGTTATTAAGGGCATCAACGCTCTCGACGGGAATGACATGGGTCTCATCGTGTGCGAAATAGTCATCGGCAAGAATAGCAGCCTCCACGGTCTTGAAATCGGCGCCTTCTTCGAGTTCGATATAAACCATGCGACGATGGATACCCGTACCCAGAGGAATGGTCATGGAGAGCGCATTCTTAACGCCCTTGATAGCCTTTGCTGCAACCGTGTGACCCATCGAACGACCGGGACCGAAATTGGTGTAGGTCAATCCTTTCGGCGCCAGCGCCATGAGGATAGCACGCACCATCGAGTCTGAACCCGGATCCCAACCGGCGGAGATGATGCTGACGGCTTGGTTCGTCTTGCAGACCGGGTCAAGGGCACTACGCAACGACCAAATCTGTCCGTGGATATCGAAACTATCGACGGTACATATTCCGCGTGCAGCGAGCACGGTCGCGAATTTCTGCACCTCGCGCGTCGGCGTACAGATCAGGACGGCATCGGCGTCGATGCAATCCAAACAATCGTTATGATGATAGATACCTGCCAGCTCCATATCCGGCGCTGCTTTGATGGCTTCTTCGGCGGCACGGCCAATATTGCCGTAACCAAGGATCGCTACTTTTATCATAATACTACGTATATTTGCGTGCGGATGCTATCCGCTTATTCTACTGTTACTGATTTAGCTAAGTTACGGGGTTGATCGACATCGCAGCCTTTGACAACGGCGATATGGTAGGCCAACAACTGAAGTGGGATGACGGTAAGAAGCGGCGTGAGGCACTCCTCGGTTTCCGGCACTTCGATGATATAGTCGGCGATCTTGCTGACCAGTTCGTCACCTTCGGTAACAACGGCGATCACCCTACCCTTACGGGCCTTGATCTCCTGGATGTTACTTACCACTTTCTCATACGTACCGCAATGCGGAGCAACGACCACAACAGGCATCTCCTGCGAGATAAGGGCGATCGGTCCGTGCTTCATCTCGGCAGCCGGATAGCCTTCGGCATGGATATAAGAGATCTCTTTGAGTTTGAGCGCTCCTTCCATCGCTACCGGGAAATTATATCCGCGGCCAAGGTATATAAAGTTCTGCGCGTAGGTAAAGGTCTTGGCAAAATCGGAGATCCGCTTGTTCTGACCCAATACGCGTTCGATCTTATCGGGTATCTGACCTAACTCACGCACAATGCGCAGGTACTGCTCTTCGGTCATCGTACCCTTCTCTTTTCCGATACAAAGGGCGAGCATCGTGAGGGCAACGACCTGCGCCGTGAAGGCTTTGGTGGACGCCACACCAATCTCGGGTCCTACGTGGGTGTAACAGCCGCTGTCCGAGACACGCGGGATAGATGCACCAACTACGTTACAAATCGAGAAGATGAACGCACCTTTGGATTTCGCCAGTTGGATAGCTGCCAAGGTATCCGCCGTCTCACCGGATTGAGAGATTGCGATGACGACATCGTCTTTGTTGATGACCGGTTTGCGATAGCGGAACTCGGACGAGTACTCCACCTCAACCGGAATCTGCGCAAACTCCTCGATGGCGTACATCGCGATGAGGCCGGCATGCCACGAAGTACCGCACGCCGTGATGATGATACGTTTGGCGTTGAGGAAACGATCCTTGTTATCAATGAATCCGGAGAGGGCAATATTATCCTGCCGCACGTTGACACGACCGCGCATGGAGTCGGTCAGGGTACGCGGCTGCTCGAAGATCTCCTTGAGCATGAAATGCGGATAGCCGCCTTTCTCGAGTTGACTCAGCGAGAGCTCGAGACGCTTGATCTCCGGGGTCTTGGTGACGTTATTGATCGTCGTTATCTCAATTCCTTCTTCCTTTGTACCTTGTACCTTGTCCTTTGTACTTAACACGACTACTTCTTCGTCTTCGATGTAAATGACTTGATCCGTATATTCGACGATAGGTGTCGCGTCGGAAGCCAAGAAATACTCGTCCTCTCCGATACCCACCACAAGCGGCGAACCCTTGCGGGCAGCGATGAGCGTGTCGGGATGGGTCTTATCGAGGATCGCGATAGCATAAGCACCGATCACTTGTTGGAGCGCCAACTGCACAGCGGTCTTGAGATCGACATGGCGGTTAACCTGCGTATATTCAACGAGTTGCACGAGCACCTCCGTGTCCGTATCGGACTTGAAGGTATATCCCTGTTCCATGAGTCCGGCTTTGAGAACCGCATAGTTCTCGATGATGCCGTTATGGATGATCGCCAGGCGCTCCGACTCCGAGTAATGGGGATGGGCATTGACCGTATTGGGTTCACCATGCGTAGCCCAACGCGTATGGGCGATGCCGATACAGCCGTTCGTATCCTTCTCGGCGCAGAAAGCCTCGAGTTCAGAGACCTTACCTTTGGCTTTATAGACATTGAGTTGTCCCGCTTCGTTGATGAGCGCGACACCGGCACTGTCGTATCCACGGTACTCGAGCCGATGAAGACCCTTAATCAAGATCGGATACGCTTTGCGTTTTCCTATATATCCTACTATTCCACACATAAAATTATGTACGATTTAATAATGTACGATGTACGATTTATTTAGTCATTTACGATTTACGATTTTGCGCTGCAAAATTACACTATTTTTTTGAATTATGCAAGCGTTTTCATTCTTTTTAGTGCTTCTTCGACATCTTTTCTATTAGAGAAGGCCGAAAAACGCACAAATCCTTGTCCGGCATTCCCAAATCCGACACCGGGCGTACAGACGATCTGGCATTGGTTCAACAAGCGATCGAAGAATGCCCATGAGTCCATCTTATCAGGTGTCTTGCACCATATATAGGGTGCGTTTTTGCCGCCATAGACAGTATAACCCAAAGCACACAAGCCTGCCGATAAGATACGAGCTGTCTGCTTGTAACTGTTCAAGTTCGCTTGTATACCGGCTTTTCCTTCGGGCGTATAAGTAGCCAATGCAGCCCGTTGGGAGATATAGGATGCGCCGTTGAATTTGGTACATTGCCTACGCGACCACATGGCCTGCAATCCTGTTGCTTTCGGCACGACGGTATAACCGCAACGCACCGCCGTAAAACCTGCCGTCTTACTGAAACTGCGAATCTCGATAGCCACCTCTTGCGCGCCATCTATCTCATAGATAGAATGCGGTATATTCGGATCTTCAATAAAGGCTTCATACGCGGCATCAATGAGGATGATGCTATGGTTCGTACGGGCATATTCGATCCAACGCGCCAATTCGTCGCGCGTCAGCACCGTACCCGTCGGGTTATTGGGAAAACAGAGATAGATGATATCCGCTTTTTGCTTAGGCAGATCGGGATAGAAATTATGCTCCTCCAAACAGGGCAGCCAGATGATCTCTCTTCCTGCCATGCGGTTCGTATCCACATAAGCGGGATAAGAAGGCTCTAAGATCGCGACACTATTGGCTGCATCAAACAGCTCACTGAGGTTTCCCAAGTCACTACCGGCGCCGTCACTGATGAAGACCTCTTCGGGTGTGAGGTTGATACCACGAGGCGTATAGTCATTGTCGATGATCGCTTGTCGTAGCCAGTGATAGCCCTGTTCGGGACCATAGCCGCGGAAGGTCTCCGCATGCGCCAGATCCTCCACGGCACGATGCATCGCATCGATGATGACAGGCGGCAAAGGTAGCGTCACATCGCCTATTCCCAAGCGTAAGACGTTTGCTTCGGGATGCGCCTGCTGATAGGCTTGCGTGCGATTCGCTATCTCAGTGAAGAGATAATTGCCTTTCAGTTGTTGTAAATGCGTATTAACTTGCATACCTTTCACCTTTCACATTTCAACTTTCACTTCGCCCCTAAATACTTCGGTAGCAGGACCGGTCATGAGAACCGGAGATGTCTTATCTTTCCATAGGATCAACAGGTCGCCTCCGGGCAGATGAACGGTCACCTCTCGTTCGGTCAAGCCATGATTGATAGCAGCTACCGCCGAAGCGCACGCGCCCGTTCCGCAGGCGAGCGTCTCACCCGAACCGCGTTCAATCACACGCACGTCCAGTTCGTGCTTATTACGCACATGCACAAACTCGACATTGGTGTCAGTAGGCATATGCGGGATCGAGTCGCGGAAGAAGACGGCATGCGGGTTTCCCATATTGACGGCCGTATAACCGATCGGATCCATACTGCCGGGCATGGTAGCCGGCTTGATCTGAGGTACACCCATATTGACCGTCACCTGATGCACTTGGTCATTAACCACTTGCAGACGCAAGGAACGGAGTCCGGCTAAAGTAGCGATATCCATCTGCACATGCGTACATAAACCGCTCTCGTACAGGTATTTAGCTACGCACCGAATCGCATTGCCACACATCTCCGCCTCCGAACCGTCGGCATTGAAGATCCGCATCCGGGCATCGACATGTCGGTCCGGCAGGATCAGTACCAAGCCGTCCGAACCGATTCCGAAATGGCGATCCGAGACACGACATGCCAAAGCGGCTAAATCCGCCTTGGCGATATATTCGGCTGTGGTCTTCGGGAAACAATCGATAAAGATATAATCGTTTCCCAGCCCGTGCATTTTAATGAAAGGGAGGTTCATATACATGCTGCTATAAAATCCAAGAATAAAGGATGCGGATGCAAGACCGTCGAACTATATTCAGGATGAAATTGTGTCCCGATATACCACCGTAATGAAGGAATCTCCATGATTTCCACTAATTGTGAATCGGGATTGATGCCTGCACATTTCATTCCGTAACGTTCAAACTCATCCTTATAGTTATTATTAAATTCATAACGATGACGATGTCGTTCTTTAATCAGCATTTTACCGCGATACGCCTTGACCGTGCGGCTGTCTTTTACCAGCGAACACGCATAGGCGCCCAAACGCATCGTTCCACCTTTCTGTGTGACATGCTTCTGTTCCGCCATCATGTCAATGACATTATGCGGGGTCGACTCGTCCATCTCACTACTGTTGGCATCGTGGTAGCCCAACACATTACGGGCGAATTCGATCACCATCATCTGGAAGCCCAAACAAATACCAAATGTAGGTATATCGTGCGTGCGAGTATATTCTGCAGCTAGGATTTTACCCTCTATACCTCGTTGTCCGAAACCCGGACAGATGACGATACCTGCCATGCCGGCAAGTTGTTTGGATACGTTCTCGCGCGTGATAAACTCACTGTTGATAAAATGGATCTGCACCTTATAACCTCTGTACGTACCCGCGTGTGCAAGACTCTCACGAATACTCTTGTATGCATCTTGCAGGTCGTATTTACCCACCAGACCTATATGGAGTATTTCCTCTGCACGTTTGCGGCAATCCAAGAAGTCCAACCATGATTTCAAATCAGGCTTTGCCGGCCGTTTGATGCCCATCTTATGCAAAATAACCTCGTCCAAATGATGCTCATACATATTGATCGGCACTTCATAAATACTCGGCAGATCCTGACTCTGAATCACGGCCTCTGTGGCTACATTGCAGAAATGCGCCACTTTGGTTCTCAACTCATCGCCCAGATGATGCTCTGTACGCAAAATAAGTACCTCGGGCTGAATACCCAAGCCCTGTAACTGCTTGACGCTGGTCTGTGTTGGTTTGGTCTTCAACTCATCTGCAGCTGCCAAGTACGGCACGTAGGTAAGGTGCACATTAAGCGCCCGTTGCGGACCAAGTTCCCATCGTAACTGACGGATAGCTTCCAAGAAAGGCTGACTTTCGATATCGCCTATCGTACCGCCTATTTCCGTAATGACGAAGTCAAACGGTTGTTTGGAAGCATTTAGCAGAATACGTCGTTTGATCTCGTCCGTAATATGCGGTACGACCTGTATCGTCTTGCCCAGATAGTCTCCACGACGCTCTTTCTCTATCACACTCAGATAGATACGTCCGGTGGTCACACTGTTGTCACGCGTGGTCTCTATACCCGTGAAACGCTCATAATGACCCAAATCAAGATCGGTCTCCATACCATCTGCCGTCACGTAACACTCGCCGTGCTCGTACGGATTCAGCGTACCGGGGTCGATATTGATATAAGGATCGAACTTCTGAATCGTTATCCGATAGCCACGCGCTTGGAGTAACTTGCCCAAGGATGCCGAGATGATACCCTTTCCTAACGAAGAAGCAACTCCTCCAGTGATAAAAATATACTTTGTTTCCATTATGCCAATGCTGTCTTAATACGGTGCATAGCTTCGATAATAGCTTCGTTTCCAATAGCAAAGGACAGACGGATACACGATGGATCACCAAAAGCAGAACCGGAAACAACGGCCACATGCGCCTTCTCCAGTAACATTTCGGCCACCTCGTCTCCATTAGCGATCGCGCTCACATCCGGGAAAAGATAAAAAGCACCGTGTGGCTCTACAAAAAGCCATCCTTTCACTTCGCGTGCCAAGCGACAAATAAGATCTCGTCTTTCTTGAAATTCCGCTCGCAAATACGATACGCTTTCTTGATCTGCTGTCAAGGCTGCTTCTGCCGCTTTTTGAGCTATCATCGTCGCGCATGTAAACTGCTGGCTCTGCAATCGGGTACATGCAGCAATAAATGAGGTATTCTTGCACATCATCCACCCGATTCGATAGCCTGTCATCGCATAGGTTTTACTGACACCATTCACAACAATAAGACGTTCCGCCAAATCCGTATAATATGCCCAACTACGTGCCGTCGTGCCGTACGTCAAGCCGTTATATATCTCATCTGACAGAATCGATATCTCCGGATACTCCCGCAACACAGCAACTATCTCATCCATACGTGAGTCCGAATAGATAGTGCCTGTCGGGTTATTGGGAGAACAAAGAATAATGAGACGTGTATGGGAAGTAATGGCATCTCGTAACTGTGCTGCTGTCAAACAGTAGTTTTCTTGAGCAGTAGTAGGAATACTTATCACCTTTCCACCTGCTAATTTAACCATCTCCCCATAACTCACCCAACTCGGAGTTGGAATAATTACCTCATCTCCTTCATTAATTATCGTTTGGATAGCATTGAAGATAGCCGCTTTTGCGCCCACAGAAACGATCACATCCTCCGCTTGCCATGTTATCGCATTGCCATCAAAAGCATTTTGATGCTTGGCGATCGCCTGACGTAAGGAAGAAATTCCCGGTACAGGACCATAATGAGACCAGTTATCCGCAATAGCTTGCTGAGCTGCCTTTTGGATGAACAAAGGTGTGGGTTGGTCGGGTTCACCAAGAGACATATTGATTACATCCACTCCCTGTTCCTGCAACGCCCGACAGCGAGCGGCCATCGCCAAGCTCTGAGAAACCGATATCTGTTGTATTCTATGAGCGATCTGCATTTCAGATTTCAATTTAATGAATGAACATCAGTTCGCGGTACTTAGGCAG
>CACZEL010000019.1 GCA_902780235.1 uncultured Bacteroidales bacterium | reverse complement strand
GGCCGGATATGTGTTCAATCGTTGGGATCCGGTACCGACAAGCAGCATGCCGGACAACGATGTAACTTATACCGCTTTATGGAATCCGGCAACCAATACCAAGTATTATGTAAAGCATTATCAGCAGAATATTGATGATGATAACTATACTTTAGTTGAGACGGATGAACTCACCGGAACAACGGATGCAACTATTACTCCGGATCGTAAGAGTTACGATGGATTCCTGACTCCTACACCTCAGCAGTTGACCATTGGCGCTGCCGGTACAAGCGAGTTGGTATATAATTACGACCGTGTCGTATATACGATTAATTGGAACGCAAGCGCGAACGGAGGCGCGTGCGCGACGGCTTCAACAGATGTACGCCATGGTGCAACCATAGCGCTACCCGCTGCCACCAAAGCAGGTCACATCTTAGAAGGTTGGTACACTAAGGCTGAAGGTGGTAACATGAAAACGGCAACGAACTCAGCCGAGAAGAAAAACTGATAGGTGAGAGCCTTACGCCGCCGGATTATAGTAAAGAGGATACGCAAGAATGGGATTATACGTTCCATGGTTGGAATGATGGTACAACCACATATGCCGCAAATGCTATTCCGGCTGTTAGCGGTGCGGCTACTTACACGGCTGATGTAACGAAAGTAAAGAATAACTATACACTGACGATTGGCGTCGTCGAAGCCGGTTATGGTATTGTGAATGAGACATCCGTGACCGTGCCGTATGGTACATCCGTTTCAACAAGTGGCAACGTGCTGACGATAGGTACTACCACCGTTACGGCTACTCCAACTGCGACAACGGCGGAATATACCTATGCATTCAGCAAGTGGAATGACCTGCCGAATACGGTAACGGAAGACGTAACGAATATTACGGCTGTGTTCACGCGTACAACCAGAAGTTACACCTTGTCATGGGTAACGGATGGCGATGTCTTAACCGAAGGTTATACAAGCGGTACGGTGGCATACGGTACCGCAATTACAGCGCCGAACACTCCGACGAAGACCGGGTATGTATTTGCCGGTTGGCATAATGGAACGAGCGTTGTAACGCCTGCAACAACCATGCCTGCGGCGAACACAACCTATACGGCACAATGGACAGCTGTTACCTATTCGGTACGCTTTAACAAGAACGATGAGGATGCTACCGGTACGATGTCCAATGAGTCATTCACGTACGATGTAGCGAAAGCATTGACCTCTAATGCGTTCACCAAGACCGGCTACAACTTCGCCGGTTGGGCAACGTCTGCCGGAGGTAATGTTGTATATACCGATGGTCAGTCGGTAAGCAACCTGAGTGCAACTCAAGGAGCTGTCGTTGACATGTATGCGAAATGGACTGTCGCTACGTATGAAGTAGCACTTGATGCTAATGGGGGCACTGGTGGCTCAACAAGTGTAACGATGACCTATAATTCAGCGGATCACACGGCCATCACAAATCCGACCAGAACGGGCTACACTTTCCATAGTTGGAACACTACGGCAAGCAGTAGTACAAGGAAACAGGTGATTTCGTCTAAGGGTGTCATGTCAGAGAATGTCTCAGGCTATACCGGAGTTGGTGGTGTGTGGATTAGAACAACTATGCCTACTACGCTCTACGCTAGGTGGTCTCAGAAGAGCTATACTACCACATTTATGCATAATGGTAATGGTTCGATCAGTTATAATGGCGCTGTTGTTGATGCCGGAGGAACAGCAAAGGTATATCACGTTAGTGCGAGGAGTTTAGTAGCCACACCTAACACAGGATACCATTTCACTGGTTGGACAGTATCCGGCACTAACGCTTCGAAGGTAACGATAGCTGATTTAAGTGCGGCATCTACGACAATCAAGGCTACGGCTGCTAGCGCAACCGTAACGGCAGGCTTTGCACCGGATGAATATACCATTTCCTATAAAGATCAAGGAGATGCAGAATTTAGCGGTGTACATGGTTCTGGCTATCCGACCACGCATACATATGGTACAGCAACAGTATTGGTAAGTCCGACCAAAGAGGGTTATACATTCGATGGTTGGTACGATAATGCCGAATGCACAGGTACGGCATTGACGGAAATAGGAGCTACCGATTATACCGCTGACTTTACGCTCTATGCGAAATGGACACTGATTACCTACACGATCAATTACTATTTGGATGGCGGAAATGTAACATCTAATCCGACGAGTTACACGGTGGAGAGCAATACAATCACAATAAACAATCCGACGAAGGATGGATATACTTTTGCCGGTTGGACAGGAACCGGTTTAAGTGAGGCCTCTAAAACTGTAACAATTGATCATGGTTCGACGGGTGATAAGTCGTATACGGCAAACTGGTTGAAGAATTACACCATCACTTGGAAAATAGAAGGCGTAACGGTTAAAACAGAAGATGTGGCTTACGGCACAACTCCTAATTATGGTTCAACTCCGACTAAAGTTTCGAATGCGCAGTATGATTACTCGTTTGCCGGTTGGAAACCTTCTGTTTACCCTGTAGATAAAGACCAGATATATTCCGGTTCATTTAATGCAAATACGCATTATTATACCATTACTTGGAAAAACTGGAATGGAGACGACTTGGAGATAGATGGCGAAGACCAAGATATGCAATATGGTGCCGCTATTTCTTATAATGGTGAAAGACCGGCAAAAGAGGATCCTTCGGGAAAAGTTACTTATACTTTCATTGGTTGGTCTCCTGCATTCGTAGAGGGTGATCTTGTTGCGCATGATCAGATATATACGGCACAATTTAGAGGCGATATTGTTGCTTCGGAAAATTCGTCTGAGCCTGTTACAATTAGTGTTCCAACCACGGACATTGTGACTACAACGGTAGAAACAACCGGAAAACTGAATATTCAAAGCCCAGGTTCGTTAACGACCAATACGCTTATCCTGCAAGCGACGTCAGGTGACGGTAATACGAATAATGCTACCAATGCTACTTCCGGCGAAATCACCGGTGCAGAGTACATTAATACGACCAATACCAATGTGTATTTCGACCTGACGCTGAACTCTTGGGCACGTCACTGGCATGCGTTCGGTGTGCCTTGGCCTGTGGATCTCAAAAATGATCAATTGATAGAGATAAAAGATATTAAAGGCAATGAAGTCAATCATCCGTTGATCTTTGGAAGAGATGTAGATATTCTTTATTACGACGGTAATGAACGTGCTAAGAATGGTCCGAGTCCTGCTTGCTGGAAATACGTAGAAGATGACCCCTCGTGGGTTCTTCAGCCTGGTGTGGCATATATGATAGGTCTTCCGATTCATGTCGGTACGATTCGTTTCCCAAAGAAAGCGGATAAGCAAATCGCATTTGATGGAGAAATAATTGTGACTAATTATGGAGGGGATGATACTAACCACAATCACGGATGGAATAGTGTTGCCAATCCAACAACCTTCCATGCGTTGCTGAATGTGGGAGAGGGCGTTACGGAATGTCAGGTTTATAATGGCGATACCATCGGTTCTGACGGTTATACTCCGTATGATATGAGTGGTAAGTTCGTAGTCGGACAAGCTGTATATGTACAAGTGAGAGCGCCAAAGACCACCGTACGCATAGATAAAGCTACGAATCAAGATGGTGGTATCAGTCCTCTTGCTGCTCCACGTCGCAGTCAAGGAGTAAGTGCTTCCGAACGTCTGGAAGTGCAAATAGCTCCGGTTGATGCGCCAATGGCCGATCGTATTTACCTCATGGCAGATGAGGATAAAGAAGATCATTATATTATCACCCGTGACTTGTCTAAGGCGGGATTGAGTACTGTAAGGGCTCAAATGTGGATAAACCGATATGGACTTAAGTTATGTAAAAATACTACTGCATTGAGAAATAATCAAGCTACCTATCCATTAGGAATCTCTGTTCCGCAAGCTGGAGAATATGAAATCAGCTCACCGGCTGGCGAGAATGGCGATATGCTCTATCTGACTTACGATGGTCGCATCATCTGGAATTTGACTTACGCTCCTTATTCCGCTTCGTTCGAAAAAGGAACCAATACGCGTTATGGTCTCAAACTCGTTCGCAGCAATGCACCGGCAGTGACTACGGATATGGAGCAACTTTCGGGTGATAATGCTTCATCGCCAATCCAGAAGGTACTGATTGATGATCAAGTGTATGTCCTTCGAGGAGAAGAAATCTATACGATAACCGGACAAAAAGCAAAATAATAATTATGAAAAAGAAATATTATATTCCGACATCTCAATCGATTATTCTAACTACTTCGGTAATGAAGTGGTCAGGAGCAGGTAGTACTCCGAACCCGGAAATGGCTCCTCCTCGCAGAACGGATGTGTTCTTATGAACGATTAGCAAATTAGAGAAAAGATTACATTTTGTAAGCAGTTGAAATTATTCCATGTTATCAAACGAGGAAATACGTACTTTGCTCAACGATTTGGAAAGCGATCGAGTAGAGCGGACAATTAGCACGACCAATACGGATAAGTTTGGTCAGGCTATTTGTGCGTTCGCTAATGATCTTCCCAACAATCGCAAGCCCGGTTACTTGTTCCTCGGAGTGAACGATGACGGCACCATTCATCCGATTGATAGCTTCAGCTATCGAACAAGGACTCATAGAATCAGAATCCGACATAAAAACTGACATAGATTATTCAAAAACTGACATAAAAACTGACATTGAACCTTCAAAAACTGACATTAGGCGATTTCCAACTCTATTAGTAAAGAATGTATATGATTTAATTCGTCTTAATCCAAAGATTAAATATTCAGAGATGGAAGATAATCTTGGAGTTACTGAGCGTACTATAGCACGTGCAATTGACACCCTGAAGGAATTAGGCTATTTACCTAAAGATCATTCGAAGATAAAAGGTGTTTGGCAACTAATACAATGAATATGATGAAACTTAGAAATATATTATGCGTGTGCGCGTTCCTTATGGGAATGAGCGCACCTGCGCGCGCGGCATCTCCGGGTACGACATGTGCTACGGCGATACCCTTGGCAGATGGATATACTGCATCCATAGACAAATCTAAAACGGTTTGGTACTCGGCATGGACGTTTGACTTGCCGTTGGCGGTCTATTTTGTTCCGCAGAACGGTGCGTCCGATCCGAAACCGGAGGTGGAGATGGACTTCAGTTGCCAATCCGGAGTATATACAGATAGCATCATCTGCAGCCTTTTCTGCAAGAACAGCGGTAGTGGTATTCAGTTTGATATGCCGCATAAGCCGAGTTTGAACAGCAAGACACTGGATGACGGTCGGTTTTGCTATTATATAGCGATCGGAAAGGAGTACCGCGATTTGCTTCTGAAAACCGGTATCAGCTATAATGTGGAGGTGTTCGTCAAGGTGACCTACAAATGTGCCGGATCGATGAGTATCGCACCGGATGATATGTTTGCAAACTGTATGGATAGTGTGAAATTCATGCATTTGGGCGATACGGTACGCGTGAAACCGCTTGATAAAGAGCGACATGTGATTGTGCCGTATATTCAATGGCAGGAAGACTCCATCCGCTATGTATGGGATGGTACAGCGCCGGTAGAGGTGGCTGTAGGAAACGATTGCGATTATGATCCTACGGATGGAACTGATGAGCATCGTTTGGACTATTTTGTCTTACAGCCGCAAGATACGCTTAAGATGACTCGCGATGAAGTGAGATACTATATCCATAGCGAAGAAGTGAGTAGCGAAGCCGGTATGTTCTTTGCCAAGTTCTACACTACGGGCAGCGGCGTCATGAAGATTGAGCGCGTGCCGCAAGCTCCTCCTGAGGGTGGGGCTACCTTGCTGCGTTATGATAAGATTACGCCTGTTCCGGCTGACACCAATGCACTCTTTGCGATTCCGTACTCATGGGATACGGCTACGATCTTTACTACTCCGACTGATCATGTCTTCAAGATGTATATCGGTACGAGTCCGACTTTTACATTGCCGGAAGCGATTAGGACCTATCAGTTCCATAAGAACGACAACGGACACTGGTTCGGAATTCCGGATGCGGAGATGAAAGCCTTGTGGAATGGCATTACCGCCAAATACCTTTATGTGCGCTTTGAATGTACCGCCAAGACAACCATCAAACCGGCAATATGGAATGCATCTTCCTGTATGAATTGCCAAGAGATAAAATGGCCGGGAGCTACGCTGAATGTGGAGAAAGGAAGCTACGGAGCAGTGTATTATCGTTTCTATTTCAACGAATGGAAAGACGGCGATATGTCGTTCAAGTGGACAACGAGTGGTACGGGAAACTGTCCGACCTATATTGGAGATGGATGTACTTTCTCCCTCAATACGGGCTCTAATCAAGTGTTGGCATACAAGGCGATCACAAAAGGTTCAACTTGGACACGTACCCCTGCTAATATGGTGTCTAAAGATTGGGCCGGACATGTAGATGCAGATGGTTATCTGTATGTGATTTTTTATCCGGGTGTTGCCGGAACAATTACGGTTACCTCTTTATCTCCTGCCGAGCAGGACCCGATAGAAGAGACGTATCCTATTGCTTCGATTGCCGCGATTTGCGGTGAGAAATCTGCCGCTGGACAGCAATACACCGTGCGTGTTTCCCATGATCAAGCGCTGTCTCTTTTTGCCGGAGAGATAACGGATATATCCGGTTTGACACCCGTCGAATCATGGTCACAAACCACTGCCGAGACACATGATCTAACCCTCGCTCCGGGGACATATACTTTGCATGGAGATGTGGAAAATTTAGTGCTGAATGTGGAATAAATGGCAATTTTTCACGAAAAATAATTAAAATTTATAAATAAATTTGCGTATGTCAAAAAAAAGCAGTATCTTTGCCGCGTTTTTTACGTACGTGTGTGAATGAAAACAGACATGAACAATACATATCAAATAGAGTCTATCCTCCATAGGGCGCTGGCGCTATGCTTGTTTGTGTCCGTTTTTTCTTACGCGAGCGCGCAGCACGCGTCTATGGGCACGAATATCAGTAACGCGCTGGATGTGGATCAGCATATGACGGCTATTGTGACGGACGGATCGGAGAATTATTTCCAGATTCAAGCTAATCATCTGCCGGCAACGGTCTATTATTGGCCGGACACGGCGTTTGGCCCGATACCGATGCTTGTTGAGGTGAAAGCTGTGGATGATACATTGTCCGCTAAGATGGTTTCCGAGGGCTGCCATATGGGTTGGAAATGGGAATTGGCTGAGGCTGCTGAAGAAGAGAATGTGCGTTATTTCTATTTCTCGACGCACGAGAACAATGCTATCGCGGAGTTCTTCCCGCATACATGCGATGTTACTACGAGCGATACAACGGCCGTAGCATGCGACTCGCTGCTGTGGAAAGGGGAATGGCGTTATGCATCCGGCGATTATGAGTATGTGACAACCAATGCTGCAGGCTGTGACTCGATTGTGACCTTACATCTGACGATCAATCATCCGACGAGTGGGGAAGTGACTTTGGAGGAGTGCGACTCGCTGTTCTGGAACGGAGAGTGGCGCAAGGAGTCCGGCGATTATGAATATCATACGACCAATGCAGCCGGATGCGACAGTACGGCAATTCTGCATCTGACAATTCATCATTCTGTGAAGAATCTGTTGCCGGATACAGCGGTGTGCGAATTGGAGATGGAAGGCTATGAATATATCTGGTCTGATCCGGTTAAGGGCGATACGACGATTCGTGATGCCGGTACATATACCCGTCATTTCCAGACGGCTTTCGGATGCGATAGCGTGGTTACACAAACCGTACGATTCAAGGATATCACCTATGGTCCGGCAGCAGGGGTTAACGTGACTGCCTATGATAGTTATACCACCAATTTAGGGATCACGTATCGGAAATCCATTAGCGGTGCAACGGATTATTTCGTGAATGCTGCCGGTTGTGATTCGATCGTAACGCTCAATCTGACCATTCGCCATCTGCAAGTGATTGATACCTTCCCGCAGACTATTTGCGAGACGGAGTTGCCGTTTGAATGGTACGGCAAATCGTACATCGATGCCGGACTTCATACCACCGATACGATTCTTGGTAAGGAGGTAAATGGCGTCTATATGGATACCGTGCATACGGTGAACTTGACGATCTTGCCCGTAAGTGCCGGCGATACGACGGCTTCGGCTTGCGAGTCGTTCGAATGGTACGGACACACGTACGAGCAGAGTGGTGATTATGATCATACGTTGGAGGGCCGCAATATCCATGGATGCGACTCTGTGCTGACGCTGCATCTGACGATCTATCATGCGACTACAGGTGACACGACAGCCTCGGCTTGCGAGTCGTTTGAATGGTATGGCGCTACCTACACGGAAAGTGCGGAACCGAAGCATACGTTCACCAATAGTCACGGTTGCGACTCGGTGGTAACATTGCATCTGACGATCTATCATGCCACTACCGGCGATACGACGGCTACGGCTTGCGAGTCGTTCGAATGGTATGGACAGGCGTATGAGCAGAGTGGGGAGTATGACCATACGTTCGTCGGAGGTAACAGTCACGGTTGCGACTCGACGGTGACGCTGCATCTGACCATTTATCATGCTACCGCCGGAGAAGAGAGCCGTACGGAAATTAATAGCTATATCTGGCATGGTACGACCTATACGGAGAGCGGCGATTATACCTATGAGACGAAGAATAGTCACGGTTGTGATTCCACGGCTACGTTGCACTTGACGATCGTAGATCGCGAATATATGTACGACACCGTTTATTTCTGCCAAGGCTTTAACACGGAACATGAGGAGTTGATCAGCGAGACGACGATTCGTCGCTACCGCATGTATGTCTATGAGTCGCCGGCTGAGTGGGATTACCAAGAAGGTCTTCTTCTTTCGCAACAAGATCGCCGCGTGGAGCTTGCCCTGCGTCATGTAGAACAGGCACTCGAGGCACACTATATCGGCGAATTGGAACCCGTGAAGCAGATCCAATGGACGTTTATCAAGAAAGGCGAAACGGCTATCGAGACCCTGCAGAGTACGGCAGAACCCGTATGGAAAGATTTTGGTCGCTTGACGATCGAAGTGCGCTTCACTTGCGGACATATCTTCTCAGAGACGATTCCTGTCGGTTCTACCGAAGATGTCGAGAATATTGACGCAGAATCTACCACTGTTCGCAAAGTGCTCAAAGACGGACAGATATACATGATTTACCAAGGGATGATGTACGATGTACTTGGGAGAAGGATTAAGGAATAAAGGAGTGAAAGAGTGAAAGAATTAACGAATTAATGAAACGAATAGCAAACATAGTGATCCTGTTGGCGATGAGCCTGATGGCTGTAGCGCAAAGTGAAGGTCCATGCGAATGGTGGAAGGAAGGATATCCGGACCATTTCTGCGATTGTCGTGCCGGAACCCCTTTCCAGTTCCCGTTGCAGGTGGCGCTGACCGATACCATGTGGTTTTCTACGACGGTGGAGGATCTGAAATTGGGTCTCTCTGCCTATTGGCTCGCCAGCACTTCGCTTACGTTTGAAGTATATGCTTTCTGTTCTTCGTATACGCCGACCATCACGATGACCGTCGGAGGAAATCAGATGCGTGAGATGAGCATGGATGAGATCAATAGCAAACTGGATCAGATGGGTGGATCCGGTATGGGTGGCGTGATTTCTACGTTGGTTCCGCGTATCAAGGTCTATCCGAATAATGGAGGCACCGGTACGGTCTATTGTTACCCGTACGATGAAGGACCCAAATCAACCTGCGATACCATCTTGCGCTTCCTGCCGCGTATGACTTATGTCTGCGACCAAGCTGAAGAGGTCTATAAGTTGCAACCGACTAATATCGCTACCAACGGTCAGGGATTCATTCGTTGGAAGCAGAAGAACAATCAGCCTGCTACAATCCGTCTGACCAAGGACTCTTGCAACGGCGAGGAGATTGCCAACGTGACCTTGCGCGACTCGATGCATGTTTATATCTTGGATTCGGTGCAGATGAAAGCCATCAAGACGGCGCAAGATACGATCTATGTCCATGTGACGCATGACTCTTCGTATGTGGGACGTGTCATCTATCGCAATACCCTCAAATGGGACAATCAACGTATTGATACCACGATCTGCCAGGGAATGGGTCTGCAGTTGCCGGACACGACGCTTAGGCAGACAACCGTTTATCCGAATGATATCCTGTTCAAAGCCGGAGACACTTTGGCGTTTACGACTTACTACCTGACGGTGGAACAGACAGAGGTAATGTATGATACGCTGCGCTTGAAAGCCAGTCAGTTACCCTATAACTATCGCAATCAGATCATCCCGAAAGACGGATGGGGCGATTATACCTTCACGATCCGGCAGGCGAATCGATGCGATGATATCGTGAATGTGCATGTGGAGCGTATTATCGTTCGCCAAGAGACTGAGGTAAATGATACCCTTTGTCTGGGTAAGACCGCTACCTATGGCGGCGTCACGTATTCGAGTGACACGGTCTTCCGCGATTCCCTTTGGGTAGATCAGGATACCTGGATGGTACGCGATATCACGCTTCATTTTACCGATCCGGAAATAGAATACGACACCATCGCTATCCCGATGGAATGGTTTGGCGCGAGCGGATATTGGCATAGCGGATATATGATTCTGATCAAGGATTACGGCGATACCTTAATTGTGAAAACCAAACGAAACGAATGTACCCGTTGGATACAACTCCATATTGAGCAGAGAAGCATCGGAGTGGGGATCGACGAAGTTCCCGTATCCGACATGCCGGCGTTCAAATATATGCGGGACGGAGTGATTTATATCCGTCGCGAAGGAAAAGAATACGACCTTTTAGGTCGCCCTGTGAAACAACAATAAAAAACAATATATAACAAACAAATTTAAATCATTAAACTCTATGAAGAAATTTCTAACATTTGTTGTCGCGTTGGTAATGACCATCCCTATGATGGCCATTGGCCGAAACGACGGCTCCACCAAAGCCAATGCTATTGACTTTGACTGGGAGACCCCGATGACGCACACCAGTGGTACGAAATGGTATCGCGTAGATCTGGCCCCTCTCTACGAAGAGGAGACGCCGGCGTTGAATCTATTCTTGGCCAACAAGGATGCATTTAACGACACTCACACGAGTTTGAAGGCTACCGTTGCCGGACAGACGGATGAGAAATCGTTCACGATCCATCCCAAACAGCAACGCGTATGGTCTGCTAACGCAACGATGCTGGTTCGTTTGAAGCAGAAGGAGATTTACCTGACGCTGACATCCGACGGACCGGTGATGATGAGTGCCCGTGTCTTTGAAGCTGAGGATTTGGATGAGTCATGTACGGATGCTTTACTCTTTAACTGGGCAACCGGCATTACCAAACCAGCCGGTGTACCCGTATGGTACAAGGTAAACATCAAGGATGCCAAAGCTAACACAGGTCAAGACGTATGCGTCGTAGTAACGAACAACGGTACGAAAACACTGACGCTGATTGCCGGTCAGTCATTAGACTGTCCGTCTTCGGGTGTCACCAGACGTACCATCGAGTTGGCGGCAGGACAGACCCTGCGTGACACCATTCCAAACACCATGCTCAACGGTGTGGCTTTCGATGAGTTGTATGTCAGCTTGGAGAATGACCAACCGATCACGGTGACGGCCGAGTATGCCAACCGTCCGCTGGTTCCGGTATTGCCGGCTGATCCGATGGGGCTTAAGTACGAAGAGAAAATCGTGCCGGACACCTCGTTGCATACAGTGGATGTAACGACCTTGTCGGCAGGTGTGACCTATTACTTCAAGTACGACGTAGCGAAACTGAACGCGCTCAAGAAATATGAGCCGGAGTTCACATTCCGCAACACGGGTTCGACGCAGGCTACGATCGATCGTAAGATGGCGTTTGACGTACCGGCTTTCTCTGCACAGGGTAACACTCTCGTGCTGGACGGTAATGACGAATCGATTGAGGTGCTCACCAAGAACACCCTTCTCGGTTTGGATAACGCTTACATCTATGTGAAGATCACCTCGGATCAGGACATTCAGTTGATCAGCCGTTTCAAGCATTTGCGCGAAGGTAAAGCTTGCCGCACGAATATCGACTTCGACTGGATCAACGGTCATACGCAGGCTGCGAGCACCAAGTTATGGTATGCCATCGATGTAGCGGATGCGCGTGATAACATCGAGGATATCGTGGTTCACGTACAGAACCTCGGTAATGCTAAAGCTTCTTTGGATGCATCGGTGGCTTTCTCTTGCCCGTATATCGACTTGCAGGAGATGCATCATACGCTCGCTGCCGGCGCTACGGAAGTGCGTACTTTGGGTTACTCCACCTACGCCATGATGACCGATACGATCTGGATCGGTGTGGAGACGAACCAGAGTATTAAGTTCTGGGCTACCACCAAACCGGCGAAGACCACCGAGCCCGATGAAGCCTGCTTGAATGCCGTTAAGTTCAACTGGGAAGAAGGCGCTATGCAGAATGGTGGCGACACCGTTTGGTATAAGATCTCGATGGACGAAGTGCGTGAGAAATCCGCGAAGTTCCCGACGGTCTTTGTTCAGAACCTGAGCAGCACCAACCCGGCGAAGATCACCGCAGAGCTCTCGCTCGAGTGCCCGGATTCGATTGCTAACCAGAAGCGCACCAAAACACTTGCCGCTAACGAATCATTCAGCAAGCAGTTGTCCCGTAACTTGTTCGAGAACATCGTTCAGGATACGATTTACCTCAAGGTGATCACGACCGAGAGCATCGCTTTGCAGATCCGTCTGACCGAAGAGGCAGAGGGTGCAAGCTGCTCGTCCGCTATCCCCTTCAACTGGGTATCCGGTAACTCGCAGAATGCGAATGACAACTTCTGGTATGTAGTGGATATGCGTACTGTGATGCAGCAAGGCAATGATATCCGTCTGCATATCGAGAACCGCGATAATGCGACCTGTAAGGGTGTGGCACAGTTGATCTATGAGTGCCCGACCGTTTCGGCGCCGTCCGTTCAGGACTTCACGCTGAAAGCCCATGCAGAGAAATCCATCACCGTGCAGAACAGTGCATTCGAGACTCTGTCTGACAGTATGGCGTATGTGAACCTGCAAGGAACGACCGGTCTCCGCTTCTGGGTGGAACTGCTGCCGCTCAAGCATTTCGATACGATCTATGCAGACGGTCTGACGCTTATTCCGCTGCAGTGGGATACGCTCTATACCCAGACTGTTGATACCGCATGGTACATCATCCCGAATTCAGAGATTGAGAAAGTACGTAACCTCGAAGAGAAAGCCAAACCGGTAGCTCACCTGATCAACTTAGGTTCAGCTATGACCATCAAGGCGGAAGGTGCGTTCGCATTCCCGATCACGAAGAAGATGATGACCAAGAGCCAGAAACTCAAGGCTAATCAACACTTCACGGATACCGTTCCGTCCGGTACGTTTGATCAGATCATCAAGAAAGACTCGATCATCATTCGCGTGACTCGTCCGGTTGGAGGTAGCAACTTCCAGTTCCGTGCTGAGCTCGTGAGTGCTTTCTCCGGTAATACCCGTAACGACGCCCTTCCGATTCGTTTGGGCGAGCGCTACACCCAAGGACCGAACACAGAGATGTGGTATAAACTGAACACGGCAGATCTGAAGAAAGATACCACCTTGTTCAACAAAGCCCTGCTGGTAGTCGGTAAGAATGCCGGAAAGGGCGATGCGGAAGTGCAAGTTTCCGTTTATGAAGGACTGCTCTCGGAAGTTGATCTGTTGGAAGAATACGGTCTTAACGACTACCGTAAACGTACGGTAAAGAAAGGTCAAAGCAAATCGCATAACATTCCGGCGCAAGCAATATACGGCGTAGGCGATGTCGAGTTGTATATCAAGCTTCGTACTACGGATTCGCTTCTTTTTGAAACCAAATTCAATGGTACCTACGCTCCGAAGGCCGTTGATCCGAAGCAGGCTGAGGCTAAACTGTTGGCTCCGAATGTAGAGTACGTTGTTCCGGGTGATAACCAAGAGCATTGGTACATGGTTTGTATCCCGTACATGCAGAATAACTACATCTACACGGACGGTGCCAAACTGGAATACGAACTGAATGGTAAAGCAACCATCGAAGCGACGGCTACGTTCCAAGACGAGATGGATTGTGCTATGCCGGTTCGTAAGCGTACCATCAATAAGAGCGGTGGCTACCATAAGGGTGCTAAACCGCTGCGTGAGTTGATTGAGAAAGCGATTAAGAAAGCCGGACAAACCTTTGACTTCTCGGGTACGGATCCTGCGTTCATGGATAGTCTGCTCCATCGCTATATTACCAAAGACTCTATTACCGGATACGTGCGTATCAAGACGGATAACGACCTGAAAGTGAAACTCGTTCTTGAACAGACCACCGGTGATGCATGTATGAACGCGATGATGTTCGACTGGGAGCATGGTAATGTGAACCCGGCCCATCAGAAGACTTGGTATCAGGTTACTTTGGACTCTGTGGCTATCCCCGACAGCTGCGACTTACGTCTGCACGTGGATAACTGGAGTGATGCATTGGATAGCGTCAAGGTATCAGCAAGCGTTTACTTCGAATGTGGCGAGAAAGCGACGATTTCCAAGACCTACAAGCAAGGTCAATCGTCCAGAGACTCGATCGATATCGACCGAGACCTCATCGCTAACCTCGGTTGGCCTCCGTACATGTTCATCGAATATAATTCGGATACCACTTCGCATATATGGGCTGAACTGATCCCGAATGTGCCGCGTGACACCTTGCGCGATACTATTATAGCATACGTATGTGCGGGAGAAACCTTCACCGATACGATTACCAATACGCCGTATGTCATCAACTACTCGATGGAGTGGCGTGATACGGTTGAGTTCCAAGACGGTCCAGTGATGAAAGACTCGATCACCCTCTTCCAAGTTCACCCGCTCGTAGCTCCTGAAGCGCTGACGGTTGACTCGATGAAGAAACTCAATGCGGCTCCTGTACTTGTACAAGGTATGCAGCTGTTCGTGGATTCGTCCAGCGTCAAGTTGACAGAGATTTACCGTGCACATGCTCTGGCTGTTGATACGATCTTCAAAGTGGATACCGTTTACTGGGCAAAACCAGTTTACGACGAAGGCGACTTGGATGTGACAGACGAGGCATCGCTCAATTTGACTTCGTACTATCCGAAGACGAAAGTGCTTGATACCCTCTTGTTGGTTATCAAGGGCGGAGAGTGTGGCGTTACTTATCGCAAGGACATCGTCTTCCCGCTTGAGGATTGGAAATACGCTCCGAAGAGTGAGCGCGTTTGTCCGCCGCTGCCTGCCGTTAACCCGGATACGATTCCGAACGTAACAACCGTTCTTGAGCCGCTCTACTACAACCGTCCGCGTTATATTGATACCGTAGTGACGTACGTAGCATTGGATCGTCCGACGATGATTGATCAAACCGAGTTGGCCGGCTTAGGCGTTATGCCTTCTGTTGGAACAACCGGTGTCATCGATACGACGAACACCATCAATGCGCTCCAATCGCTCTTCAACAGTTACGATGACGAGACCATCATGGATGTGATCTTCATCGAGTGGGAAGCTCAGGATGCTGGTACATGGCATAAGATGCCGTACACCGTTACGCTCCAGGCTACCGCTTCGACAATCAACATGCGTTATCTGATCAATACCGAGTGCGGCGTGAAGGATACCAGCTCGCTGTTTGTAATCAACGTACCGGCTCAGGCATGTACGAACGATACGATCGTGGATCCGAGCTATCCGACCGGCGCATTTGGATGCGAGAGCTTCGTTTGGCCGATGGATAATGCAACTTACACGACCGATGGTAGATATTATTACAACGACGGTCCGAAATCGGCCGGTTCTGCATGTGACTTGATCTATTATGTAGATGTAACGATCAACCATGCTTCGCCTGAGACAATTATTCCGGGTGATTTCGAAGGTTGCTTGAGTTACACCTATCAATGGGAAGCAGGTGTGGATACCGTCATCAACACGGTTGGTAAGCATAGCTATTCTCACACGTACACGAACGTGAATGGTTGCGACTCCGTAGTAACGATCTCTGTCATCATCTACAAGACAGACAGTACCGTAGCTAAGCATGACTCGGCTTGCGTATCGTACTATTGGGCAGATGTTGATACGACGATCACGACCGTTGGTGAGCATACCTATTACCATACGTTCCCAAGTAGTCACGGATGCGACTCTGTTGTAGCGAAGACGGTAACGATCTTTGCTCCGGAGAGTTCGACCGCTAAGCATGACTCGGCTTGCGTATCGTACTACTGGGCAGATGCCGACACGACGATCACGACCGTAGGTGAGCATACGTATCAACATACGTTCGCCAATAGATTCGGTTGCGACTCCGTGGTAACGAAGAAAGTAACGATCTTCGCAACGGAGAGTTCGACCGATACCGAGGCTTCGGATTGCGATTCGTACTACTGGGCTGATGCTGATACGACGATTACAACTGTAGGTACGTATACTTACACGCATACGTTCACGAATAGACACGGCTGTGACTCTGTCGTTTCGAAGCAAATCACGATCTATCCGTCGAAGACCTCTACTCATCCGGACGAGGAGCATTGTAACTTGTTCTACTGGGCTGAGGCTGATACGACGATCACTACCACCGGTACGCATACCTATCAGCATACCTTCTCAACCGTTCACGGTTGCGACTCTGTGGTAACGATTAAGGTTACGATCAATGGTACTCCATACGTTGATACGCTTGAGGTGAAAGCATACTATGGCTATCGTGTCATCATGATCAACCGTAACCAGATCAATGATATGCCGGGTTGGGCAGATCTCGACTCGCTTGATCTCGATCATCCGGAGTATGTGACATGGTATCAGATGCTCGGTGCAACACCGGATATCACGACGGATAAGAAAGTAGCTACCGGTTATTACTACACCTTGCCGAACGGCGAACCGCTTCCGGCAGGTAACCAGTACTACGCTTACATCGATATTCCTGCTTCGGTCGGCGCAACTTGTGGTTCGATTGGTATTACCGAAGTTATCACGATCGGTTCTCCGGCTGCTGCTCCGGCACTCGTGCCGTCGCTCGCTAAACCGGGTGAGGATATCCAAATCATTAACCTTGACCCGACGGTAGAGACGCTGATCCGTATCTACACCGCAGAAGGATTGCTCCAAAAGACCTATAAGGCTTATGGCGACACTTCCTTCACCATCAAGGCTGCCGGTGACTTCGGATTCTATCTCGTTGAACTGAGCAATGAGAGCTTGAAATCAACCTTACGTTACATTGTTAAATAATAGGAGGTAGCACTATGAAGACTTTAAAAACAATTCTGATTGCAGCCACTATGATAAGTGCATCTGTTGTGTCGAATGTATCGGCACAACAGGCTGCACAGCCCAGCCAACACCAATGGAAAGTGGCAAAAGGAGACTCCGTGATGATCAAACGCGAGTGCCAAGAGTACCTCACCGGTGAGAGACCTTCTGTTTGGGTATGGGATAAAGTACATACCGTATATCAATTGGGAACGAAACGTTTCCCCGAAGGTGTCTTGCTGATGAACATCAATTCATGGATCTGCGAGGAATGCTTGATCCCTGTGAATGCAGAAGAAGAGCAACCGGCAGAAGAACCGGCTCTGGCAGCAGAGGAACCGAAAGCAGAGAAACCTGCTCCTGCGCCGGCGAAACCCGTAGAGGAAGAACCGAAAGCAGAAGAGCCTGCTCCTGCGCCTGCACCGGAACCCGTAGTGGAGGAACCGAAGGCAGAGGAACCTGCTCCTGTTGCTGAGGAGGAGACTGTTGAGAAAGAGCAAGCCAAAGGCGAAGCTGTCATGAGCCAACAGTTCTTCAAGCATAACTATGACCGCTTCACGATCGGTGTGCGCGGTGGCGCTTCGTCCCTCATGCACCATGCGGAGAACGGTAAGTGGCTCTGCGGTGGAGACGCTGTGCTCGACCTGCAGTATGCACACTACTGGGCTAAAGATGGTCGTCCTGTGGACTTGGGTATCATCGTTGGTCTCGGTCTCGGTTATCAACAGAGTGGCTTGACGACGAACGACAGCTCGTTCTTCAAGCGTCCTGTGGGTGCGTATGACGTGGACTATACCGTTGTAGCCAAGGGTATCAAGGAGACCGACCACCAACTCCAACTGGAGATTCCGGTGATGTTCTCGTTGATCGCTGATAACGGTGTGTTCTTCAACTTCGGTCCGAAATTCATGATTCCGCTTTATACCCCGTATAAGCAGACTGTCAACCAGGACGATACCCATATCTCGGCTTACTTCGAGGAGACGGGTGTCACCATGATCGATAATATCGTAACCGGTAAATACGACGGTCAGCAACCGACGGAGAAGAACGGTATCCAGTTCAATATGAACCTCATGCTCACAGCCGAGATCGGTTATGAGTGGGTGCTGAAGAGCGGTAACTCGTTGGGTCTGGGAGCGTATGCTAACTACGGCTGGAACTTGTCCTATAAGAACACCCCGAATGCAGAAGGTCTGTTCAATCTGACGGCTCCGACCAGTTCGGACAAGGCGCACTTGGACGTTCTGTCCGCAACCCATGCGTATGCAGATAAGTTGAGTTTCTTCGATGCAGGTATCAAACTGGCATACCACTTCAATTTCCCGAAGAAGCAACGTTTTAGCAATTCGAAACTCTTCTAAAGCATGACGATACTATGTATCGAAACAAGTACATCTGTTTGTTCGGCCGCCATCTGTAAGGATGGCGTGCCGGTCAAGCAGTGTATCAATTATGAGGGAAGCAACCATGCACGGTTGCTGCCTCTGTATATAGAGGAACTGCTCTCGTTCGCGCGGGAGCAGGCGCTCTCTATAGATGCCGTTGCCCTCTCTGAAGGTCCCGGCAGTTATACCGGTTTGCGTATCGGCGCTTCCACCGCCAAAGGGCTCTGTTACGGACTCAATGTTCCTCTCATTCCCGTACCGACATTGGAGGTGCTCTGCGAAGCAGCCCTTGACAATTCAGAAATCAGAATTCAGAAGTCGGATATTCTCATTCCTATGATCGATGCCCGTCGTATGGAGGTCTATACATCTGTAATGGTGAACGGTGAATGGTTGAATGGTGAAAGGGCAAAAGCTGTAGTCGTTGAGAACGAAGATAGCTTGTATGCAGGAGATGAGGACGTCTATTACTTCGGTGACGGGGCAGCAAAATGCCAGAAAGTGTTCACCAAACCGAATTGGCACTACGTTCCAGGGATAGTTCCTCAAGCAATGTTCTTGGCTTTGACTGTCGGCTCACCGTCGGTTGACCGTCGGGAGTCAAAGCAATTAGCCTACTACGAGCCATTCTATCTGAAAGAGTTCATAGCCGCACAGAGTCATGTCAAAGGACTCAAGTAAGGTGAAAGGTGAAAAGTGAAAGATGAAAAGTGAAAAATGAAAGGTGGAAGAAAAATATATAGGGGAGTGTTGAGAGGGTTGATGATCCTTTCAATTTTCAGTTTTCAATTTTCAATTATTTCTTGTTCTACCCAGAAAAATACGTGGGCGACTCGGTCGTTCCATCAGACGAAAGTCAAATATAACATTCTCTATAACGGAAACGTGGCATACGAGGAAGGCCTCAAGGCCATTCGAGATGCCAATACGGATGACTACAGTTCCGTGCTGTATCTCTATCCGGTATCCAACCATCAGGCAGCGGAAGCATCGGCTTCTCAGATGGATAAGACCATCGAGAAATGCCGTAAGTGCATCAAGCTGCATTCAATCAAAGCGAAACCCAAACGTGACCCTAAAAAGGCGAACGATCCCAAATATAAGTTATGGCTCCAATCCGAGGAGTTCAATGCCGAGATGGACTTGGCATGGCTGCGACTCGGTCAGGCAGAGTTTCATAAAGGTGATTTCTTAGGTGCAGTCAGTACCTTCAATTATATCATCAAGCACTACCAGAACGACGCCGATATGATCGCGCAATGCCAGTTATGGATTGCGCGTGCGTATGCCGAGATGGGCTGGCAGTACGAGGCGGAGGACATGCTTCAGCGCGTTCAGATCGATGCCCTCAGCAGGCAGCACGCCAAACTCTATTCGGCGGTAAAAGCTGTCGTACTGCTTAAAGGCGAACATTACCGTGATGCATTGCCGTTCGTCAAGATTGCCATGCCGTATGAGAAACGCAAGATCTATCGTCCGCGTTTTGCCTACGTGCTTGGACAACTGTATGAACTGGAAGGCAATAAAGACGAAGCACTCCAATCGTATAAGTACGTTGTTCGGATGGCTCCGTCCAATGAGATGGAGTTCAATGCCCGTATCCGTATGGCGGAGTTAGGAGGTAAGAACAGCTTGCGGCAATTGCGTACGATGACCAAACAGACGAAGTTCAAAGATCGGCTGGATCAGATCTACGGCGCGATGGGAAATATCCATCTGCAGCATCATGATACGGCGCAGGCATTGGAGATGTACGAGAAAGCGATCGCCGAATCGACGCAGGCCGGTATGCCGAAAGCCGCTATCCTCGTGCGCGCGGGCGATATTTATTTTGAACAACGCGCGTACGTGAACGCACAGCCTTGTTACCGCGAAGCAGTGACTATCCTCACCGCCGAACATAAGGACTACGCCCGTGTACTCAAGCGCTCTGAGGTACTGGACGAACTGATTGTCTCTTATACCCAAGCCCAACTGCAGGACTCGCTTCAACGGCTCGGTCATATGACCGAAGAGGAACAACGCGCGATCGTCGATAAGATCATCGCCGACCTCATCGAGGCGGAGAAACAAGACTCGATCAAGCAGGCTGAGCTGGCGCGCGAACTGGCGCATGGGGATTCTGAACCGCGAAGTGTCAATACGGCGAACATGCTTGGAGGCGGAGGCGGACAGAAAGGCGAGTGGTATTTCTATAACCCGCAACTTATCAAGCAAGGACAGCAGGAATGGCGCCGCAAATGGGGTAACCGACCGCTCGAAGATAACTGGCGGCGACAGAACAAACAGGCGCTCATCACGGATGATAGTAGTCTGTCGGATGATGGTTTGACGGAGGAAAGTGAAGGTATGACCGCTGACTCGCTCAACACGAATACCCAAGCCGCTAATCCGATCGAGACGGACACCCATAAACCGGAGTATTACCTGCAACAGATTCCGAAAACCGAACAGGACTATTTGATGAGTGACAGCTTGTGGCGTGATGCGATGGTGGCGCTCTATTATATCTACCGCGACCGCTTGACCGATACGATACAGGCCGAAGAGACCTTGCGCGAACTGGAACGTCGTTTCCCGAACCATCCTTGCATGGCAGATATCTACGAAGATATGCGTCTGCAAGCCTTGCGGCATGATACGGCTTATATTGCGCGCATGCAACGTATGTTCGCAGCGCAAGACTCGCTCTATGCGCTCACGTACGATGCCTACAAGCATGGCAGCTTCACCGAAGTGAAGTCAGTAATAAAAAATCATAAATCAGAAATCATAAATGATAAATGGTCTCTCGCTCCCCGTTTCCTGTTCCTCAACGCGATTGCGGTGGCCCGAACGGAAGGACAAGAGGCGTTTATCAGCGAACTGCAAGAACTCGTGGCTAACTACGGATCGAGTGAGTTAGGCTCAATGGCAAAGGATATGTTAGCTATGATGGGGCAGGGTATGGAGAGTCAGAAAGGTGGAGCTACGTCTGACCTTGCAGACTTGAGAAACCAATCCACTGAGACGGACGAAAAGTCCGATGAAGCAGAAGGTGCTCAACAATGGAGCGAGGATCGCAAACAGCCGTCCGTCGTGCTGCTGATTCTGCCTACGGCGGATGAGCAGGCACTCAATGACCTGCTTTATGAGGTGGCGCTGTTTAACTTCTCGCAGTTCCTTATTCGTGATTTCGACCTGCAGAAGATGCCGGTCTTCGGAGAAGGCTGTGCCCTGCGTGTCAGCGGTTTTGCGGATCTTGACGAAGCCGAATGGTGGCTCGACCTCACGCAGAAGAATGCAGAGATGCAAACGACCCTGACCGGCGTAACGGTTCGTGCCGTCACCGAGCTGAACCTACCGCTAGTAAAATAAAAAAAGAGAACCGAAGTTCTCTTGTCGGGGAGACGTGATTCGAACACGCGACCTCCGGTCCCCCAGACCGTTGCGCTACCGGGCTGCGCCACTCCCCGAACGCTTTTTTTCAAAAGCGGGTGCAAAGGTACAACAAAAAAATGACATACGCAAATTTATTGCACTTTTTTTAACGAAAATGAGTAAAAAATTTTATATTGAGACATACGGATGCCAAATGAACGTGGCGGATAGCGAGGTGGTGGCGGCTATTTTGCAGACCACGGATGCCGAACTGACCGAGCGTTGGGAGGATGCCGACATCATTCTGCTTAACACCTGTTCCATCCGTGACAATGCCGAACAGAAAGTCGGCTCTCGCCTGCGTGAGTTGAAAGCGCATCTGAAAAGCCAAAAGCTAAGAGCCAAGAGCCAACAGCCGATCATCGGAGTGATCGGCTGCATGGCCGAGCGTATGGGGCAAGAACTGATCGATACCTTCGGCGTCGATTTTGTGGCCGGTCCCGATGCTTATTTGGACATCCCGAACCTGCTCGCGCAATGCGAACAGGGGCATAAGGCGATGAACGTGCAGTTGAGTACGACGGAGACTTACCGCCAGATCATACCAGCCCGTATTGGTCGTAGTATTTCCGGCTTCGTGTCGATCATGCGAGGCTGTAATAATTTCTGTGCGTACTGCGTCGTGCCTTACACCCGTGGTCGCGAACGCAGCCGCGATGTGGAGTCCATCCTTAATGAGGTGCGTGACCTTCAGGCACGCGGATACAAAGAGGTCACGCTTCTCGGTCAGAATGTCAATTCGTATAGGTATAGTCCAAAGTCAAAAGTCGAAAGTCAAAAGCCATCAGAGGTCATAGATTTCGCTGACTTACTTGAGATCGTCGCTGAAGCAGTACCCGACATGCGTATCCGCTTCACAACGAGCCATCCGAAGGATATGTCCGACAAGACGCTAGAGGCCATCAGCCGCCATGACAATCTCTGTAAGTTCATCCACTTGGCGGTGCAGTCGGGTTCGAACCACGTGCTCAAACTCATGAACCGCAAATATACCCGTGAGTGGTACTTGGAGCGTGTGGCTGCAATTCGGCGTATCTTACCCGATGCCGCAATCAGTACGGATATCCTCTGCGGCTTCCACGATGAGACGCTCGAGGATCATGCCGAAACGCTCAGCCTCATGCGCGAAGTGGGCTTTGACTCTGCCTTTATGTTCAAGTACTCCGAGCGACCAGGTACTTACGCTTCCAAACATCTGGAGGATAATATCCCCGAGGATGAGAAAGTGCGGCGTCTCAATGAGATCATCGCACTGCAAACCCAACTGTCGCTCGAGTCCAACCAGCGCGAGATTGGAAAGGTGGTTGAGGTACTCGTCGAAGGCTTCTCCAAACGCAGTCATGACGACATGTACGGACGTACGCAGCAGTACAAAACAGTTGTCTTTCCTCGTACTGACCAAAAAGTGAGCGATATCGTCAAAGTGCGTGTTTTGGAAGCCTCTGCGGCGACTTTAAGGGGCGAAATTGTTTAAAAAGTAAGAATTTTCGCATTTTTTTGATAAAATATTTGGTCATGTCAAATAAAAGCAGTACTTTTGTACCGAAAACAAAATTTTCATAGTTAAGGTTTAGGTTTAATGGCGAAAGGAGGCTGTGAAGTTTCCTTTCGTTTTTAAAAAAATCTTACAGCATGGAAGACGAAACAAAACATAATATTCCGGATATGACGGACATCGATGAGGTGCGCAAAGCTATCATCGCCAACGAGATACTCAAACCGAAGTTTTAGGGTTTGAAAGTTTGAAGGTTTGAACTATCTCAAACAACATCTAACAACTGAAAACGAAATAATTTATATATATGGCAGTAACGTACATGACCGAAGAAGGTCTAAAGAAATTGAAAGAGGACTTACAGTTCCTTGAGACTGTAGAGCGCCCACGTATCATTGCCGCTATTGCAGAAGCGCGTGAGAAAGGGGATTTAAGTGAGAATGCGGAGTATGATGCCGCAAAAGAAGCACAGGGTGCGCTGGAGACAAAGATAGCGCAACTCAAGGCGCGACTGATGGATGCACGTGTGATCAGCGCGGCAGATATCAAGACGGATGAGGTGCAGATCCTTACCCGTGTCAAAGTGCGCCAACTGAGTAACGGTATGGAGAAAACTTTCCAGATCGTTACAGAGGGCGAAGCCAATATCGCAGAAGGTAAGATCGCTATCTCTACTCCGATTGCGAAGGGCTTGCTCGGCAAGAAAGTCGGCGAGATCGCACAAGTTAAAGTACCGATCGGTCTGCTCGAGTTTGAAGTGCTCGAAATCAGCCTCTAAATGACCAAATGGTAAATGACTAAATCGTAAATGATATGACTATTTTTACGAAAATCATCAAGGGTGAGATACCGAGTTACAAGGTAGCGGAGGACGAGAAGAACTACGCTTTCCTGGATATCAACCCGATCGTCAAAGGGCATACCTTGGTAGTGCCTAAGTTGGCTGAACCCGAGGCGGATTATATCTTCGACCTCTCGGACGAGCAATTGCAGAGTCTGATGACTTTTGCCAAGAAAGTGGCTGTAGGCATCAAAGCAGCCACCGGTTGCAAGCGTGTCGGTGTCGCTGTATTGGGTATGGAGGTAAATCATGTACATGTACACCTCGTGCCGATGAATAGCGAGAAAGACATGCTCTTCACCAACCCCAAACTCTCGCTTCCTGCTGAGGAGATGGCGATTATCGCCAACTCGATCGCAGAGGCAATTGACAAACTCTAAAAAAAGAAAGTCCGCAAACGCGGACTTTTCTTTTTCTTACCATATCGATACCCGATTTTCGGGTGCGATATACATCGGACTTTCTTCCGTCACGTTCCATGCTTCATACCAAGCGTTGATCTGCGGCAGGGCTCCGTTCACGCGCCAACGACCCAGCGAGTGAGGATCGCTCTTTGTGCGTTGCAGGATCTCTTCCGGACGGATATTTCCTGCCCATACATTTGCGTACGCCAAGAAGAAACGTTGTTGCGGCGTGAAGCCGTCACGCTCCTGCAAGCGGTCTTTCTCAGCCTTTGCCTCTTCGTTCAGCGTGAAAGCCAGATAGCTGACCTGCAGACCACCGTGGTCGGCGATGTTCTCACCCAAGGTGAACGCACCGTTCGCATGTACGCCGGGTGCTACTTCGATCTTGTTGAACGCCTCTTCCATCACTTTCGTGCGGGCGTCAAAAGCGGCTTTGTCTTCGGCGGTCCACCAGTTGATCATGTTACCATCTTTGTCAAACTGACAGCCTTGATCATCGAATCCGTGGGTCATCTCATGACCAATCACGACGCCGATAGCGCCGTAGTTGAATGCATCGTCGGCACTCATGTCAAAGAACGGATATTGCAGGATACCGGCGGGGAAACAGATCTCGTTGCTCGACGGGTTATAGTACGCATTCACCGTCTGCGGCGTCATATACCATTTTTTCTTATCCACCGGTTTGCCGAGGTAACTCAAGCTGTAGTCCTGCTCGAACTTAGCCGCACGTTGCAGGTTCGCATAATAGGTGTTCTCGGCGTTGATCTCCAACTTGCTATAGTCGCGCCATTCGTCCGGATAACCAATCTTGATCGTCATCGCGTTCAGCTTCTCCAGCGCCTTGTCTTTCGTTTCGCGACTCATCCATGCGAGGTTCTCGATACGGATACCGAGTGCCTTCTGCAGGTTCTTTACCAACGCTAACATACGCGCTTTGTTCTCCTCCGGGAAGTACTTCGCTACGTACATCTGTCCTACTGCCTCGCCTAACGTACCGTTCACGATACCAACCGCACGTTTCCACAGCGGACGCGGTTCTTCGGTACCGGACAGCACACGACCGTAGAAATCAAAACTGGTCATGTAGATCTCTGTCGTCAGGTACGATGCCGCACCTTCGATCACTTGCCAAGAGAACAAGGTCTTGAGATCGTCCAACGGTTCGTCGGCTAACATCTTTCCTGCTTCCTGCAGATGAGGGATCTGACCGATGGAAAGGCTGTCTAACTCTACGCCCAAAGCAGCGAAATATGCTTTCCAATCGACCTGCGGAACAAGTGCCTGTAACTCATCAATACTCATCTTGTTGTAGTTGCGTTGCGGGTCGCGAAGTTCAACATTCGAGTATGCTGCCTTTGCCAGACGCGTCTCCATGCGCAGTACCGTCTGCGCACGCTCTGCCACGTGGTCAAAACCGAACAAATCGAACATCTTCTCTACGTACGCTACATACGCTGCACGTATCGAGCGCGTGTGCTCGTCTTCATCTATATAATACTCTTTCTCGCCCAGCGAAAAACCGGCTTGATACTCGTTCATGATGTTCATCGAACTGTTCATTGCGTCGGCATCTACGTACATTGCCCAGAGGCTGTAGTCCATCGCTTTACCCAAAGCCACCGATAACTGCTCGCGTGACTCAATAGCGGCGATCTCAGCAAGGGTCGGTTGAACCGGCGCGATCCCTTCGGCATCACGGCGAGCCGTATCCATCGCCAAATTATACATGTCGCCGATCTTCTGCTCAATAGAACCGTCTTTCACCTTTAACCTTTCACCCTTCACCTTATCCGCGATTTCCTGAATCAGTCCGTTCACTTGTTCAAGATTCTGCAGACCCAGTTTGTCGAAGGATCCGAAACGGCTGTATTCGGGTGTCAAAGGGTTGTTTGCCATCCAACCGCCACAGGCGAATTGGTAAAAATCATACTGCGGCACGACCGTCGTGTCGAGGTTCTCCGGGTGAATACCCGTCGTCTGTTGAGGGTTCGTACATGCTGTTGTCATAAGCGTCAACAATACTAATGGAAATAGAATTTTTTTCATTGTTACTATTATTTTTATGCAAATCGGCTGCAAAATTACAAAAAATCTTGCATATATGCAAAAAAAAGTGTAACTTTGCACCCAAATTTTAAATTTGAATCATAAATCGTAAATAATATGATACTCGACAAATTGGAAAACGCCGATTGGTACTACGACAGTGTACCCGGACTCAAAGAATTCATGAAATTCTACAACGACAATGATCTCGAAGAGATGCCGGCTTGTAAGATCTACTTGGACGGCAAGGACTTGTTCGTCAACATCCTCGATTTCAAAGGCAAAGAGGAATCCAAATGCCGCATGGAGGCACACAAGGACTACCTCGACATCCAGATTCCGCTGGGTGACGATGAGGTCATGGGCTGGAAAGCACAGGTGGACTGCCAAGATGTGACCCAGGAGTACGACGAAGGCAAGGACGTCGAGTTCTATGGTGACAAGGCTACGGCTAAATTTACCGTTCCTGCCGGCCATTTCGCGGTCTTCTTCCCCTCCGATGCACACCAACCGGGAATAGCACCGGGCAAAGAGTACCGGAAGATCATCGTCAAAGCAAGAGTGAACAACTAAGCGGTTCGAGGACGCTTCGAGAGCGCCTCGAGGGAATGTCGTATCATACCCATACCTATAATATACTATGTATATTATTCCGTGATTTTGAAATTCTAAATAATCAATACTATGGCTACCAAGAAAGGAAAACACTTGAAAATCGTGGAGCGCGACCCGTATCTGCAACCCTATGAAGGAGCGTTGCAAGCACGCGCAGACTATGCACGTAATAAAGAAGCAGAACTATCCGGCGGGAAACCGCTGAGTGAGTGGGCTACCGGATACCTCTATTTCGGTCTCCATCATACGCCCGAAGGATGGGTCATGCGCGAATGGGCACCGAATGCCACGGCGATCTATATCAAAGGCGATTTCAATAACTGGACCAAGGACGAGGCCTATCGTCTCCAGCCTGTAGGCAACGGCGTTTGGGAAGCCAAACTGCCGGAGAATGCCATGTCTCACGGACAGATGTATAAACTGCTCGTAGAGTGGAATGGCGGCTACGGAGAGCGTATCCCGTCCTATGTACGTCGCGTTGTGCAGGATGAGCAAACGAAGATCTTCTCTGCGCAGGTTTGGAACGAACCCGAATATCAGTGGAAGAACAAAGGCAAACGCCTCAAAGAGAAGGGCGCGCTTTATATCTACGAATGCCATATCGGTATGTCGTCCGAAGAAGAGAAGGTGAACTCCTACGAAGAGTTCCGTCGCGATGTGTTGCCTCGTATCGACAAACTGGGCTATAACTGCATCCAGATCATGGCCATCCAGGAGCACCCCTATTACGGCTCGTTCGGATACCATGTATCGAACTTCTTTGCAGCCTCCAGCCGTTTCGGTACACCGAACGAACTCAAAGCCCTCATCGATGACGCCCATGGTCGCGGCATGCACGTGATCATGGATCTTGTGCACAGCCACGCGGTGAAGAATGAACTCGAGGGTCTTGGTAACTTCGACGGAACGGGCTATCAGTATTTCCATGACGGCTACCGCCGTGAGCACCCGGCTTGGGACTCGCTCTGCTTTAACTATGGCAAGAACGAAGTGCTGCATTTCCTGCTTTCGAACTGTAAGTTCTGGCTCGATGAGTATGACTTCGATGGCTTCCGTTTTGACGGCGTGACTTCGATGATCTACCGGAGTCATGGTCTGGGCGAAGACTTCAACGGCTATCCTTCTTATTTCAGCGGTAATGAAGACGGTGATGCGCTCATGTACCTGACTCTTGCCAACAAGGTCATCCATGAAGTCAAACCCGAGGCCATCACGATCGCGGAAGAGATGTCCGGCATGCCCGGTCTCGCAGCTGCTATCGAAGACGGCGGCGTCGGCTTCGACTACCGTCTGGCCATGGGAATTCCTGATTTCTGGATCAAGTATATCAAGGAAGTCAAGGACGAAGACTGGAAAGCCGGTCATATCCTCTTTGAGATGACCAACCGCCGCGAGGATGAGAAAACCATCTCCTACGCTGAATCGCACGACCAGGCACTCGTGGGCGATAAGACGATTATCTTCCGTCTCGTGGATGCTGATATGTACTGGCATTTCGAGCATGGTCATTCCACCTATATGGTCGACCGCGGTATCGCCCTGCATAAGATGATCCGTTTGGTAACTGCATCTACCATCAATGGTGGATATCTGACCTTCATGGGCAATGAGTTTGGTCATCCGGAATGGATCGATTTCCCGCGCGAAGGTAACGGCTGGAGTTATAAGTACGCCCGTCGTCAATGGGGACTTGTGGATAACCCGAACTATTTCTTCGCTGACCTCAATCGCTTTGATGCAGCCATGATCCATCTGCTCAAGCAACATATCCTGACGCAGAATCCGACCGCAGAGGAGAAGAAATACAATGTCGGCAAACACCTGCCTTGGGTCATGAAATGGTGGGATAATGAAGGCGATCAGGTAGTTGCTTATTCCCGCAACGACCTGCTGTTCATCTTCAACTGGAATGGTCAGAAATCCTTCACCGATTACGGCATGCTCGTGCCCGAGGGTAAATACAAAGTAGTTCTCAACACGGACGCCAAAGAGTTTGCAGGCTTTGGTCTTAGCGATGACTCCGTAGAGCACTTTACCGAGCACGATGAACTCTATGCCAAAGACGGTAAAGGCTGGCTCAAGATGTACCTCCCGGCACGTAGTGCAGTTGTTCTGAAAAGATGTTAAATGTGAAAATGTAAAAATGCGAAAAATGAATAGATATCTTTTATTTATCGCCGCCATCTTATTGATGGTAGCTTGTGCTAAAAAACCGGCTGAACAGCAAGAAGAGCAGCCCGTACAGGAGCAACAAGAGCAAGTAGTAGATTCTACCATGTTCCTCGACATCACAGGTGTTATGCCGAATGGTGAAGAATTGTCGCTGAGCACCCTTGTCGGCAAAACCGACTACGTGCTTGTCGATTTCTGGGCTTCGTGGTGCAATCCATGCCGCCGTTTTGTGCCGGTTCTCAAAGAGATCTATGCGTCGCAACCCGCCGGTCATCTGCAGATCCTCAGTTGTTCAGTGGACCAGGACATCATGGCATGGCAGGTAGCGCTCAACGAAGAGCAGATGCCTTGGCCGCAGATGCGTGAAGACGCAGATCATCCTTGCTCCGATAAGTACCAAGTGCAGTTTATCCCGCATACCGTCCTTATCGACCGTGACGGCAAGATCGTTGGCGTCAACCTCGAAGAACCCGAGATCGAAGAGATCCTTCTCGGCGAATAAATGAGAAAATGATAAAATGAAAAAATAACAATGAGAGTAATTATCGAACCTTCGTATGACCTGCTCAGTCAGTGGGCTGCGAATTATGTAGCAAAAAAAATCAATGAGTTTGACCCGAAAGAGAGCAAACCGTTTGTGCTGGGTCTTCCGACCGGCTCATCGCCGCTGGGTATGTACAAAGAACTCATCAAACTCAACAAGGCGGGCAAGGTATCGTTCCGCAATGTAGTGACGTTTAACATGGACGAGTATGTCAACCTGCCGGAAGAGCACCCGGAGAGCTATCATAGCTTCATGTGGAATAACTTCTTCTCGCACATCGACATCCGCAAAGAGAATGTCAATATCCTGAACGGCAACGCCCCCGACCTCGCAGCCGAGTGCGCTCGCTACGAGGAGAAAATCAAGAATATCGGTGGTATCCACCTGTTCCTCGGCGGTATCGGTCCCGACGGACATATCGCGTTCAACGAACCGGGTTCGTCGCTCACCAGCCGTACGCGTAAGAAAGAGCTCACGACCGACACGATCATCGCCAACAGCCGTTTCTTCGACAATGACGTGAATAAAGTGCCCAAGACTGCCCTCACCGTAGGTGTAGGTACTGTCATGGACGCCAAAGAGGTGCTGATCATGGTGAACGGACACAACAAAGCTCGTGCCCTTCAACATGCGATCGAAGAGCCGATCAGCCACATGTGGACCGTATCCATGCTCCAGATGCACCAGCACGGTATCATCGTCTGCGATGAAGCTGCCTGCGAAGAACTCAAAGTCGGCACATTCAACTATTTCAAAGATATCGAGCGCAATAACCTCGACCCGAAAACATTGCTGTAACTATCTCGGTTTGTAGCATGCTTTTGCTGAAATGATCCTCTCCGCAGGCATTGACAGCATTATAAAACGGTAAAAATATATCGGCTATTATTGACCGATTTTAAAGGCGCAAAGCGTTGCGCACTGACATGTAATAATTAGCGTTTGCTTTATTAGGGATTCGTTCATACTACCACAACTTGAATTATTAGTGTTCCTATAATAGATGCAAAACGCTCACGTACGCACGTGAGCTTTCTGTATATATTGGACACTATGGGTGTGGTAGCCCGAACGGACCAAATGCAGTAAGTTCACGTTTTTTTTTGTTATATATTGACTTTCCTAAAAGATATTCGATAAAATGCCGCTATTTTGGGAGTGTCCCAAATGAGCGGATATGATTTTTTGCATATGTCAGAAAAAAGCACTAATTTTGCAAAAAATTGTTGATATTAGTCTGTATAAACGTATTTTTATTGTTATGCGTCAGGTCATTAAAAAGAATCTTGAAGTGTTGGTCGAAATGATTGACAAGATGCGCAGCAGTAATGTAGATCCTTTATTAAAGCCGCAGGATGAGGATACTAAGAATGAGTACCTGCGACTCATGACTGCTGTTTTTGAGGAAAAACTCTACGCGGATGTGCAAATGGATCGAGAAACCTTTGCTTCACGTATGAAACTATCACGGCACTCGTTGAATAAGATCATAAGTTCTAACACCAATGGGCTTTCCTTTCCGCAATGGCTCAACCGGATCCGAATAGATATAGCATGTGATTTATTGAAAAATAGTCCTAATAAATCAATAGTAAAAATAGCAGGAGAAGTAGGATTGACTCCGGACAATCTTCGTCGGCTCTTTCGTCAATATTTCGGAATTACTCCCTCTGAATATAGAAACATATGATTATTGGATCTTAATATATTAGACTTTACATCAAATTTTACCGCCTATTTGGGACGCACCCAAATGGGCGGTATTCTTTTCTTGCGCGTATCCTTCAAAAGTAGTAATTTTGCAAGCGAATTTAGGTACAAGAAAGGTAAATTATGGTATTTAGTCTTAGAAAGAAATTCTTTTTAGGTATTTCTCCTTTGTGGATGTTTTTATTCGTATCGTTACCTGTACATGCAGATTTCAGCCTGGTGCATAAAGTGGGCATGTACGATGCTTTGCAGGATAATGGCATGCAAGCCGTTCATACGGAGACGCAGATCCTTTATGCGAAACCGGGAGAATGGGTATATCTGTATCGCCCCGAACGCTCGTCGTTTATCTCATACGTGCGGTGGTATAACTACGATACCGACCGCGCTATTCCCAAGAACTATTCGGCGGAGGACTCTCCGACCGGGGCTATAGTTACTCGTATTGAGAGCACATGGGCAAAGGATACGACGCAAGGGAAATTCAAGCCGAAGAACGACTATGGATGGTTTGCTTGCGATTACGCGTCGGATCGCGTAACTACGTCAGACGTATCTTATATAGAAATAAAGTACCGGATGCATAAAGGCGATTCGGTGTATCGCATCGCGTGCGATCAATCTATATGGAAGGATGGCTTTACGTGGAATGCATCCGGTGCGGTTTCAGAACCTACTCTCTCCAAGCGTATTATCTATGAGATTCACCCGGCGTCTGAAATGGCAGCCAGAATGGAGCTCTGTAAGGACATGGACGGAACAAACGACCGTTTTTTAGAAGAGTATGATATGATTGCCCCGACCGGGCGACAACTATATATCGGACCGGAGTATATGTACCATACTAAAAAAGTGACATTAAAACAATATACGTGCTACGCGCGATCCAATTATTACTATATCAATAGTCAAGGAAATGTAACCGCAGCCGCGACCAACAATAACTGGAAATGGTACAAAAACGGGGTAGAAGATCCGACGATTGTATTGCCGGGAACGGCGGCACAGTTTGCTCCGATGAGTAGTACTACACCCGGAACGGTTGTGTATGAATTGAAATATAATTCCGCAGAAGGTGTTTATTTCAATGTAGCACGATTTCGGGTAACGTACGAAGATCAAAATATTGTCGGACCAGCTCTTTCTTTGCCTGCAACGACGAAGAAGATGGACAAGATATACGAGCAGAATTTCAATTTTGAGAGGCCTGGAACTACTAATTTTGCATTTTGGCTCGGACACCTTGACGTCGATGAGTCCACGTACGGATATTATAACAAGAATCTCGATGGATCTCCGTCACAAAGAAAAATCCGTCAGGGAAATGTCACGTGGAGTGAGTATGCCATAACGAATAGGAAGCAAGTTTGGGTGGATAGCGGTACAGCTCCGCAGGTCTATCAGCATGTGGATTCTACAGAAAACGTAGCTAATAATGCCAAAGAAGGATATATGCTTTATGTTGATGGATCGCAGCAACCGGGTTTGGTGTTTGACTTGAAGGTCAGTGCCGACTTGTGTCCGGGTGCAACCATGTATTTTACAGCGTGGTTATGCGATGTGTCCAGTGAGAAGAGTGGCAATAATGGCCGTAGTGCGCCAAATATGGACTTTGAGGTAACGGGTGTGGATTCAGAAGGCGGAGAACACGCGTTGACTACCTTTACTACCGGTGAGTTCGGCATCAATGCACCGGAAGATTTAAGCCAAGGAGCCTGGAGTACGACCAACCGGATGGAGCGTGCCAAATGGCATCAAATAATGTTCCCTGTTAAGTTTACCGCCGAGACTACCTATCCGTCTTATCGACTTCGTATTCGTAACAAGAGTACTTCTTCGGACGGTAATGACTTTGCGATAGATGATATCCGTATTTATGTTCAGAAGCCGCCGGTTCGACCTATTCAGGCATCCTCGTATGACTGTCCGACCAACTTATGGGACTCGATCACGGCGTACTTGCGTGTGGACTATCAGGCGATTGACGACCAGCAGAATACGTTCTATTATCAATGGAGAGACGGCGATGATGAGGCAATCCGTATGCCGTATTTTAATGGAAATAACGGTGATGCCTCAACATATGGTAGGATCGTCCTACCGGAGAGCGAGGCGGCGGTTATTGCTGCGGGAGATACGTGTTCGTCGCTCCTTTCGTTCGATGCCAAGTATTATAATACAGAAGTGCCGTTGGTTAAGTACGTGAAGGAATTTGTGGACGCATCAACGGAGCGTTATGTGATGTACATCGCGCAGCCTATGTACGCGCGTACCAATTTTAAATATACCGGTTATGTAGCGATACGTCCTGAAGACTTGGGTTCTGAGACGGGCTGTGGTACAAAAGCAGAGTTGTTGATAGCCGGTGGTACACGAATCCTGATTAACGGCGAAGCGTTAGGCGACTCGGTAGTAGATATCTGTGGAAGCCGCTCCTATACGCTGGATATCGTGCTGACGTATATTGCCCGAAATGAAGAGACTGACGCGTTGGAGGAATATACTACTCCTTGCAGGGCGGATTGGCTGATCGGTGACTCAACCTATGTTAACGCGAACTTCGATGTTTATCACTATACCTTCCGGCAGATCGAGCAGGCAGTGGAGGACTACCGTACCTCTGATCCGAGGCCGCTCTCGAAAACGATTGTGAAACATCTGCTTCGGAATAATCTGCTGGTACTGAATTCCGCAACCACGATCATGCAGCCTTCTCTTTCGCTTAGCTATACGGCATTTCCTGTGGGTGAATCCGCCGCAAACGGGATGTCCGTCTGTCTCACACCGCGATTCTTGAATATTAATCCGAGTGAGGCGGTGGTTAATATGATGAAGGTCGGTAATTCCGCAGAAGATCTGCCGCAAGCGGTGAAGGACCGACCACGTATCGTGCGTATCTCCAATGCGCAGAAGAAGAGTGGTGAGTTCCAATTGCCGCTCTTCCTGGAAGGCGATCCCGGAGAGGAGTATAGGGTAGATAGTATCTATATTGTTTCTTCGACGGATGTCGGCTGGCGGTCTATCCGGCTGACAAGCGATAAAGAAGTAATAGGTCTTGTAGATACTGTCACCCTCTCTGGTGCAAAATTAAGTACGCTTAAAGCAGGATACGACTACACGTTCCATATGGCTTTCATAGGGGAGTCGGCTGAAGATAAATGTAATCGCGGATATACGTATTTCACGCTGCGTATCGTGCCGGATGTGGTGACGTGGCAAGGTGGCGAATGGAATGAAGATGATAATTGGGATTCGTTTATACCGATGCGCGAGACGGATGTCCTTCTAATGAGAGACTCGGACTACAACGTCCTGTTCGACGACGAGTCTATCGCGCAGTATGATATCAATTATACGGAAAACCACTGCCATCATATCTATTTTCCGGACGGTGCCTCTATGGCGGGACAGGAGCATGTCAATATTCATGGGAAGGCGTTTATTGATGTCAAAGAGTACGCCT
>CACZEL010000018.1 GCA_902780235.1 uncultured Bacteroidales bacterium | reverse complement strand
AAATTTTTAATAAGTCGGCATCCAATGCCGGGACAATGGACGAAACCTCGGATCTGACGCTCCGAGCACAGAACAAAGAAACCCGAATACGATTCGGGGATAATAGACGAAGAAAAAACTATAGGATGAGGAAAGCGCGGGGAATTAGCCCCGCGAGCAGAACCGGAAAGTGCAAAAGTGCAGAAAGCGCAAAGCAAGAAAGATAATAACCCGCGCGTAGCGCCAAAAGGGATCCAAACCCGCTTTAATGAAAATTGGGCAGGGGAGATAGCTAACTTGATTGAAGCTTGGTGTTATGCAGGGAAAGAGAAAAAAGATAATTAACGAACTAAAAATATAATCTATTATGAAAAAACATTTATTTCTAAAATCGTTATTGGTAGCAATTGGGCTATTGGTAACAAGTTTAACAGCTCAGGTGTGGGCAACAATGGCTAATGTCAATCAGGGAAGTTATATCTATATTGATGTAACTAATTGCTCAAATTGGGCAAGTAGTTGTACATTAAAGATGAACTGGTTTGACTCTCAAGGAAATTCAAAAGGAAATTATATTGGGGCAGAATATTATACCACAAATATTTATCGTTTCCAAGTTCCAAGCGACGGAATAGGTGGCTTTCAGATAATTCGTCTTAACCCCAGCGATCACAGTCAGCAATATAACTATTCAGGAAAAATGTACGCAAAGGATCGTTCTTACGATTCACAGAACTGTCTCTGCGTTCCAAGCGGAGCAGTAACTAATGATGCCACATTTACATGGAGTGTATATCATCCATATACGTATGTTTACGATGGAAATGATAGCCGAGTTTCGCAAGTCGTGAATAGTGGGGCAGCACACCAAGCAAATTCTTATGTTTATTCTTTTAAAAATTGGGGAGGGGCTGAAGAAGAAGAATTCGGAGGATGGCGCGGAGGTGCTCTCACAAAAACAAATGGTGTATATGCGTATTATGTAACAGAAGGACGAAAATATATATTAAACTGTAATAACGGTGGCTCACAAAACCAATCTGGCACTTTTTATGCCACTGCATATTCTTTTGACTCAGATTGTCGCAAAGATGGTACATATTACTGGACAGGAGGAGCAAACTTGGGAGACTTCTATAATACCGGAATAAAAATTGAGGTAGTATCCAATGCATATGAATTGTATGTTGGGGACAATACCACCTTTACGATAAATGCCGTTTCTCCATTAACAGGATTAGATGGCCTGGAGATTTGGGAAGATGGTGTTAAATTAGCTGGTACACCTTCCGGTTCCGGAACAAGTAGAACGTTTTCGTATACACCGACATCAGCAGGTATGAAATCCATCTCTGCACGCATTCATTTTACATTCAACGGACAAGACATTTATCTATGTGCCGCAGATATGAAGATTCGGGTATATGAGAAATACAAGATTAAAGTACAAAACACGTTCGATTGGAGTGAATTGAAATTGTATATGTTCCGTAGCGCCGATAATGTGGTTAAAAACACAGCTTTCCCAGGCGAAGCAGTTACTGAATTTATCGCAAATGATGGAGTACATGATTGGTATTTTGTTACCTTAGATTCTAAATATGATAAATTCATGTTGGCAAATAGTGATGGAAGTCAGCAAACTTATGATGGAGGTATGAGCCATGATAAAGCGTCTTATGAAGGAAATTGCTACGATATCCAACAAACAGAAGGCTACAAGAAATGTTATACGCACCAAATAGATCCTTGTGTGGAATTCTATCGTTTGAAATCAGCTTGTGCCGGAGCGAAGACATATTATTCAAACACACTCATGAATGCAGGTAAGTTCTCGCTCTATGCACAAAGTGCAGGAACATTGACACTGCAACACATAATAGGTTCTACATGGACAGATATGGCTTCTACCATCACTCGCACTGGTATAACTAAAGATAGTGTCTATGTGGCAGATTTCAATGGAAGTAATACAACTAATAATTTCGTCTTCTACGATGGAAATTATCATATACGTTGTAAAGCAACTACGGCGAATTACTTAATATCTGGAGAGGGAAGATATGGTACTATTGGTACACAATTTACGTATTTCTCTCCGAACACGCTTGTGTTCCCAGGCGAATTGTTTAACTATTATTGGGTAGATTGGTTTGATAATGGACAAACAGTTATTGCTACTGTCGGAAATGATTACAACGACAATTTGGCCGGAGAGTTAGGGGCGGACGAGAATGCCCCAGACGGAGTTACCATTAAAACTGATGACTACGATAGTGCAGAATGGGGAGGTAACGTACGTTTCGGATATAATCCGTCGACAAACTATTTTAGTCGTTCTATCATTGCCGGTAGCGGAAAAAAGATTAAGATACAAGGTGAGAATGTAGATCCTAACAAAGACGATTCATATGGAGAAGAAGCCTCTTTCAACGATGCTTCTGCATGGGTTTATACAATTGATGCCAATATTAAAGGTCAAGCAACAGCAACCATTTCCACTACATATGTTACTTCTTTTGACTTGGTTACTGATAAAAAGTTAATGGGTGGTAAGACGACCGAACCATATCATGTGCTTATTACCTATGACTTTAAAACTAATCGGCTGTTGGCAGCATGGGAACCAAATGGAGACTTTGAAGGATTTGATTTACAATCCAACTTAATGGTCGTTCGTACGGAAAATGGTGCTCCTACAGTGTTGAATATCAGGGATAAAGATGGGAATGGTTCTATTACTCCCCTTACTGATATCACACGTGTTTATACTGCATTTGAGATATCGCAAAAGAATTGGGAAGATGGAGTAAATACAGATCGAAGAATGACAGACAAAGCCGTTTCTCCGGACTATACTGATGAGTACTATTGGATTTCATTGCCATATGAATGTCATGTGAAAGACATCTTCGGTATTGAAGGATACGGCAATGGTAGTTCAAATAGTCACTCGTGGGTAATTCAGACCTATCGTGGTGATCTACGCGCAGAAAAGGGTTGGTGGGCAGAAACCAATGCTTGGTGGTATGATCTTGATCTTACTGATACATTGAAAGCCAATCAGGGATATGTGATTCGTTTGACTAACTTAGCTGGTGAAGGTGTAGGTACTCGCCGCTTCGCTGGTTCTTTGGGAGGAAATGGAAAACTAACCTTGTACTTCCCTTCGGCAAACATCAAGGATTTAACAATTGCACCTAATGAAAGCGGTTCTATTACTACAACATTGGATTCTCTGAAATGTACCAAATGGCATAAGAGATCAAAAGATGTAGATCCGACAGAAGGCGAGAATAACCCAATCTGGGATAGACGTGCGATTGACTCTAACTGGCGTATTATTGGCTCACCGAGTTTCGATAGTACTAAAATAGTTGCACCTACTTTCTTTGCTCCAGATTTGACAGATGAGCAATACAAAGACTCTCTCGCTAAATATGGAGCGTATGGTCTGAAATATTTCTATACTTGGCGTGTATCTGCAGGAGAACCCCAATTCACGGTTACAAGTACAACAAATCGTGCCATTCCTGCGACTCACGCATACCTTGTGCAATACGCAGGTGATATTACATGGCAAAAATGGAATACAGGAAACCCATTAGTAGTTATTCAAGACAATCCTGTTGCCGCTCCCAAACGTCATCAAGAGGAAGAAACTACAGAGCAAACCCTCCGTTTGGTACTCCAACAAGGCGCGCGTGAAGCCGATGTGGCTTATATCAGCCGAATGGCGTTTGGAGCAACGATGGGTTACGACCTCAATATGGACTTGAGCAAGATGATCAATGCCAATAGTGCGAACATCTATACGATGGGAGAACTCTATAAGATGGCTGGTAACTGTATCCCTGACACTGTGACGGTCTTGCCGGTTGGTGTACAGATGGCTGCCGATGGCAACTATACCTTCGCTTTGCCGGATGGAACTTACGGAACCGGTGTAGTCCTTATAGATAAAGTCGCAGACACGCGCACGAACCTTGCATTGACGGATTATACCGTTAACCTGACGGCAGGCACGTACGATGAGCGCTTTGAGTTGGAGTTGTCGCCGATCGCACAAACCCCAACGGACGTTGAAACGATTAGCGATGAGCGATTAGAGATTAGTGGAGCACGCAAAGTGATGGTTGATGGAATCTTGTACATCGTCAAAGATGGCGTAGTATTCGACGCACAAGGAAACCGAGTTAAATGAAAGGTGAAAAGTGAAAATTGAAAGGAAATCAGATATGAAAGCAAGAATTGTAATGATACTCATGGCGGTGGCGCTGATAGCGCTGCCGACCATGGCGCAACAGCAAGAGTGGAAGTCGACTTCTACCATGCAAGGTACCGGTAGCAGTTATGCGCCGCAGATCAATGCCGTAGGAGCTACGGCAGCGACCGAGATGGCTACTACCACGGAATCCTATTCACCTGCGAAAGCATCAAGTGGTCCGAGACGAATGGGCGAGTCCGGTCGTAACCCGGGTGATGTATCAACGGGTTCTACAGAATCTCCTATCGGTGATGCTGTGTTGCCGTTGATATTATGCGCAGCTGTTTTCTGCGGAGTCATTGCGCTTCGTAGAAAACGCTCCGCGTTAAGCCGTTAAACGGTTAAATCGTTAAAAGGGAATTTGACCCAAACCCTCCTGAGAGGAGTGGTTATTTTCATAATATTTTTATATCCGCCACCGCCACTCGTGAGAGCCGCGGTGGTTTTTTGTTGTCTAAGAAAATAAACATAGATAAACACTTTTACTTTTAGTACTTTTTATCATCAATATCCACAACTCTGCGAGTACAATCATTGTTGGCTGAAGAGGACAAACAAGTCTTTGAAGATAGGGGGAATTGGGAGCAAAAAGAAGAAAAATCGCATTTTTTTGCAAAAAAATTTGGTCATCTCAAAAAAAAGCAGTACCTTTGCGCGATTTTTCGTGTAATTGTGCGAAGAATCCCCGAATTTGAAGAAAAATATAAATATATACTACAATGTCAAAAATTTGTCAAATTACAGGCAAGAAAGCCATGGGCGGATGCAACGTTTCGCACTCGAAGCGTCACACCAAACGCACGTTTGATGTGAACCTATTCCGCCGCAAGTTCTACTGGGTAGAACGCGATGTATGGATCGAGCTATCGAGCTGAACGTGAGTGCAGCAGGTCTGAGAACTATTAACAAGATCGGCCTCGACAACGCGCTGAAACAAGCTGCGGAGAAGGGCTATCTCTATTAACGAAAGGAGTTGAACAATGGCAAAGAAACAAAAAGAAGCGCGTGTCCAAGTAATCCTTGAGTGCACTGAGCAGAAAGCCAGCGGAGTTCCGGGAATGTCTCGTTACATTACCACCAAGAACCGCAAGAACACTCCGGATCGTTTGGAGCTCATGAAGTACAATCCCTATTTGAAGCGCTACACGCTGCACAAAGAGATTAAGTAATTAACCCCTAATTAGAAAGGCTTAGAACTATGGCAAAGAAAGCGGTCGCAACACTGCAAACCGGTAACTCCGGACGCGCACACACTAAGTGCATCAAGATGGTTAAGTCGCCTAAGACCGGGGCTTACATCTTCCAGGAAGAAATTGTTCTGAACGAGAAGGTTCAAGAGTTCTTTAAGTAAAAAAAACAAGAAAATGCGTACTAAAATTTGGTAGTACGCATTTTTTTTTGTACCTTTGCACTCGATTTTGTAAATGATACCATGTTAGGAATAATTATCAATCCCAAATCGGGTAAGAAAGCTTTTCGCGCGCAGCGTATCTATTTATGGAAATTGCTGCGCAAACGGCATATGCCTTTTGCGTATCGTGTGACCAAATTTGCGGGTCATGCGATCGAGTTGGCGCGTGAGTTGGTGGAGAAAGGATACGACGAGATCCTGATTCTCGGCGGCGATGGAACGCTGTCCGAAGCGATCAACGGCATCATGCGTGCCGACCTGACGGCAGAGCAACGGGCGAAGATACAAGTGGGCTTGATGCCGCGCGGAACGGGTAACGATTGGGGACGCTATTGGAATCTGGACAAGCGGTTCAAAGAGAGTCTGCGGCGATTCTTTGAGGGCGAAGGTCATCCGATCGATATCGGTTGCGTCACCTATTGGCGGAACGGCATCGAGCATCACCGCTATTTCATCAATTCCGTCGGTTTTGGCGTCGATCCTCTCTGCTGCCAGAAAGCGGAGACGCTCAAGTACTATATCGGCTCGCACCATGTGAACTATGTGTTCGGCCTGATCGGCGCGATCATGCAGCATAAGGCGCAACATATGATCCTGACCGTGGACGGCAAAGAGGCGGTGAATGATCTGCTGTTCACGATGAATATAGGTAACGGACCATTCTCGGGCGGCGGAATCAAGCAGAACCCCGATGCCGATCCTTCGGATGGCGTCTTCCACGGAATGTTCATCTGTAAGCCGACCTTCAAGCAGGTTTGTAAAGCGCTGCCGAACTTGTTCAACGGAAAGTTGACCGAACTGCCGTTCGTCTATCCGCTGATCGGTAAGGAGATCGAGATCGGGTACAAGAAACATGTGATGATCGAGGCAGATGGTATTCTGGAGAATTTCATTGCACCTTGTAAGGTGACGTGTATTCACAATGCGCTGCAGTTCAGGTGTTGAAAGGTGAAAAGTGAAAGGTGAAAGGAATGATTCAACAGCAGGGATCGAATAGGGTATATACGCGGGAGAAGGATGAGACCGGGCGATCGGTCATTCGCGTGCAGGGAACGAACCTCGATGAGAACCGGGCGTTCATCTATATGGCGCGGCATTTTCACGCGCTTGGTCTGCCGGTGCCTGAGCTGTATTGGGTGAGCGAGGATGAGATGAGTTATACCCAAGAGGATTTGGGCGATACCTTGCTGTTCGATCATCTGGATGACCTTTCCTTATTAGAACGCGCGATACGCGCCCTCGCGCATATACAGGTCACGGGCGCGCGCGATTTCGATTGGTCGGTATGTTTTCCTGTACCGTCGATGGACGAGCGATCAATCCGTTGGGACCTCAACTATTTCAAGTACTGCTTCTTGAAGGGCACGAAGATTGAGTTCTCGGAGCCTAAGTTGGAAGATGATTTCGATACGATGGTCCGGGTTATTTTGGCGCAGCCGGCGGATACGTTCTTGTACCGGGATTGTCAGAGTCGAAATATCATGATTAAGGACGGAAAGCCGTACTTTATCGATTTTCAGGGAGGTCGTCGCGGTCCGACGCAATATGATGTAGCGTCGCTGTTGTGGCAAGCGAAGGCAAACTTCGCGCCGGAGGTAAGGGAGAAGATGATTGAGGCGTATTTGGAAGAATTAGCGATTATCGATGATCGATTATCGATTGTCGAATGGAAGAAGGCACTCCCGCATTTTGTGTTGTTCCGGACGCTGCAGGTACTTGGCGCATATGGCTATCGGGGTTATTTTGAGCGCAAGCCGCATTTTTTAGAGTCGATCCCGTTAGCGATCAAGAACCTGAAAGAATTGTTTGAGACGAACGAAGAGTTGAAAAACCAATATCCTTATTTGTATGCTATCAGTAACGATTTACTCTTTCTCCTTTAAGCGCGGGCTGCCTGTGGATGAGTCCGGCAACGGAGGCGGGTATGTCTTCGATTGTCGTTCGACACACAACCCCGGGAAGTACGACGAGTATAAGAGTCTGACGGGTTTGGATCAGCCGGTGATTGATTTCTTGGAGAAAGACGGCGAGATCTTGACGTTCTTAGAGAGTGTGGACAAACTGGTTGATCATCATGTAGAGCGTTTTATCGAACGCGATTTTAGTCATATGCAGGTGGCTTTCGGATGTACCGGCGGTCAACATCGATCGGTTTATTGTGCGGAGCATTTGGCGAAGCATCTGAAAGAGAAATATGATGTGAAGATTCATCTGATTCATAGAGAAAGGGACATTGACCGATGGTTGGAATGATCTTTGCAGCGGGTTTGGGTACGCGTCTCAAACCGCTCACCGATACGATGCCGAAGGCCTTGGTGCCGTTAGCCGGCAAACCGCTGCTTCAATGGCAGGTGGAAAAACTGCGTGGCGCCGGTATCACCGATATCATCGTCAATGTGCATCATTTTCCCGATATGATCATCGATACGATTCGCCAAAATAGCGGTTGGGGATGCAATATTATGATCTCTGACGAGCGGAACTTGCTTCTTGATACCGGCGGAGGATTGAGAAAGATAACCCCTCTCCGGCTCTCCCCACAAGGGGAGAGGGTGAATGAGCCCATTCTCGCTTGCAACGTGGATATCCTTTCTAATATCGATATCCCGTCGCTCATTGCGCGATATGAGGAAAGCGGGATCAGCCAACTCGTGGTCTCCGACCGTCAGACCCAACGCTATCTCTGTTTTGATGAGCATCATACGCTCTGCGGATGGACCAATATGGCTACCGGCGAACTAAAAGGTACCGACGGTCGTCATCTGGCTTTCAGTGGCATGCAGATCCTGAGTCCGGAGGTGTTGGCACGTCTTAAGGAGATGCAGGAAAGCAAATTCTCGATGATCGATTTCTATCTGAAGGTCATGGGAGAGGTCGAGTTGAAGGCGTATGTGCCGAAGGACTATCGAATGATGGATGTCGGCAAAATCGACCAGATAGAAGAGGCGGAAAGGTTCGCAAAAAGCATATAAGACAAAAAAATAAAGGGCACCGTTTGGTGTCCTTTTGTGTCCCCCGAGAGGCTCGAACTCTCGACCCACTGATTAAGAGTCAGTTGCTCTACCAACTGAGCTAGGGAGACAATCTGTAGTATGCCTTTTTTCAAAAGCGGGTGCAAAAGTACTGCTTTTTTTTGACATGAGCAAATTTTTTTGCATTTTTTTTCAAAAAAAAGCGTTTTTCTTTGTATATATCAGATTTTTTATGTAATTTTGCAGCCGATTTGAACAAAAAGAGTTCTATAAGCAGCATGGCAGTAGAGATAAGACCCATACAGACGAAGCGTGAACTGAGACAATTTATTCAGTTCGCTAATGACTTATATGCAGATTGTCCGTACTACTGCCCGCCTTTGTTCTTTGACGAGATGAACTGCTTTGATCCGGAGAGAAACCCGGCCTTGCAGGTTTGTGAGTTTAAGCTTTGGATGGCCTATCGCGGCAAAGAGCCTGTTGGCCGAATCGCCGGTATCATCAATCATAAGGCGAATGAGAAATGGAACTACAAGCATGTGCGTTTCGGTTGGTTCGACTTCATTGATGACATGGAGGTGAGTCACGCGCTGCTGGACGTAGTGGCCGCATGGGGCAAGGAGCATGGTATGGACGGTTTGAACGGTCCGGTCGGTTTCACCGATTTTGACCACGAGGGGCTGCTGTTGGACGGATATGACTATCCGGCGGTGATGGCAAGTCTGTATAACTATCCGTACTACGTGCGCCATCTGGATGCGTACGGTTTGGTGAAAGAGGCCGATTGGGTGGAGATACAAGTCTATCCGCCTACCGAGTGTCCTGAACGTTTGAATCGTCTGGCAGAGGCTGTCAAAGAGCGTTCGAACGTACGGGTTGATAAGGTGAAGGATACACGTGAGTTGGTGCGTAAGTACGGCATCCAGTATATGGACGTGATTGACGAAGCGTATCAGAAGTTGTATAACTTCCAGCCCATGACCGACAAGCAGAAGAACTACTACAAGGATATGTACTTCCCCTTGCTGAACTTCGATTTCGTAACGATCGTGGTGAACGAGAAAAACGAGATCGTGGGTGTAGCAGTAGGTATGCCGGACATATCCGATGCGTTACGCAAATGTGGCGGTCAGTTATTGCCGTTCGGTTGGTATCACTTGCTCAAGGCGCTGAAGGCCAAACAGATGGATTCGTTCAGTTTCCTGCTGATCGCCGTTCGCCCGGACTATCAGGACAAGGGTATCAATGCGCTCTTCTTCCAAGACCAGATTCCGTATATCAATCAGTACGGCATCAAGCGTCTGGAGACGACGAATATATTGGAGACGAATGCGAAGAATATCGCTAACTTCACGCAGTTTGACCATAAGGTTCACAAACAGCACCGCGCATATATCAAGCAGATATAGGAGTGAAGGAAGCGGAAGATATATATAAGGCCGCGCAGGCGCAGTTGAATGCGTACGTGCAGGCGCACGAGATGCGACGTTCGCAGGTGAGGAACATGGTATTGGAGCAGATTTGCCGATTGCCGCAACCTTTCACCGCCGCCCAACTGGAGGAAGTATGTAAGGCGGAACGTATCTCGACCGGAACGGTCTATAATGTACTGCACGTATTGATTGAGGCATCGCTTGTTCGTCCGTACGACCGAGGTATCGGTCAGACGGTGACAGAATACGAGTTGGTGACGGAAGTGTCCCGCTCGCACATGCAGATCATCTGCCGCAAATGCGGAAGGCGGACGTTCATCTATGACAAAGCCTTGCAGCGTCTGGTGATGGAGCGACCGTACTCGAATTTTAATATACAAAACTACACGCTGGTCGTGTACGGCGAATGTAAGATTTGTCGACGGTTGGCCGTAAAAAGAAAATAAAATGGGAGGAATGTCTATATATTGGATCTTATTCATCGGCATTGCGCTGGTGAGTTGGATTGTGTCTGCAGCGCTGGAGCGTAAGATCAAGAAATACGCGAAAGTGCCGTTGCGGATGACCGGTCGTCAGGTGGCAGAGAAGATGCTGCGCGACAACGGTATCCTGGATGTACAGGTGACCTGCGTGCGCGGACACCTGACCGACCATTATAACCCGGCAACGAAGACGGTGAACCTGTCCGAAGATGTCTATAACGGAGCGAATGTAGCAGCAGCTGCAGTAGCCGCTCACGAATGTGGACACGCGGTACAACATGCGACGGAGTATGGTCCGTTAGGAATGCGTTCGGCTTTGGTTCCGGTAGTGTCGTTCAGTAGCAAATGGGTGACATGGATCATCTTGGGCGGTCTGTTGCTGTTAGGTACCGGCGCAGGTCGAATCATGTTGCTGATCGGTATATGTCTCTACGCGATGATCACGCTTTTCTCGTTCATTACCTTGCCGGTGGAGGTGAACGCCAGCCAGCGGGCAGTGAACTGGTTGCAAGAAGCCGGTATCACCGATCGGGAGACAACCGAGATGGCGAGTGATGCCCTTCACGGCGCAGCATATACGTACGTAGTGGCAGCCCTCAGTGCGCTGGCTACTTTGATATATTACATACTGATCTTCCTGGGCGACAGGAGATAAGTATCGGCCCCGTAGCTCAATTGAATAGAGTGTCAGATTCCGGTTCTGAAGGTTCTGGGTTTGAGCCCCAGCGGGGTCACAAAAATAGCAGCCAAGATTGGCTGCTATTTTTATGTGTTTGAAGTTGTTTGATATTGTTTGATGCTTCGCGTTTGATGTCGTTCAAACTATCAAACCATCAAACTTTCAAACTATCGTAGATATATATCTACGATGATTGGATCGTGGTCGGCGTAGCGGTGAAGGGATTTGTCTTTCATCTTATACGCACCGTGGGAGTAGTACCAATCGGCGTTGATGTGCCACGGGCGAACCCGAACGATCTGCGTAGCCATCGAAGGGCTGGCAAAACAGCGATCGAGGTAGCCGGCTTCCCCTTTGAAACTATAGGAGTAGTCATTGTCGTTGCCCAAAGGCAGCATGTCGGCGTACCCGGCACGAACGATGGTCTGGATGGGTTGCTCTTGGGTGTAGCAGTTGTAATCGCCCAGCAGCAAGATGTCTTCATCTCCGAAACGTTGTACGGCGTTCGGGAGCATGGCTAAAAGCGAATCCGCGTTCTGCATGCGACGGAGGTTGGTGTCATACTGTGTACGACCGGGTCTTTTGGACTTGAAGTGGTTGATGCCGATGATGAGATGTTCTCCGGTACGGATCTCTTCAAACGGTACGGTGAACATACGTCCGTAATAATGGCTGGCAGTGTCCTTGTAGGCGGAGAGGGGTTGCGCGTACGTGCGCACACGTTCCGTATCATAAATAAAACATCCTCCGATACGATCCATATTCTCGAGCGGCATAGAGACAAAAGCGTATTTCTTACCGCCCTTGTTGAGGGCTTCGAGGAGCATGGTGGGCGCTTTGTCGCCAACCTGCATCTCGCATAGCGCATAGATGTCTGCGTGCATTGCCTTTAGGGCTTTGACGAGTTTTTTGGTCTTGACCGCTTGTTGAGCGGTGGTAGTGCGTTTATGGGCATAGCCGCCAAGGTCGGCGAAGTAGTTCTCGATGTTCGCGCCTACTACTCGCAGTTCGTTTTTCTTGGGATTCGGTAACTTATCTGCCGGTGCATGTCGCGTAGAGAGGGATTTTCCGGTCAGCAAGTGTCGCTCGCCGGTAACACGCGCTTCGAGGTTACGGATGATGTCTCCGCAACGCACGTTGTAGTAGTTATTGCGACAATGAACAACGATGCCGGCTGCTTGGTTCTGCGCAAGCAGGTCATAGTACATCGTGCTGTCACCGTCTGCCAAACCGATTGCACGCTCTTCGGGACAGAAGAGCCGCTGCGGGGCAAGGATTAGTGAGTCATAAAAACTGCCGCAAACGATGAGCGGTGTAGTGATGCATACTGCGCGGTTGGTGTAAGAAGACCAATCGGCTTGGAGTTGTTCTAACAAAACACGCTCCACCGCTTGTGCGGAGAGCGTGCAAACCACCATTAAGAGAAAAATTAGCTTTTTTGCCATGTTGCGGAGGATGGGATCGAACCACCGACCTTCAGGTTATGAGCCTGACGAGCTACCACTGCTCTACTCCGCGATACACACCTTTCTTTCAAAAGGGGCTGCAAAATTACTACATTTTTTTTAATTATGCAAATTTTTGAGCGATTTTTTGTGATTTTTTTGCAAATATGCATTTTTTTTTGTACTTTTGCAGCATAATTTGGAGGAATATGGCAAAATATATCATCATGGCGGAAGAAGGCGAGCGTGAGTTGTTGGACAAGGCACGTGAGCAATTAGGCTTGGATCTGAGTGAGGCTGAAATCATCTTCACGGGTGTCGGCGGGATCAATATCATTCGAAGTCTGCAAGATCTGGACCGCGAGGCCGAGTTGTACAATATCGGGTATGCCGGTAGTGCGAATTTTGATTTGGGTACGTGGGTTGAGGTGACGGAAGTGCGATTGAATCATCCGAATGTGACGTATAAAGAGCCGGAATTAACATTAGCTGTTAGCTGTTGGCCGTTGGCTAAGCAAGCGATTTGTTATACGAATTGTGATTTTGTGCTGGCGTCGGAGTATAAGGACTGCGTGTTTGATATGGAGTTGGCGTTTATTGCGGCGTTAGGATTCAAGAATCTGCATAGTTTGAAGTATGTGAGCGATAATCTGAGTTTGCATGCCTATCACGAATTATCCAACGGAGTGGAGTAAGGTGAAAGTTCTCTGCCCAAAGGCACGATCTGAAGGTATGGAAAGTGAAAGGATAATGTTATGACAACTGTCATTTTAAAGCCACATAAAGAAGAGTCGCTGAAGCGTTTTCACCCGTGGGTGTTTAGCGGAGCGATCGCGAAGGTAGTACTGGATGCCAAGCATAAGGGCGATGCACCTGAAGAGGGTGAGGTAGTGTGCGTCCGTTCAACAGCGAATGAGGTGTTAGGTGTCGGTCATTGGCAGGTGGGCTCTATCGCAGTGCGAATCTTGGCATTCGGGGTGGAGGCATTGCCGAAGGATTTTTGGAAAGAACGAATCCGGGCTGCGTACGAAGTAAGAAAGTCCATAGGACTTGTGAGCCAAGAGCTAAGAGCTAAGAGCCAAAAGCTTTTTAATGATACCTATCGGTTGGTGCATGGAGAGGGAGATTGGTTGCCGGGATTGATCGTGGATGTATATGCCGATACTGCGGTCGTACAGGCGCACTCGGTAGGTATGCATGTGTTCCGAAAAGAGATCGCTGAGGCTTTGGTGGAGGTCGTGCCGCAGATCCAAAATGTCTATTATAAATCCGACGATACTTTACCATTCAAAGCTCCTATTGAGGGGGAGAAGACAGGATGGATAATAACCCCTCCCCAGCCCTCCCCTCAAGGGCGGGAGTCAGAAGAGTTTTGGAGCATTGAGAACGGACTCCAGTTCCGCATCGACTGGTTGAGGGGACAGAAGACAGGATTCTTTGTAGATCAGCGGGAGAACCGAGCCTTGGTAGAGCGCTATGCGAAGGATAAGGATGTACTGAATATGTTCTGCTACACGGGTGGTTTCTCGTTGTATGCCTTGCGAGGCGGTGCGAAGAGCGTGGATTCGGTGGATGTCAGTCAGAAAGCGATTGATCTGGTGAATATCAATGTGGCGAAGAATTTTCCTGAAGCGACCAATCATACTGCCGTTGCGGCTGATGCGTTTGAGTATCTGACCGCACAGAAAGAAGCAGGAAAGACGTACGATCTCATTATTCTGGACCCGCCTGCTTTTGCAAAGCATCGGGATGCGGTGAAGAATGCCTTGAGGGGCTATCAGCGCATCAATGCGAAGGCGATCGAGATGATTCGAAAGGGAGGACTATTGTTCACGTTCTCTTGTTCGCAAGCGGTAGATAAAGAGGCGTTCCGTTTGGCCGTGTTCAGTGCTGCGGCGCAGGTGGGAAGAAAAGTGCGGATCTTGCATCAGTTGCATCAGCCGCAAGATCATCCGATCAATATTTATCACCCGGAAGGAGAGTATTTAAAAGGATTAGTATTATACGTCGAATAATATGCAATTAGTTTGTTTTGACACGGAGACGACGGGATTGGATGTGCAGAAAGAGCATATCATCCAGTTGTCGTTGGTGAAGTTTGACACCGAGAGTTGGCAAGTACTGGATCAGCGGGATTGGTATATCTTACCGGAAGGAGAGTTTACGATCCCTGCAGAAGCGGAGGCGGTTCACCATATCAGCAAGGATTTCTTGTTGGAACATGGCGTGAGTCTGAAAAGCGTGTATGATGATTTTATCGCTTTCACGAAAGGGTGCGATATGTTGTCGTACAACGGAAACGGATATGATGCGCCGTTGCTGCACTATAACTTGAAACGTCTGGGGCTGGATTTCGCTTTTGAGGGCAGAACATGGTACGATGCGTTGCTGCTGGAGCGGATCCATACAGCAGGAATGGTAGATGAGAACGGCGAGAAATTGCATAATAACTTAACGAGCGCATACACGCGTTATTACGGTCATCCGTTCGAGGGTGCGCATAACTCGCTGGACGATGTGATGGCAACGATCGAAGTTTTCAAAGCGCAAGTTGCGGTACATGGTTGGAGTTGGGCACAACGGGATGAGTTCGGGTTTATCTGCTTTGACCGATGGTTAATGAAGAAAGGCGACTATTACTATCTGACGCAAGGCGCGCATAAGAACGAGAGTATAGAGTCGATGGTTCGGATCGATCGGAGTTATCTGGAGTGGATCGTAGATAAATGTCAATGGACGGACGACCAGACGAGGAATATTATCAATCCGTATATCGGTCGATACACTTCTCCTTTCTCGCCCTCTTTGACACCCTCGAGAGGTAAAAAACGTCCGAAAGGTACCATTTCTGATGCTGATTTATGCTTGTTCTAAAATGAAGAGACTTCTTATATCTATCTATTTCATCGTCCTGTGTGCCTATGTATGGGGAGGTGAGTTATTAAACGGTACATCGCTCAGCGGTGATGGATGGCGTGGTCTGGATCTGGGGCAACCCTACGTCATTACGCAAGTGGGTTGGAAACCGACGAGTACCACTACTGCTGAATTGGGTATGTTTGAAGGAGCTAACAGCCCGGATTTTATGGACGCATTGCCTTTGTATATGCATGATGGAGCTTCTCAAGCCAATCAGATGAACTATGCCGAGGTAAACTGTTCGCGTGGTTTTCGCTACGTGCGCTATCGGAAGTCGGACAACAAGGGTGAGTATAAGATAAGTTCGTTGGAGTTTTACGGTGATTTAGGCGCAGGGGACGATAGCCATTTGGCTCAGTTGACGAACTTGCCGACTGTCGTTATTCATACTCAGGATAATGTGGCGCCTTATGACAAAGAGCATGAGATCACTTGTCTGGTAACCATCATCTCTAATGATGGAGCGAGTGTTTTGACCGATACGGCGACTATTCGTGAACGAGGTAATTACTCTCGCGGTTTTCCCAAGAAGCCCTATCGTATCAAGTTTGCCAACAAGCATAAAGTGTTGGGTTCGAAAGCGAATGCCAAGAAATGGACGTTGATCAATAATTACGGAGACAAGACCTTGATGCGTAACCAGTTGGCGTTTGAACTGAGTCGTCGTTTCGGAATGCCATACACGCCGTTCTGCGCCTATGTGGATGTTGTGTTGAACGGTGATTATAAGGGGTGTTATCAGTTGTGCGACCAAATAGAGGTGCGTAAGAACCGGGTGGACATTGAAGAGATGACACCGGAGGATAATAGCGGCGAGGCATTGACCGGTGGATATCTGATCGAAGTAGATGCATATGCTGAAGAAGAACCGGAACAAAGCATGTTCTGGTCGGATAAAGGAACAGGTGTTACCATCAAATCACCGGGAGACGATGAGATCACTCCGGAACAGAAAGAGTATATCCGTGCACATTATAGCACGATGGAAATCAATTGGAAGAACTACTTGGATATAAACACCTTCTTACGCCATTTCCTTGTCGGCGAGATGAGTGGTAATACAGATACCTATTGGAGCGTATATATGTACAAGCACCGCCTAAATGATACGATGTACGTCGGGCCGTGTTGGGATTTTGACTTGGCATTTGAGAATGACAACCGTACTTATCCGATCAGTAACAAAACAGATTATATCTATCGTACTTGCGGTAGTACAACGGGCTATATGAAAACCCTGGTGGACATGATCGTTGTGCGAGATGCAGAGGCAAAAAGTCGGTTGGAGGCGATATGGGCAGCGATTCGTCAAGCCGGTTTTACGGAGGAGTCTTTTATTGCTTATATAGATGAGCAGGCTGCCTTGTTGCAACAATCGCAACGCCTCAATTTTATGCGTTGGCCCATTTTGAATGAATACGTACACCAGAATCCGAGAACGTATGGTTCGTATGAAGCGGAAGTGGAGAATGTGCGGCGCTATATCAATTATCGTATAGCGTGGATGGATAACAAGTTGCATTTTGACCGCAGCTCGCTGAATAAGGAAGGAATGGAGAATCAAAAATCACCGACGGAGTGTATAAAAATATTGCATGATGGAGAATTGATTATTATGCGAAATGGGCACAAATATACTGCTTCGGGAACGTTAATTGAATAAAAAATGTAGTTTTTTGCATTTTTTAGGAGAAAAATTTGTGTATTTGAAAAAAAAGCAGTACCTTTGCACCCGCTTTTGACAAAACGGCCGGTTGGATGAGCGACTTAGTCAGCGGTCTGCAAAACCGTTTAGAGCGGTTTGACTCCGCTACCGGCCTCCAAGCCGCCCGAAAAAGGGGCGGCTTATTTTTATGGAAGAAATCATCAAGGACATAACGGAACAGGAGTACAAGTACGGCTTTACGACCGATGTAGAGACGGAGATCGTACCGGCGGGACTGAACGAGGATATCGTTCGGTTGATTTCGGCGAAGAAACATGAACCGGAATGGTTGTTAGAGTTCCGTTTGAAGGCTTTCCGTAAATGGCAGACGATGCAAGTGCCGACCTGGGCGCACCTCAATATACCCGAGATCGATTTCCAAGCCATCTCTTATTACGCTGCCCCAAAAACGAAGAGCCAACAGCCAACAGCCAACAGCCAACAACCTTCCGATGAGATTGACCCTGAGATCATGAAGACCTTCGACAAGCTCGGTATTCCGTTGGAAGAACGTGCGGCGCTGGCAGGAAACATGGCGGTGGATGCCGTGATGGATTCGGTGAGCGTGAAGACGACGTTTCGGGAGACCTTAGCGGAGAAGGGAATTATCTTCTGTTCGATCAGCGAAGCCGTACGCGAGTATCCGGAGTTGGTACAGAAGTATTTGGGTTCTGTTGTGCCGCCGACCGATAATTTCTATGCAGCCTTGAACTCGGCTGTGTTTTCTGACGGAAGTTTTGTCTATGTGCCGAAAGGGGTACGATGCCCGATGGAGCTGAGTACGTATTTCCGAATCAATGCCGGTAATACAGGTCAGTTTGAGCGGACATTGTTGGTTGCAGATGAGGGCGCGTATTTGTCCTATTTGGAGGGGTGTACGGCGCCGATGAGGGATGAGAATCAGTTGCATGCTGCAATCGTGGAAATCGTGGTACACAAAGACGCGGAGGTGAAGTACTCAACCGTGCAAAACTGGTATCCGGGAGACAAAAACGGTAAGGGCGGAATTTATAATTTCGTAACCAAACGCGGCATCACGCACGAGAACGCACGCTTGAGTTGGACGCAGGTAGAAACGGGTAGTGCGATCACATGGAAATATCCGTCCTGTATTCTGCGAGGCGACAACTCAACGGCAGAGTTCTATTCGGTAGCCGTAACCAATAATTACCAACAGGCGGATACGGGAACGAAGATGATCCATATCGGTAAAAACACCCGCTCACGCATCATCTCCAAAGGTATCTCCGCTGGGCATAGCCAGAACGCGTACCGTGGTCTGGTGAAGATGGGCGCGAAAGCCGAGAATGCAAGGAATTACAGTCAATGCGATAGTTTGCTATTGGGGGACAAGTGCGGTGCGCACACGTTCCCTGATATGATCATCATGAACCCGACGGCAACGGTGGAACATGAGGCAACGACGAGTAAGATCAATGAAGATCAGTTGTTCTACTGCCAGCAACGAGGGATAGGATTGGAGGACGCGGTTGGGTTGATCGTGAACGGATATGCCAAAGAGGTCATGGACAAACTGCCGATGGAGTTTGCTGTCGAGGCGCAGAAGCTTCTGCAAGTGAGTCTTGAAGGCTCTGTCGGATAAAATAGCCATTTATTGTTTAACCCTTAAATAATAAAAAGAAATGAAATTATGTAACAAGTTTGCTGCTGAGTTCTTCGGAACGGCAGTATTGGTTCTGGGCGGTTGTGGAACGGCCCTGTTTGGACATGTTGGTTTTCTGGGCGTAGCCCTCGCGTTCGGTCTGACGATCGTCGCTGCGGCTTACGGAATCGGCCACATTAGTGGCGCACATCTCAATCCGGCTGTCAGCCTCGGTGTTTTTGTGAACGGACGTATGTCCGCGAAAGAGATGTTCTGCTACTGGTGTGCACAGATCCTCGGCGCTATTGCTGCGGCTGCTATCCTCTTCGGTATCGCTAAATCCGCAGGCATGGAGATCGGTACCTTCGCGGCTAACGGCTACGGAGACTTCTTCTCCGCTGCTGACGTAGAGGCTGGTTACCTCCAGACGAATGTGTGGGGTGCTTTCGCTACCGAGTGCGTCCTGACGTTTGTCTTCCTTATGGTGATCCTCGGCGTGACGGACAGCAAGCATAGCAACGGTGCTTTCGGTGGCTTGGCTATCGGTCTGACCCTGACCCTCATCCACTTGATCTCTATTCCGTTGACCAACACGTCGGTTAACCCCGCACGTTCGATCTCGCAGGCACTCTTCTCCGAGAACGCACTCGCTCTCCCGCAGCTCTGGCTCTTCATCGTAGCTCCGCTCGTTGGCGCAGCGCTCGCAGGCCTCTGCTACAAGTGCATCACCTGCGAAGGTAACTGCAAGAAATAAGAGCATCTTCGATTTATCGAAAAATCTCAAAAAATGGCATACAAATTTGTGTATGTCATTTTTTTTGTGTACCTTTGCAGCCGCAATGGTTTAGAACCTCTCCGTCACTCAATGACGTTAAACAGATGAAGATATAATAAAAGACGTTTATTGACGATGAAAGATGAGACCGTATGGTTAACTCAACAGCAGATAGCTGATTTGTTCGGAGTGAAGCAACCAGCTGTGTCTAAACACTTATCAAATATCTTTCGGGAGGGCGAATTAGATAAAAATTCAGTTCATTCCATTTTGGAATATACTGCAGCTGATGGTAAAAATGCAACCTTGAAAATGCTGGCACCGACAGCGTAAAAAAGCGGTGATATTAAAATAAGTGAGTAGGTAAAATAAAAAAATGAGTAACATGAATAAGTATTTACTATCTTTACTATCTATGTTGATGGTTTGTTTTTATGCCAGTGCTACGGAAGAAGGAGCATTGAACGGCACATTTACCATAAATGGTAGCGGCGACAAAGTACAATTTTCGCAAGGCAATTTACAATACCAGGCCTCTACCGGAACATGGCGTTTTGCGGAAAACCAGTGGGATATAATAGGTGCAGCGAATTCCAACATTTCCTCTACATACTCAGGTTGGATAGATTTATTCGGCTGGGCAACGAGCGGTTGGGAAAGTGGCTGTGGCAATAGCGCCTATCAGCCATATTCTACTTCAACTAATCCGAGTGACTTTAGTTTGCATGATCTTTGGTTTTACTATAACATGACGGGAGATTATGCAAACGCAGATTGGGGCGTATATAATGCGATTTCAAACGGGGGGAATGAGGCAGGACTATGGCGTACACTGAATTTCAATGAATTGAATTATCTTTTCAATACGCGCAAAAATGCCACAAATCTTCGCTCACAGGTCGCTGTGAATGGTGTGAACGGATATGCCATTTTGCCCGATGAATTCATACTACCTGAGGGGATTTCATTCATTGCCATGGCGGAAGATTGGACGACTAATGTGTATGATACTACTGCATGGCGGCAAATGGAGGCTGCAGGCGCAGTCTTTCTGCCAGCAGCCGGCTGTAGAGTCAATGAGAACAAAATCAACTTTATAAATGAACGTGGCTACTATTGGACATCTTCTGTGCAGAATGGAGTTCTTAAACGTATCTTATTTATACACGGTGCTAACTCTACACTTCTGTACCATATGCAAGCCAACATAGGCCTGTCTGTTCGTCTTGTACAAACTCACATACCTGACGCCAATCCCACTGCCATAGAAAATACGCTTGCAGGACAAACACAACCTGCCACGCAAAAGATCCTCCGTGACGGTCAACTCCTCATTCTCCGCGGGGAGAAGGTATATACCATCACAGGACAGAAAGTGAGGTAACAAAAAACTAAATTAGTACAAAAAATGGCATACCCTCTTGCGTATGTCATTTTTTTTTGTCGTTTTGTGTTTGCGTTGTATTAGTTTTTTGTTTTTGCCTACGTATTCCTGTATTATACTACGCGATTAGTATATAATTAGTATGTGTTTAGTAGGTTATTAGTAGGTGATTAGTAGGTTATTCATTTGACCATACGCGGACGATTATATAGGGTTACAGACCCCTGTACCCGCAGTTATTCTGCTTTTTACGCTAAAATTTATGAAAATTACTCCAGATCGATGTGCTCCGCCTGGACGGGGGAGGAGAGGAAGATGGATGCGGATTGCGAAAAGCGGTCCGCATTTTCTGTGGTCAAGTAGCGGCAGGAACCGCAAGCCGTCGAATCCGTCGATAGAGGAGTCGCCTTGGTGAGCCGGGATTCGTATTCCGGATGGCGTCGGAGGTAGTCTGCGAGGCTTTTTGCCACCAGCGTTCCCTGTGAAATGATTCGGATATGTTCGGTATGAATCGCCTGCGGGAAATTCGATTCCTCAATCTCCTCATGGTAGCGAAGCCAACCCTCAATCATCTCTTTGAGAAGCGGATAGTGCGTACAGCCCAGAACCAAGGTATCTATTTGCGAATCTTTCGCCAAGAGTTCACGCAGATACTTGCCCACAAAATACTTGGCTCCGGGACCATTGTGTTCGCCGTTTTCAATTAACGGAACCCATAGCGGACACGCCTGCTGTGTGACTTGTAAACCCTCTGCTATTTTTTGCAATTCCAGCACGTAACTCTCGGAAGAAACAGTCGCAGGTGTTGCCAAAATTCCCACATGCCCGGTCTTGGTAATCCCCGGCACGGCTTCTACCGTCGGACGAATCACCCCCAGCACATTCACCATTTTCGCATTTTCACATTTTCTTATTTCCTCATTTATAAGCGGAAGGTCGCGTTGCTGAATCGTCCTCAAGGCTTTGGCAGAGGCGGTATTGCAGGCGAGGATGACGAGGGCGCAATCTTGGGAAAAGAGGTATTTGACCGCTTGGAGCGTATAGCGATAAATGACATCGAACGAGTGCGTGCCATAAGGCGCACGTGCGTTGTCGCCTAAGTACAAGTAATCATACTGAGGTAACTCTTTTCGGATGGCTTCCAAGATCGTTAAACCACCGTATCCGCTATCAAAAATACCTATTTTTGCCATTTTCGGCTGCAAAATTACAAAAAAATTTGCATATGTGCAAAAAAAAGTGTATCTTTGCACGCTAATTTGTGTAAGTTACAATAAAATTGTAAAAAATAACTAAAAATATACGTATATGAAATTTACTATTTCGAGTTCAAAACTCTTTTCTCAATTGCAGGCAGTAAGCCGCGTGATTAACAGTAAGAATGCGTTGCCTATCTTGGACGACGTGCTGTTTGAGTTGGCCGGAACGACTTTGACTTTGACCGCTTCGGACGGAGAATCGACCATTCGTACGAGCGTAGAAGTAGAGGGCGTAGAAGGTGCAGGTAAAGTGGCATCTGCAGCTAAGTTGTTACTGGAGACCCTGAAGGAGTTCAGCGAGCAACCCTTGGCATTCACGATTGACGAGAACAACTTTGCTGTGAGCATGGTTAGTCAGAACGGTACGTATTCGTTTGTCGGCGTGAACGGCAACGAGTACCCGGAGATGCCGGCTGTTGAAGGTGACGCACAGAGCGTGATTGTTCCGGCAAATGTGCTGCAGAACGCTATTGAGAAAACGATTTTCTGCACCGCAGACGATGATCTTCGTCCTGTGATGAATGGTATTTTCTTTGACATCGCAGCGGATAAGGTGACGATGGTTGCAACGGACGCTCACCGTCTGGTTCGTTACACGAACACGGGTGTGAATGCAGGTGTGGCTGCTTCGTTCATCCTGCCGAAGAAGCCGGCAAGTCTGCTGAAGAACCTGTTGGCAAAAGCAGAGGAGGATGTGAGAGTGACTTTCGGTGCTAAGAACGCTCGTTTTGAGTTTGGCAGCACGATCATCGTTTGCCGTCAGATCGAGGGCCGTTTCCCGAACTACAATGCTGTTATCCCGCAGGCGAACCAGAACGTTGTGACGGTTGATCGTCAGACGATGCTGAACGCTTGCAAGCGTGTGGCTGTGTTCGCTAACAACGGTACGGCGCAGTTGCGTTTGGCGTTGAGCGAGAACCAGATCAAGATTAGTGCACAGGATATCGATTTCTCGACGAGTGCAGAAGAGACGATCAGTTGCGACTATAACGGTACGCCGATGGCTATTGGTTTCAAGGCTCCGTTCCTGATTGATCTGCTCGGTTCTATCGCTTCGGCTGATGTGCTGTTGAAGTTGGCTGATCCTGCACGCGCAGGTTTGATCTTGCCGGCAGAGAACGAGGAGAATGAGGATATCCTCATGTTGTTGATGCCGATGCTGCTCAACGATTAATTAAAAATTAAAAATTAAGAATTAATGAACTATCGTTCATTGACAGCGCAAGAGATTGCGCAGATGGAGGCACAGGGTTGCTCGGCGACCAATTGGGCTGAGGTGGAAGTGGCGCAGGATTTTGATGCGCAATACGTGCGTCATACCCGTTTCTCCGGACATAACCAGATAGGCGCTTTTCGTCGTGAGATAGAATTGCCGGGCGGGTTGAAGATCCATTCGGGTATCTATAACGCGACCTTGCATAACTGCGAGGTAGGTGACGATGCGCATCTGTATAATATCCATAATTACATCGCCAATTATCATATTGGTTGCAACACCTGTATCGAGAACGTGAACGCGATCCTTGTGGATGGTAAGACCACTTTCGGTAATGGTGTACGTGTGCCGGTGATGAACGAAGGAGGTGGTCGCGAGATCCCTATTTTCAATGAGTTAAGTGCGAGTCTGGCGTATATCTTGACGCTTTATCGTCACCGCCCGGAGATGATCCATCAGGTGGAGAAACTGATTGATGCCTATGCCGAGGAGCATGCTTCCGATCACGGCTATATCGGTGATCACGTACGTATTCTGAACTGCGGTTCGATCAAGAACGTGCGTGTGGGTGATTTTGCAGAACTGACGGGCGTGAGCCGTTTGAAGAACGGAACGATCAACTCGAATGAGCAGGCGCCGGTTCGTCTTGGAAGTGGTGTGAAGTGCGCTAATTTTATCATCGCTTCGGGCGTAGAGATCGGAGACTCAACCTTGGTAGATAAGTGTTTTGTCGGTCAGGGTTGTATCTTTGACAAGCACTATTCGGCAGGTGAGAGTCTGTTCTTCTCGAACTGTCAAGGCATGCACGGCGAGGCATGTGCGATCTTTGCCGGTCCTTATACGGTAACTCACCATAAGAGTACGCTGCTTATCGCAGGTATGTTCTCGTTCTTGAACGCCGGTTCGGGTAGTAACCAGAGTAACCATATGTATAAGTTGGGCCCGATCCATCAGGGCATTGCCGAGCGCGGCGCAAAGACGACATCAGACAGTTACCTGTTGTGGCCGTCCAAAATCGGTGCGTTCAGTCTGGTAATGGGTCGTCATACCCACCATGCGGACACGAGCGATCTGCCGTTCTCTTATCTGATTGAGAACCAATCGGAGAGTTTCTTAGTGCCGGGTGCAAACCTGCGTACCGTAGGTACGATCCGTGACGCACAAAAATGGCCGAAACGTGATAATCGAAAAGATCCGCATAAGTTGGATCAGATCAATTTCAACCTGCTGAGTCCGTACACGGTACAGAAGATGTGGCGTGGTCGCGAAGTGCTCAATGAGTTGGTGGCGCTGAGCGGAGAGAACACAGAGGTTTACGGCTATCGAAACTGCAAGATCCGTAACTCGTCTCTCAAGCATGGCGTGGAACTCTATACGATCGGTATTCAGAAATTCTTGGGTAACAGTCTCATCAGCCGCTTGGAGAAAAGCGAGTGGAAGACGATGGACGAGTTACGCAAGGCCCTGCGTCCGGACAGCGATGCCGGAACGGGCGATTGGGTAGATATGGCAGGTTTGATCGCTCCGAGAAACGAAGTGAAACGTCTGTTGGATGACATCCAAGCGGGCGCGTTGAGTCTAAGCGATATCCAGGCTCGTTTGGAGCAGATGCATGCCCATTACTACTCGTACGAGTGGACTTGGGCGTTGGAGAAACTGGAGCAAGTATGGGGCTGCAGCGTAGAGAAAGTGAGCTTGGAGCAGTTGCAGAAGACGGTTAGGGAATGGCAGAACGCGGTAGTGAACCTCGATAAGATGGTTTATAACGATGCCCGCAAGGAGTTCGATTTGAACAGTCAGACCGGTTTTGGCGTGGACGGAGACCGTCATCAGGCGGAGGCTGATTTCGAAGAGGTTCGCGGTTCGTTTGAATCCAACTCGTTCGTGAAAGCGGTGCTTGAACATATTGAGAAAAAAACGGCTTTAGGCAATCGAGTTTTAGAAAAACTCGCTTGCATTTAAGATTGAAGATTGTGAGCGAAGCAAAGGTAACTATATTAGGTTGCGGTAGTGCCAAGCCGACGAAGACCACGTCTCCTTCGGCGCAGTTGGTGGATATAGGCGATAAACGGTTCTTGGTGGACTGCGGAGAAGGCGTGATCCTGACGATGCAGAAACTGGGAATTCGAACCGGTCGTCTGTATAACATTTTTATCTCCCATCTGCATGGCGACCATTGTTTTGGTTTGATCGGTCTGTTGACGACGCTCGGCATGCTCAAGCGTACGCAGCCGATGCATATCTATGCGCAGCCCGATTTGGAGAAGTTACTGACGCCGCTCTTGGCTTACCACGCGAATGACCGCGAGTATGAGATTATCTTCCATCCGATCAATCCGCGTAAACATGAGGTGATCTACGAAGACCGAACGGTGAGTGTGGAGACAATCCCGTTGAAGCACGGCGTACCGACGTGTGGGTTCCTGTTTAAGGAGACGCGTCGGGTGAAGCAAGAAGATGGTTCGTTTGAGTATGTGACCACGAAACGGTACGCTTATTGTTCGGATACGCAGTACAGCGAAAAGATCGTTCCGATCATTGAGGGAGTAGAGGCGCTTTACCATGAGTCCACTTTCCTCAATGAACATGGCGCACGCAGCAAAGAGGTCATGCACTCGACGGCAGAACAAGCGGCTACCATCGCTAAGATGGCGAATGTAGGTAAACTCATCTTGGGTCACTACTCGGCGCGTGTGGAAGACCACAGTCTGTTCTTAAAGGAAGCCAAGCCGATATTTGACAATACTGTGTTGGCGGAGGAAAATGATGTGATTGAGATCTGATGGCAAAAGCAACGATACAATATGTCTGTTCGTCCTGCGGAGCTAAGGCCCCGCAGCTGCTCGGTCGCTGTCCGGTTTGCGGAGAGTGGGGAACGTATGAAGAGGAAGTGATCGAAAAAGGTCGAGGTGTCGAAGTATCGAGATCTCGAAATCTCGGAAGTAATCTTCCTCAGCGTCTGCAAGATGTGGTAGCGACGAACGAGATGCGGATCGACATGTGCAACGGAGAGTTGAACCGCGTGTTGGGTGGCGGTTTAGTGCCCGGAAGTCTGGTGTTGTTGGGCGGTGAACCCGGTATCGGTAAATCGACGTTAGCATTGCAAGTGTTGATGCAGATGGGGGAGCGCAAGACCTTCTACGCTTCGGGTGAAGAGAGTGCGAAGCAGTTGAAACTGCGTGCCGAACGGTTAGCGGGCAATGCGGAGAACCTGTATATCTCTGCGGAGACATCGCTGGAGCGTATCTTGGAGCAAGTCAAAGAGTTAGAACCCGAGATCGTGGTGATTGATTCGATTCAGACGGTAGGCACCGATGCTATTGAGGCTTCTATCGGTTCGTTGAGTCAAGTGCGCGAGTGTGCGGCACGGATATTGGATTTTGCCAAGACGCGTAATATTCCGTTTATCATCATCGGACATATCAACAAAGAGGGGTCGCTGGCCGGACCGAAAGTGCTGGAACATATCGTGGACACCGTGCTTCAGTTCGAAGGCGATCAGCAGTATATGTACCGAATCCTGCGGGCGCAGAAGAACCGTTTCGGTTCGACCTCTGAGTTGGGTATCTATGAGATGCGACAAGACGGTTTGCGAGAGGTAACGAACCCATCGGAGTTGTTGCTTTCTACGTCGCGCGAAGGACTAAGCGGCATCGCTATTGCTGCGGCGGTGGAAGGTGTGCGGCCGTTCTTGATTGAGGTGCAGGCACTGGTCTCATCGGCAGCGTACGGTACACCTCAACGTTCCTCCACAGGGTTTGACGGCAGACGATTGAACATGTTGTTGGCAGTGCTGGAGAAACGCGTAGGGTTTAAGTTGCTGCAGAAAGATGTATTCCTGAATATCGCCGGCGGATTAAGGGTACAAGACCCGGCTATTGACTTGGCGGTCTTGGCGGCTGTGCTGAGCAGTAACATGGATATTGCGTTGGATCCGAGTACATGCCTTTGTGGCGAAGTGGGTTTGGCAGGTGAGATCCGATCGGTTAACCGAATCGAACAGCGTATCGCTGAGGCGCAGAAATTGGGCTTTAAGCGAATCATGATTCCTGCAGAACAGAAGATTGACTGTAAACGATTTACTATAGAGATAGTACCGGTCAAACGAGTGACAGATGCATTTCGGTTATTGATAAAGGGGAATTGAAAATTGGAAATGAAAATTGAAAGGAAAATATATCGGATAATTGTGTTGGTGATGGCGCTCCTTTCACCTTTCACTTTTCACCTTTCACCTCTCTGTGCGCAGGGTCAGACGTATATCTGTGAACTGGGTGTACAGGCAGGTTGCGGGTATTATGTGGGCGATGCTGCGCCACATATCTTCATGCACCCGTTGGAGGCGTATGGGCTGCATTTCCGGTATAAGTTCACCAAAAGATGGGCGATACAGGCGAAAGTGTCAGGGCAGCGTATCATGGGCTATGATTATACGATGCGCGGCGAGAAACTGGACACTAAATGGCAGAGCCAACTGGTGAACGCCGATGTGATGGCAGAGTTCAATTTCTTCCGTTTCGGCGAGACGAACCTGAACGACAGCCGCATCAAACCTTACACGCCGTATATCTTCATCGGTCTTGGGGCAGGTGTGTCCGGCGTGGGAAAAGAGAAAATGAGTGCATCGGGATATATCCCGTTGGGCATAGGCTTCAAGTGGAAGTTCTCCGAACATTGCGGATTGAACATCGCTTGGCAACATAATATTTATTTTGCGGATGATTTGGAAGGGAAGAATGAACTGAATAACAAATATCACATGAACGGTTGGAACTGGATGAACTGCGACGTGACGGGTATGTTAACCGCCGGTCTTGTGTTTGAGTTCGTGCAGGCTCCCAAAGCGTGCAAGATTTGTAATTGGTAAGATCATGGATTATAGGGAACAAATAGACAAAGAGCGTCTGCCTCGGCATATCGCCATCATCATGGACGGTAACGGCAGATGGGCGAAGAAACAAGGCCTCGCGCGTATGTTCGGTCATAAACAAGGCGTGGAGACCGTGCATAATATCACCGTTGCAGCGACGAAATTAGGCGTGGAGTATCTGACGTTATACACGTTCAGTACGGAGAACTGGAATCGCCCCAAAGAGGAGGTCGATGCATTGATGACGTTGTTAGTGGATACGATCGTCAAAGAGACGCCGACGCTGATGAATAACAACGTTCGGTTGCAGACCATCGGTGACATCGAGCGTCTGCCCGAAGGAACACGTCAGAAATTCTTGGGCTGCATCGACGAGACGAGTAAGAATACCGGTCTGACGATGGTTATTGCGCTCAGTTATTCGGCCCGTTGGGAGATCACCGAGGCGGTTCGTCAAGCCGTACGCGAAGCGCAGAACGGTCATTTGCGTCCCGAAGACGTGAACGAGCAGCTTGTCTCTTCGCTGATGACCACGCGTGAGATGCCGGATCCGGACTTGCTGATTCGTACCAGCGGTGAATATCGCATCAGCAATTTCCTGTTATGGCAATTGGCGTACAGTGAATTGTATTTTACCGATTGTCTCTGGCCGGAATTCACCGAAGAGGAGTTCTATAAAGCCATAGTTGATTATCAGAAACGTGAAAGAAGATTTGGGAAAACAAGTGAACAGATTCATTAAGATAGTATTATTCTTGGTATTCAGTGTCGGCGCTTTCGCGCAGGATATTGAGTACGGCATGACGCGTAAGACGTACGAGATCGCCAATATCGAGGTTGAGGGAGCGGACAGTTACGAGGATTTTGTGCTTATCGGCTTCTCCGGTTTAGCCGTTGGAGACAAGATTGAAGTGCCGGGAGACCAGATCACGAAGGCTATACGGCGTTTCTGGAAACAAGGCTTGTTCTCGAATGTGAAGATCAAAGCCCGTAAAATAGAGGGGAATAAGATCTGGCTGGTCATTCAGTTGGAGCAGCGTCCCCGTGTGAGTGAGGTGCGTTATGAGGGTCTCAAGAAGAGTGAGAAAGAGGATATTGAGGTTAAGGCCGGTATTCGTCAGGGTTCGCAGATGACGCCGAACCTTGAAGATCACGCGAAGACGGTCATCAAGAAATATTTCGCTGAGAAAGGTTTTCACAATGCGGAGGTACATGTGGTACAGCGCGAAGATCCGGATCATCCGGGCTATGTGCGTGTGCTGGTAGGTGTGGACAAGAAAGTGAAGACCAAGGTCGGTAAGATCTATATCACGGGTAACGAAGCCTTGACGGATGTGCAGATCAACAAGGCGATGAAAAAGACGAATGATAATAATATCATCAACCTTTTCCGGACCAAGAAATTCGTTACCGAGGAGTATGAGAAAGACAAGGCAGCCGTTATCGAGAAGTACAACGAGTATGGTTATAGAGATGCTTATATTGTGGCTGACTCTGTGGTGCCGAACCCCGAAGATCCGACTCGCGTTGATGTCTATATGACGATCTCCGAAGGAGATAAATACTATATTCGTTCTGTCAAATGGGTAGGAAACACGGTTTATCCGTACGAGTATTTGGACATGACTTTGGGTGTCAAACCCGGCGATGTGTATAATCTGAAGACCCTCAACGACCGTTTGAACGGAGACGATGATGCTGTCAGCAAACTGTATACCGACAACGGATACCTCTTCTTTAACGTGGAGCCTATTGAGACGAATGTGGAGAATGACTCAATTGACTTCGAGATGCGTATTTATGAGGGCAAGCCGGCTACTATCAATGAGGTGAAAATCGTCGGAAACACCCGCGTGTATGAGCATGTGGTTCGGCGTGAGTTATACACGAAGCCGGGACAACTCTATTCGCAATCGGACATTATGCGTTCGCTTCGTGAGTTGGCGCAGATGGGTCACTTTGACCAAGAGAAGTTAGTGCCTGATATTCAGCCGAATCCGGAAGAGGGAACGGTGGATATTACCTATCAGTTGGAGACGAAGTCGAGTGACCAGATCGAGTTCTCGTTAGGCTGGGGAGCGACCGGTCTTGTCGGTTCGTTGGGATTGAAATTCACCAACTTCGCCATCCAGAATCTGTTTAACAAGAAAGCGTATCGTATCGTGCCGCAGGGCGAAGGACAGACTTTCTCCATTAACGCGCGCACGAACGGTATATATTATACGTCGGCATCGCTTTCGTTCTTGGAGCCTTGGCTCGGTGGTAAGCGACCGAACAGTCTGAGTGCTTCGATCTATTTTGCGAACCAGACCGGCTATTCGAAGCGGTATAGAGAGGCATACCAGAACCTCTATAACACTTATTCGAGTTATTACTATTATTCGGGTAACAGCAATTATTACCAGCAACTCGCTGAGGCTGAGGCCGATAAAGATATCTACCTGCGTACACTCGGAGTATCGGTCGGATACGGTAAGCGTCTGCGCTGGCCGGACGACTATTTCATGTTCTACGGCGAGTTGAGTTACCAGATGTACATGATGAAAGACTGGCCGTACCTGCTCATCTCGAACGGTACGAGTCATAACTTGGCGCTCAACCTGCAACTCAGCCGTTCGTCTATTGACAACCCGATCTATACGCGTCGCGGTTCGCAGTTCACGTTGGGACTCAAGATCACGCCGCCTTGGTCGCTCTTCTTCCCTGCTGACTATGCGAATATGACGGTCAATGAGAAATACCATCTTATTGAGTACCATAAGTGGAAATTCACCGGAAAGGTCTTCACTCCGCTTACCAAAGACAGCAAGTTGGTTCTTATGACCCGTGCAGAGTTCGGTTATTTGGGACATTACAATAACAACCTGAAGTCGCCTTTCGAGACTTATTATATGGGCGGTGACGGAATGTCAAGTTATACGAGTTATGCGACCGAGTACGTTGCTATGCGTGGTTACTCGTCGGGTTCGTTGACGCCGTACGATGTGGCTACCGGACGTAATATGGGTTATTTGTATAACAAGTTTACGATGGAGCTTCGTTACCCGATCTCGTTGGAGCAGAGTGCGACTATCTGGGCGCATGTGTTCCTGGAGGCCGGTAACTGCTTCTCCGATATTCGCGAGTATAACCCGTTCAACCTCAAGCGTTCGGCTGGTTTGGGTGTCCGTATCTTCCTTCCGATGTTCGGTTTGCTCGGTATCGACTGGGGATGGGGCTTCGATGAGATCAACGGATCCAAACAGTACGGCGGAAGTCAGTTCCACTTCGTTTTGGGACAAGAACTATAAAGGTGAAAGGTGAAAATTGAAAGTTGAAAGGTTAAAGTTATGAAAAGAATCATTATACTATTATTCGTCAGCGTGATGGCAATTGGCACGACTTTTGCTAAAGATCAGTCAGTAGCGTTTATTGACATGAGTTATATCCTGAAGAACCTGCCTCAGTACGAGCAGGCGAATGAGCAGTTGGCGATGCTCTCCAAGCGCTGGCAGAAAGAGATTGATGCTGCTCAACAGGAAGCGCGTGTGCTTGCGACTAACTATCAGACCGAGCAGATCTTCCTAAGCGAGACCATGCGTGCCGAGCGCGAACAGGAAATCGTCAAGAAAGAGAACGAGGTGCTTGAACTCAAACGTAAGTATTTCGGTCAGGATGGCGAGTTGTACAAGAAGCGCGAAGCGCTCATCAAGCCGATCCAAGACGAGATATACAACGCCATTCAGGATCTTGCGAGCGAGAAACGTATCGAGGTGGTCAAAGACCGATCGGCAGATCCTTCGCTCATCTATATGTCCTCCAAGTTGGACATTTCGGATCAAGTGCTCCGAAAACTTGGCGCGAAATAACCCGTCATGACGTAATTACGAAATAACGAAAAATTAATTATAACAATGAAAAAAATTATTATTGCAGTTTTGCTGGCCTTGCCGATGCTTGCCAGCGCACAGAAATTTGGTCACATCAACAGTCAAGAGCTCTTCACACAAATGCCTGAAGTAGCGCAAGTTAAACTCAAAATGGACACGATCCAGTCCCAGTATGAGAGTCAGGTAACCTCGATGACCGAGGAGATCCAGAAGAAATATCAGGACTATCAGGCACAGGAAGCAACGATGACTGACGCCATCAAGCAGGTTCGTCAGCAAGAGTTGCAGGAGATGCAACAACGTCTGCAGCAGTTCTATCAGATCGCAGAGCAGGATATCCAACGTCAGCAGCAAGAACTCCTTGCACCCGTTCATGAGAAGATGACCAAGGCCATCAAGGCTGTCGGTGAGCGCGAAGGATATACCTATATCTTCGACTCTGCAGCGATGGTTCATATCGGAGCTGATGCTATTGACGCTACTCCTTCCGTTAAGAAAGAACTGGGCATCAAGTAATATGGCTGATGGCTATTTAGAGAGTCATTACGCTGAATACGAGAAGAAAAAGGCAGAATGGCTCAAGAAAAAATCCAAATACTCCTACAATCATGGAAAAAAAGATTCAACAAACCCTGCGTGACAGCGCAGCAGCGCGTTGGACTGTCCTCGTCCTCGTGGCGTCGATGATGTTCTTCGCATATATGTTCGTGGACATCCTCTCGCCTCTGGCATCGCTTCTCAACGACTCGCTCGGTTGGGATCATGGTGTGTTCGGTACATACGCGGCAGGTGAGTTCCTGCTCAATGTGTTCGGTTTTCTCATCATCGCCGGTATCATCCTCGATAAGATGGGTGTCCGTTTCACGGGTCTGCTCTCCGCCAGCCTGATGGTTATCGGCGCAGGTATCAAATATTTCGGTATCTCATGGGCTGAGGCTAATACAGTGGAATGGCTCAACGCTTGGTGGCCGTCCATGCCCGGTTCTGCCAAACTGGCGATGTTCGGTTTTATGATCTTCGGCTGCGGCTGTGAGATGGCGGGAACGACGGTAAGTAAGATCCTTGCCAAGTGGTTCAAAGGCAAAGAGATGGCGCTCGCTATGGGTCTGGAGATGGCAATTGCTCGTCTCGGTGTGTTCGCAGCTATGTGGTTCTCGCCGATGTTGAGTGCGCATTTCGCAGTAGATGGCACAAACTCGATTACTGCACCGCTGCTCTTCGCGTCTCTCCTTTTGGTAGTAGGCTTGCTGAACTTCTTCGTGTTCACCATCATGGATAAGACCTTTGACAATCAATTGGTTGCTATCGGTGAAGCGACGGCGGTTAAGGATCCGGAGGATGAGTTCCATGTATCGGATCTGGGTCAGATCTTCAAGTCAAAAATGTTCTGGATTGTAGCGCTGCTCTGCGTGCTCTATTATTCGGCTATCTTCCCGTTCCAGCGTTTTGCGACGAACTTCCTCGAAGAGACCCTTTCTATCTCCAATGCGGAGGCTGCAGGTTTATTCAAATGGTTCCCGATACTCGCGATGGTTCTCACGCCGTTCTTGGGTGCGTTTATCGACTATAAGGGTAAAGGGGCATCTATGATGCTGATCGGTGCGGTCATCATGATCGTTTGCCATAGTGTCTTCGCGTTCGTACTGCCGATGTACCCGAGCAAGACGCTTGCCCTTGTCACGATTCTCGTGTTAGGTGTCAGCTTCTCGCTGGTTCCGGCATCGATGTGGCCGTCTGTACCGAAGATCATCGATGAGAAAGTGCTGGGTTCGGCTTACTGCCTCATTTTCTGGGTGCAGAATATAGGTCTTTGCTTGGTACCGCTGCTTATCGGTAAACTGCGTGTAGCTACCAACGGTTACCTCGTTCCGATGGCTGTCTTTGCTTCTTTCGGCGTACTCGCCTTCCTTTTGAGTCTCGCGCTCAAGGTTGAAGATCGTCGCAAGAACTACGGTCTCGAGCTTCCGAACAAAAAGAAGAAAAAAGAAGAGTAATCTAAATTTCTAATCCGAGATGCCAACCGCGTCTCGGATTTTTTTTTACTTTTACTTGCACATGTCAAAAAAAAGCAGTAATTTTGCAAGCAAAATTGGAAATGATTGAATGAACTGGGATTTTTTGATAAAAGGCAAAGACGCGCTTTGTGTCACGACGGACAGTAGGAAGGTAACTCCCGGCTGTGTTTTCGTGGCGCTCAAAGGTGAACATTTTGACGGAAACGCATTTGTGGAGCAGGCGAAAGCGGAGGGTGCGGAATATGTGATTTGCGGTGAGAACGCGTTGAAAGAGTTGCAGGATTTGGCGCGTGCTTGGCGTCGTGCGTTAGGTTTGCCGATTTTGGGTATCACCGGTACGAACGGAAAGACGACGACCAAGGAACTCTGTGCGGCGGTGCTCAGTACGAAGTACAATCTTTATTACACGCAGGGCAATCTGAATAATCAATTGGGTGTGCCCCTCACCTTATTATCTATTACGAGCGCGCACGAAATGGCGATCGTGGAGATGGGAGCCAGTCACCCGGGTGACATCAAGGAGCTGGTGGACATTGCCGAACCTGATTTCGGTCTGATCACCAACGTAGGCAAAGCGCACTTGCAGGGCTTCGGTTCTTTCGAAGGGGTGATGGCAACCAAAGCGGAGTTGTATGACTACTTGCGTACGCATGGCGGTTATTGTTTCCGAAATACGGATAATCCCTATCTGGCGCAGATGGCGGGTGACTTGAAGACGGTTGCATACCAAACGGGCATGATGCCGGAAGGTACGCACCTTGTTGGAGCCTATAACGCGGAGAATATTTCTGCGGCGATCTGTGTCGGTAAACATTTCGGTATCAGCGAAGAGGAGGCCTTGGCTGCTATTCGCGCCTATGTCCCTTCGAACAATCGTTCGCAGTTCATGCAGACCGAGCGCAATGCGCTGGTCGTAGATGCCTATAACGCGAACCCGACGTCCATGCAGGCCGCGATCAATGCCTTCAAAGGAAACTGTTATATCCTCGGAGCCATGCGTGAGTTGGGGGACTATAGCCATTTGGAGCATCAGAATATCGTCAATATGTTATTGGAGCGTAAGGCGGACAAGGTGCTACTCGTTGGCGAAGAATACAAGCAGACCACCGCGCCTTATCCGATTTTTGACGATGTTGAAGCACTATGCGAGTACCTGCAAAAAGAACCCCTTATCGGCTATCATGTGTTGCTCAAAGGTAGCCGCAGTAATCAATTAGAAAAAGTAATTCCTTTATTATGAATAAGAAAACCTTTGTAATCATAGTAGCCGTTTTGGCGGTGGTCATCGCCGGCTTGGTCATTTGGAATATCAGCCAGCGTCATGAGATGAACGAGATGGTGGAGCAGATGACCATCGAGAAAGAAGAGTTGGAAGAGGAGTACGAGGACTTGGCGATTCAGTTCGACGGTTTTCAGCAGATGGATATACGCAACGACTCGTTGCAAGACCTGTTGAGCCGTGAGCAACAGCGTGTGCAGGACCTGCTGGAGGAACTGCGTCAGACCAAGGCTTCCAATGCCCGCCGAATTGCTGAACTGAAGAAAGAGTTGGCAACCGTACGTGCGGTCATGAAGGATTACGTTCGTCAGATCGACTCGCTCAATGCGACCAATGCCCGCCTTACGGAGGAGAACCTGTTGGTCAAAGAGGAGAACAAGCAGGTCAAGGAGCAGAACTCGCAATTGTCCACGCTCAATTCGCAACTGTCCGAGACCGTGACCCGCGCTTCGATGCTGGAGATCACTTCATGCACCCTGACGACGCTCAACAAGAACGATCATAAGACGAGAATGGCAGGGCATATCCGCAAGTTGCAATTTGATTTTGTGATTGCGAAGAATATCACCTGTACGCCGGGACTAAAGGAGTTGTATGCACGAATCAATGCCCCTGACGGTAAGCTGTTGGGCGAGAACGAAACCAAACTCTTTGCGTTTGAGAGCGGAGAGATCCCGTATTCGTTGGTGCAAGAGATCGAGTACGCCGGCGAAGCCTATAATGGTACGTGCTATTATCCTTTTGCGGCAGATGAGGCGGTACAATCCGGTTTTTATACCATCGACTTCTTCTGCGACGGCAACCTGATCGGCTCGTTCCCCTTCCAGATAAAAAAATAGATATGAGAAGGCCCTGTCATCTCAATAAAATTAGTAGGAGCACCTACTAAAGATGCTCCTACTGATTTTAAGCGGAAAGAGAGGGATTCGAACCCCCGGTACCTTTCAGTACTTCGGTTTTCAAGACCGACGCAATAGACCACTCTGCCATCTTTCCTCAAAAGCGGGTGCAAAGGTACTACAAAAAATCGACATGACCAAATAAATCGACAAAAAAATGAAGCAAAAGGCTGATTTTTTAATGTTAGCCAAGACCTTTAAGGGTTTGGAAGAGGTATTAGCCCAAGAATTGATTGAACTCGGTGCGAATGACGTGCAGCTGGAGAGACGGGCTGTCTCTTTCCGCGGTGACAAGGCGCTCCTGTACCGCGCGAACCTTTGTCTGCGCACCGCTATTCGTGTGCTTGTGCCGATTGCTACCTTTAAAGCGAAAGATACAGACGCCCTTTATGAGCAGGTCAAAGCGCTCGATTGGAGTCGATTCATGACCGCTGATAATACGTTTGCGATTGATGCAACCGTCTATAGCGAGTCATTCCGAAGCAGCCGTTTTGTGACCTATCGTGTCAAAGACGCTATTGCCGACTATTGGATCGAGACCGCTCATAAGCGCCCGAATGTGAGTACGCAGACGCCGGATTTGTTCATCAACGTGCATGTGGCGAATGAACAAGTGACCGTTTCGCTGGATAGTAGTGGTGATAGTCTGCATAAGCGCGGTTACCGCGTGGCGACCACCGAGGCGCCGATCAACGAGGCGCTTGCGGCAGGAATGTTACTGCTTGCAGGGTGGAAAGGGCAATCGGATTTCTACGACCCTATGTGCGGTTCGGGTACGCTGCTCATTGAGGCGGCTCTCATCGCACGTAACATTGCCCCCGGTGTCTTCCGCTCGTCTTTTGCTTTTGAGAAATGGCGCGATTTTGATGCCGAACTTTGGAATGACATTTATAACGACGACTCAGCCGAGCAGGATTTTACTCATCATATCTACGGCTCTGACGCCTCTTTCTATGCCATCCAACAGGCTACCAAGAATGTCAAGTCCGCCGGAGTCGCCAAGGATATCGACCTCAAGCAGATCCGCATGGAGGAGATCAAGGATGTACGAGCAGAGGGTGCTTTGGTCATGATGAATCCGCCTTACGGTGAGCGTCTGCATAGCAACAAAGAGATGGAAGATCTCTATGGCGCGATCGGTACGGCGCTTAAACATCAGTTCACCGGCGCAACGGCTTGGATCATCTCGTCCAATGTGGAGGCCATGAAATGTATCGGTCTCAAACCCTCCAAGAAATTCCGTTTGCTGAACGGCGAACTCGATTGCCAATTTAATAAATACGAACTTTTCCAAGGAAAACGAAATGAAGCCCATTTACATAGCTGATTATAATTACCCGCTTCCGGACGAGCGCATTGCCAAATATCCGCTGGCCGAGCGTGACCACAGCAAACTGCTGGTCTATCGTGACGGACAGGTGTCAGAGGATCGTTTTTACAACGTCGGCGACTACATCGCGCCGGGTGCACTCCTTATATATAATAATACGCGCGTGATACAAGCTCGTCTGGAGTTTCATAAACCGACGGGTGCCCGAATCGAGGTTTTCTGCCTTGAACCGCTCATGCCGCATGACTACCAGTTATCCTTGGGTTCTACCACCGGTTGTACATGGAAATGTATGGTCGGCAACGCGAAGAAATGGCATGATGAGGCGATCGAATTGAAGGCCGGCAACTTTACGCTTCGTGCGTACAAGGAGCAAAGTTTAGGGAATACGTTTGCGGTTCGTTTTGATTGGAGCGAAGAGAATGTGTCCTTCGCCGAGATCCTTGATGCCGCAGGAGAACTGCCGATTCCTCCGTACCTCAACCGCAAGACCGAGGAGTCGGACCTGCGCACCTACCAAACGGTATATTCGCGCATCAAGGGTTCGGTAGCAGCTCCTACCGCCGGTCTGCATTTTACGGAGAAAGTGCTCGCGGATCTGCATGAGCGGGGTATTAAGACGACTGAACTGACGCTGCATGTCGGAGCCGGTACTTTCTTGCCGGTCAAGACCGCCGACGCCAACGAGCACACGATGCACACGGAGATCATCGCCGTTCCCAAAGAGGCAATTGAGGCGATTCGGGACAACTTAGGTAAGATAGTGGCGGTCGGTACGACTTCTATGCGTACCCTTGAATCGCTCTATTTTATCGGATGTCACCCGGAAAATGCGACCGTGTCTCAGTTCGAACCCTACGAAGAGGCTTTTGACTTTCGACTTTCGACTTTCGACTCATTGCAGGCTCTCCTCGATTATTTGGACAAAACAGGTCAACAGACGCTCCATGCCGAGACGCAGATCATGATCAAACCCGGTTATACCTTCCATGTTGTTGATCAACTGATCACCAATTTCCACCAACCTCAATCGACTTTGCTGTTGTTAGTGAGCGCTTTTGTCGGCGGCGATTGGCACACAATCTATGACTATGCCCTGAGTCATGATTTCCGCTTCCTGAGTTATGGCGATTCCAGTATTCTCAATCGTAAATGACCAAATGGTAAATGATAAAATGGTAAATGGTTTGATAGATACACATTGCCATATTGATGAAGAGGCTTTTGATGCCGACCGCGAGGAAGTCATTGCGCTTCAGCGAGAGAGCGGGGTAGAGTTGATGATCGTGCCCGGTGTCAATGTGGCCTCGATTGAAACGGTCATGCAGGTATGTCGTGCGCATCCCGGTTATTGTTATCCGGCTTTGGGCTTACATCCGGAAGATGTCAAAGACGATTGGCAAGAACAACTGACGATCGTTGAACAAGCTATTCGGGACCATCGGAACGAACTGGTTGCGATCGGCGAGATCGGCTTGGACTATTATTGGGACAAGACCTATAAGGAGGAACAGCAGGAAGTCTTGCGGCTACAAATGGAATTGGCCAAAGAACTGGACTTACCGGTCATCTTGCACAATAGAGAGGCGACAGAGGACATCATGCGCATTGTAAAAAAGGTAGGGGGACGAGGAGTTTTTCATTGCTTCAACGGAAGTCGTGAAACGGCACAACAGATTTTGAACATGGGATTCTATCTTGGAATAGGCGGCGTATTGACGTTCAAGAACAGCAAGTTGGCGGAGAAATTGGATGTCGTGCCTTTGGAACGTATCGTTTTGGAGACGGACGCACCTTACATGGCTCCTGTTCCGCATCGGGGAGAACGCAATGAGAGTCGATTCATGATTCATGTCGCGGAACGGCTCGCACAAGTCTATAATTGCTCCGTTGAACACATTATTGAGGTGACAAATGCCAATGCAAGGCAAATTTTTGCATAAAATAATAGAAAAAATGCATAAATGTTTGCATATATCAAAAAAAAGCAGTAATTTTGTAGCCGATTATGAAAAAGCGCCTTGATGCGCGAAGGAGAGATGCTCGAGTGGTTGAAGAGGCACGCCTGGAAAGCGTGTAAACTCCAAAAGGGTTTCCGGGGTTCGAATCCCCGTCTCTCCGCAAAAGATTTTTCGTCAAGCCGGGGAAGAAAGCTCGCTTACTGACGCGGCGAAGACCAAAAGCTTTGCACAGGATGCCCGCCGGGCAGGCTGTGGGGATTTCGAAGAAATAATCGTTCGAACCGAATGGTGAGATAAGAAATCCCCGTTGTATGAAAACACAAATAAACACAATAACTTAAATTAATTTATTATTCTCATGAAAAAAATTTTTGCAACTCTGACCGTGCTGGCGATGCTTACCTTTGGTAGCGCAGTTATGATGGCACAAGATGAAGCAGCTGCTGTAGAAGAGGCTGCTGTTGAACAAGTAGATGAGGCTGCTCCTGCAGCTGAAGAAGTAGCTGAGGCTCCTGCTGAGGAAGCCGGAGGTATGGTAGCGCTCCACAAAACGCTGAAGACCAAATTTATCGAAGGTGGCGCAGGCTTTATGGCTCTGACCCTCGTGACCCTCGTATTCGGTCTCGCACTCTGTATCGAGCGTATTATCTATCTGTCCTTGAGCAAAACGAACACCAAAGAGTTGCTCGCTAATATTGAGGCTGCTCTCAAAGCCGGTGGTATCGAGAAAGCTCTTGAGGTTTGCCGTAACACCCGTGGTCCTGTCGCTTCGATCTTCTATCAGGGTCTGAGCCGCTATGACGAAGGTATCGACGTAGTAGAGAAGACCGTTGCTTCCTATGGTGGCGTTCAACTCGGTCTCTTGGAGAAGAACCTCTCTTGGATCACCCTCTTCATCGCTATCGCCCCGTCTCTCGGATTCTTGGGTACCATTATTGGTATGATCGAGGCATTCGATAAGATCCAGCAAGTTGGTGATATCTCGGCTACCGTTGTTGCCGGTGGTATTAAGGTCGCTCTGTTGACTACCCTCCTCGGTTTGATTATTGCTGTTGTTCTCCAGTTGTTCTACAACTACATCCTCAGCCTCGTTGAGGGTCTGGTTAACGAAATGGAAGACAGCTCGATTAGCTTGCTCGATATCGTAGTAGAGTACGACGCTGCCCAGAAGAAATAATAAGCTAATAGCCAACTGCTAATAGCTAATGTTTAACAACAAACATTCTGAGCAATATGAAAAACTATAAAATGATTCCTAAGATTGCCCTTTGGGCGCTGCTGGGTTTGGGACTCGTGTTCATCGCGCTGTTCTTCCTCGGTGGATCCAACGGTAGTCTCGAGGTAGCCGGTGATTTCCTGGATATTCCTCGCTTCACCGATGCATTCCTCATCTGGGTCTACATCCTTGTCGGATTGGTAGTCCTGATTACTCTGGCTGTGGTTTGCGTTGAGTTTGCCAATAACTGGAAGACCAACCGCCGCAAAGCGTACATGACGCTTGGCGTAGTAGGTGGTTTCATCGCTTTGGCACTCATCTGCTGGTTCCTCGGTAGCCCGGAGAAAATCAATATCATCGGTTACGAAGGTACAGATAACGAAGGCGCTTGGGCTCAATTGGCTGACGCTGTTATCTATGCTTGCTATTTCCTCTTCATCGCGACCATCGGTACGATGATCTGGGGATATGTACATACTAAAAAACTGTCGAAGTAAATCACATTTATCATGGCAAAGAAAGTCCCACAGATCAACGCCAGCTCTATGGCCGACATCTCGTTCCTGTTGCTGATTTTCTTCCTGGTGACCACCTCTATGGATGTTAACCAGGGACTGGCTCGCCGTCTGCCTGCTCCTATTCCGCCCGACCAGAAAGTGGAGGATAAGGATATCAACAAGCGCAACCTCTTGGTAGTCAAGATCAACTCGGCTAACCAACTGATGGTGCAAGGCCAGTTGATGGATGTGAAGCAACTTCGAGAGAATGCCAAGAAGTTCATTAAGAACGAAGAGAATGCGGACTACTATCCGAAGTTGTTCGAAGAGGATTTCGGTGCTCCGTTCGGTGTGCTTAAATACACCAAGGATCACGTCATCTCCGTGCAGAACGATGTGGATACCCAGTATCAGGCTTATCTCGAAGTTCAGAATGAACTCGTAGCGGCATATAATGAATTGCGTGAAGAATGCGCGCAGAAGTATTTCCACAAGGCTTATAACGAACTCGACGAGGAGCAGCAAAAGCAGATCCAAAAGATCTATCCTCAGAAGATTTCGGAGGCTGAACCTAAAAATTACGGTAATTGATATGGCAAAGATACGTAGAAATGAGAAACGTGAGATGCCGGCGCTCAATACGTCGTCTCTCCCTGATATAATCTTCATGCTGCTGTTCTTCTTCATGTCCGTTACGTCCATGAAAGAGGTCAGCTATAAGGTGCAGTTCAAGAACCCGCAGGCGACTGAGCTGACGAAGCTGGAGAAGAAATCGCTCGTGCGTTATATCTACGTCGGTACGCCGACCGCAGAGTTCCGCAAGCAGTACGGTGCAGAAACGCGTATCCAGCTCGATGACGCTTTCGCTGAGACGAAAGAGATTGGCGAGTATATTGTCAATGAGCGTTCGTCCATGAAAGAGAGCGAGCAAGGATTGATGACTGTTTCGATCAAGGCGGATAAGGATACCAAGATGGGTATCATCGCCGATATCAAGCAGGAGTTACGTCGCGCTTACGCATTGAAAATCAGTTACGCTGCTACCCAGCGTACCAGTTATTAATCATAACTGCATAGTGAAAAAAAAGCAACGAGAGTTGCTTTTTTTTTGTCTCTTATTAAGGAAGTATAGGCAATATTTGCCTATATGGGGTATTTTTTGTAATTTTGCACGCAATAATTGGCAGGTATGAAAAAGATTTTCAGTATAGTAGCATCGTTGATGCTCTCATTAGGTATCCATGCGCAGTTGGCATGGGATACAGAGTTTACCAAAGATGATTTCAATAATCCGCAAACGGTCATTGCCATGACGGACAATGTGTCCTGGCCGTTGACGGGTGGTCTGCAGCTGGGCAAACTGGTTATTATCG
>CACZEL010000017.1 GCA_902780235.1 uncultured Bacteroidales bacterium | reverse complement strand
GAGGCCGCCAAACAGCGCGGGGAGAGTCTCGACCATGTCCTTCTCTTCGGCCCTCCGGGACTCGGTAAAACGACCCTCAGTAACATCATCGCCAACGAACTCGGCGTAGGCTTTAAGGTCACTTCCGGACCGGTTCTCGACAAGCCCGGTGACTTGGCAGGTCTGCTCACTTCGCTCGAACCCAACGATGTCCTTTTCATCGATGAGATCCATCGTCTCTCGCCGGTCGTGGAGGAGTATCTCTACTCGGCCATGGAAGACTATCGGATTGATATCATGATTGATAAGGGCCCTTCGGCGCGAACGATCCAGATCGACCTCAACCATTTCACCCTCATCGGCGCCACGACCCGTTCGGGCTTGCTGACCTCGCCGCTCCGTGCTCGTTTTGGTATCAACTGCCACCTCGAGTACTACGATGCCGACATCCTCGCCGGTATCGTCAAACGTTCGGCGCGTCTCTTGAAAGTGGAGATCAATGAAGAGGCGGCAGGTGAGATAGCTCGTCGTTCGCGTGGTACGCCCCGTATTGCCAACGCTCTTCTGCGCCGCGTACGTGACTTTGCACAAGTCAAAGGGAACGGTACCATCGATCTCGAGATCGCCCAATACGCCCTCGAAGCACTCAATATCGATACCTTCGGTCTCGATCAGATCGACAATAAACTGCTGCTGACCATCATCGATAAGTTCCGCGGCGGACCGGTCGGCCTCAATACGATCGCGACGGCTATGGGCGAAGATGCCGGTACGATAGAGGATGTCTATGAACCCTATCTCATCAAGGAAGGCTTCATCAAACGCACCCCCCGTGGCCGCGAAGCCACTCTCCTCGCTTACCAGCACCTCGGCAAGACCCCCCTCAGCCCCGACGGCCAACAATCCATTTTCTAAAAAAGCGCCCACTCGGCGCTTTTTTTATGCGGATCCATCCTTCCCTTTCTTCTTTTACAGGCAAATATGATTTGCCGCTTTGTTCTCGTTTTTCTTGACTTTTCGTAAAAATTCTCATTTTTTTGCGCTAATATTTGCATATTCCAAAATTTTGTTGTAATTTTGCGGCGTCTTTCCGATGGGAAGGACTTGACATATTGATAAAAAGCGTCTTACGCGCTTTGTTTTGGCTGGTTAGAATCTCGCAAATTCAGTATTTTGTCCAAAACATAGCGGCACAGACGCCCATAGTGTGTATATTATTGTACACGCGCATTTGCGTATAGGTACATTATTGTATATACATACAGCGTGGGCTCGGTGTTGCTTGTTCGGACAAAAAGGCAATGCGAGAGCCTTAACCAGCGGAACAACAACATTGTGTCCCGCTTTTTTGTTGTACCTATGCCTCTAGTATTTCTAGGACATCTAGGATATCTAGGACGACTAGTAAAGCTATTTAATTAACCCAAATATTAACAATTTAAATTTTTATCATTATGAGAAAACTCAATCTCTTATTAACCCTCGTGGCGCTCTCACTCGCCACCTCATCCCTCTGGGCAAAACCCGCCGTGGCTGATGCAAACGGCAAACTGCCTGGTAAGTTTCAGGTAGCCTGTGATAAATACGTCTATTTTTCACAAGGAAACTTGCAGTATAATAGTGATACTCAGCAATGGCAGTTTGCAGACGAACAGTACGATTATATCGGAGGTGCAGCCGGCAACACATCCATTACTGAAAATGGCATAGCGGATGGTAATGGTATTGTGGATCTTTTCGGTTGTGTTGGTAACTCATCCAACTGGACAGGTCTCAAACAATATGGTATAACTACTAATTATACTACAAACTCTGCGAATGGTTATGGTGTATCAGATAACGAGCCTCTTAAAAAGGATTGGGCTACGTTAGCTATAAGTAATGGTGGAAACACAGAGAACTATTGGCACACACTAACAAAAGACGAATGGACATATCTAATATATAATCGTTTTGGTGCTAAGGTAGAAGGAACTTTCGGAAGTCGTTATGCGAAGGCTACTATCAATAAAGACGGAGATGAAGAAACGGGCATCACAGGTGTTATTTTGTTCCCGGATGGCGGCACTTTTGCCGCAGATGAATTTACTGTCGTATCTAATATAAATAGGTATAATGCAGACTTTGAAAGCACTATCTGCACTTCTCTTCAATGGATTGCGTTGGAGGCAAAAGGCTGTGTCTTCTTGCCAAGCGCAGGTAGGAGAATTTTTGGGAGTTATTCTGGTGGAACTACCTGGGGAGGGTATCAAATATCAACAGAAAAAGTCTCATATGCCACTAACGCCAACTGCTTCATCTTTGATAATACGTCGAATCCGGGTCTGGCAGTTAGTCAATGTGCTCGCTATCAGGCTCAATCTGTGCGTCTCACAAAATATGTAGATCCGGAAGACAATCCGGCGCGACCAAAAGCCTATGTAACATCTGACCCTGTCGGTAAAAGCAACTTGACATACACTGGCGGTAGTCAAACACTTCTCGAAAGTTTAGCTAGCGGAGCGACCGGTGGTACAGTGAAATATAAATTGAGCACATCCGGCAGTTGGAGTACATCTAACCCTTCCGCAACCAACGCCGGCGAGTACACCGTGCAATGGTTTGTGGATGCTACTGGCTGTTATGATGATTCGGATATTCAAGAAATTCACGTTACAATCAAAAGAAGATCTGCTGGTGTAGCTGCTCCGAGTCCTATGCCGACGATAGAAGCAACATCATTAACCTATAATGGTTCTGCACAAGATTTAGTAACCGCGACAGGTGATCTCCAGTCTGGCTATACAACAGTGTATTCGACCGATGGTGTCAACTGGAGTACTACTATCCCGCAAGAAACCGATGCCGGTGACTATACCGTATATTACAAATTCTATAAGGGCAATAACGAAGAATATATCCCTTCGCCAAATACGATTGAGGTCACCATCTCTCCTGCTGATATCGTCCTTCCTTCTTTCTCTACCGATTTGATCTATGATGGAACTCCTCAACCTTTGTTGGATATCACCGGCATCGTCGGCGGTACGATCTATTATTCGGTAGATGGCAATGAGCCTTGGCTTACCGAGTGTCCCTCTGAGACGGAAATCGGCACCTACGATATTTGGTATAAAGTTGTTCCAGATAATTCCAACTACAATGCCATCCCTGCTACAAAAGTTACCGTAACAATCGACGATCCATATCCTTTCGTTGCTGACAACGCCGATCCGACAACTAAACTCACGGAACTCCTCAATACGCCTTCTGACCTCAAAGTAAAACGTACTATCTATGCCGACGACGAGTACAATACTATCTGTCTTCCGTTTGCTCTCGATGAAAGCGCTTTGGCTGCAAGTCCGTTAGCCGGCTTCAACCGCCTCAAGACCTTCAAAGGCGCACAAGTTACTGGTACCGCCCCTGATCTCTATATCGACATCTTCGTCGAAGACGCAACGACCATCGAAGCCGGTATCCCGTACCTCATTACGTACCCCAGCGCACACGCCAACATCGTGAATCCTGTCTTCACCGGCATCACCGTCACAACGACCACTCCGAGTGCTACTTCTGCAGACGGTGTTACCTTCCAAGGTATGTTTGCCCAAGTCCACATCGATCCCTACGATGCCGGACACACGCAAGACTACCTCTTCGTGGGTGCCAACAGTCAACTCTACTGGCCGTCTTCCGACCAGACCTCTTCATCGATCAAAATGCGTGGTTTCCGTGCGTACTTTATCATCGATCGTAACTCCATCTCTCCGGCTCTTGCCCCCAAAGGCACTCGTGCCCGCATCATGGACGCTCCGAAGACCACTACCGCTATCGATGAACTCAACGCATCCAACTGCACCAAGTTCATCGAGAACGGTCAGCTCTATATCATCAAGAACGGCGTGAAGTACAACGCCCAAGGTCAGATTGTAAAATAATAGTCTATGTTAATTGCGTCGGATCGTATCCGACACTAAAACATCGTGCATTTTTGTTTTATTTTTAAAACAACGAATTATTATGAAAAAGCAATATATCAATCCCCAAACAGAGGTAATAACCCTCTCCGGTACTGCAGTTATGTTAGGCGCAAGTGGTGACATCCATTCCGGTAACATCACCGAAGGCGACCAAACCCAAAACCGTGCCCCGAAGCCCTTTTGACCCCCTGTGTTCTAATCTCCGTCCATTTCAGGGCAATTATATTGCCCGCTCTCTCAAATCCGAGACGCACCCTGCGCCTCGGATTTTTTTTACTATCCCACCTTTGTCCATTTCCAGAGATAGCATCCTGGACGTTCATCTTTCATTTTTTTGATCTATTTTCGGCCATTTTGGACAAATATTGGCTAAAAATCAATTTTTTTTGCATTTTTTTGTTAAAATGTTTCTGTATATGGAAACTTTTTTGTACCTTTGCAGCGATTTTTAAATCATATAATTATTTATGGCGGAGCAAAAACCCAAATTTGAAGTGCTTTATTCCGAAGAAGCTGACGCGTTTCTTGGCAAGCAAACGGATAAAGTACGTGCGAAGATATTATACAATATTGCGAAGGCTTCCTATACAAACGACCCAAAGTTATTCAAGAAGTTGGAGAACACGGACATTTGGGAATTTCGGACTTTATTTGATAATATTCAATATCGTTTGCTGGCTTTCTGGGATAAACGCAACGGGCAAAACACATTGGTCATTGCTACGCATGGTTTTATAAAGAAATCACAAAAGACTCCGAAGGGAGAGATAGAGCATGCACAAAGCATAAAAGACATATATTTTAATCAGTAATAATTAGGAGGACGGGATATGAAATTTTACACACAAGATCAAATGGTTGACAAGCACGTTGGAGTAAAAGGTACACCGGCACGTGTTGAGTACGATGAGCAAGTAGAGATGATGCTTGTAGGCGAAGCTATACGCAAGGCTCGTCAAGCTCGGTCCTTATCTCAAGCGCAACTGGGAGAAATGGTTGGTGTCCAAAAGGCACAGATCTCTCGTCTGGAAAATGGTAAAAATCTTACCCTTGCTACCATCGGAAGGTTATTCAAAGCGCTAAATCAGCAAGTCTCTTTGGATATCCCCTCTATCGGCCGTGTGGCATTATGGTAAAACATTCGTAAAGGCAAATCATTCTTCTCCTTAATTATCCGAGACGCACCCCGCGCCTCGGATTTTTTTTACTATCCCACCTTCGTCTTTTCCAGAGATTGTATCCTGGACCCTATTCTTCCCCCTATATACTCCTTCCGTGCTATATATAGTATGCGATTAGTATGTATTTAGTAGGTGATTAGTAGGTTATTAGTAGGTTATTAGTAGGTTGTTAGTAGGTGATTATCCTGATCATCTCAAGACCATCTTATAATGTCCTAGTAGCATCATTACCCGGTACAAATTATTTTTAATCTGCCAAAATGGCAGTAGAAGGGCTGTCAGAGGGCTGACAAAAGGCCTTTGGCATAGTATTTGACAAAGTCAAAGTGGATAATTATGTATATGAATTATGAGTAAAAAAGACAAAATACAAGAACAAGTGGAAGAGCAGGTAGAACAACCTGTAGAGGAGCAGTCTCCTGAAACGCAAGAGACACAAGAAAAGTCGGTCGAGGAACTCGAGGCACGCATTGCGGAGTTGGAGGACAAGAACCTGCGGATGATGGCAGAGTTCGATAATTTCCGTCGTCGTACGAATAAGGAGAAACTCGAACTGATGGAGACCGCGGGAGAGCGGATCTTCACGGAGATGCTGACGCTCGTCGATGACTTCGAGCGGGCTGTAGCCGTAATGGATAAGACCAATGATATCGACGCGGTACGCGAAGGTATTCATCTGATTCAGCAGAAGTTCATTGGCTTCCTTGACAAGCATGACGTACACGCTATCAAGACCGAGGGCGCCGATTTCAATACAGACGAGCACGAGGCTGTAACGACCTTTGCTGCCGGCGAGGATCAAAAAGGCAAAGTGATCGACTGCACGCAGAAGGGTTACAAACTCGGCGATAAAGTCATCCGTTTCGCCAAAGTCGTTGTTGGCGAATAAACTAGACCGACTAGATAAACTAGATTAACTAGAAAAACTAGAAAACTATGGCAGAGAAAAGAGATTATTATGAAGTGCTGGAGGTCGCAAAGACCGCTACAGCTGAAGAGATAAAGAAGGCCTATCGTAAGAAAGCCATCCAGTATCACCCGGACAAGAACCCGGGGGATAAGGAAGCCGAGGAGAAATTCAAAGAGGCAGCTGAGGCGTACGAGGTGCTTTCCGATCCGCAGAAACGTGCCCGTTATGACCAATACGGCTTTGCCGGTATGGGCGGCGCAGGTGGATTCAGCGGAGGCGGCATGTCGATGGAGGATATCTTCACCCATTTCGGTGACATCTTCCAAGGCGCAGGCTTCGACCTCGGCGATATCGGCGAGATGTTCATGGGCGGCGGTCGCGGTAGAGGCGGTCAGCGTGTGCGCAGAGGTTCGGACCTTCGCGGTCGTGTCACGCTCACGCTCGAGGAGATCGCGAAAGGCTGCGAGAAGAAGATCAAAGTGCGTCGTCTGGTGGAGTGTAAAGACTGTCACGGGACGGGTAGTGCAGACGGTCAGACAGAGATCTGTCCGACCTGTAAAGGTACGGGTCGTGTGACGCGTGCACAACGCGGTATCTTCGGTATGATGCAGATGCAGACCGCTTGCGACACCTGTGGCGGTGAAGGACGGATCATCAAGAAGAAATGTCCGAAATGCGGCGGTGAAGGCGTTGTTCGCGAGGAAGATATCGTGACCGTTACCATCCCTGCAGGCGTCATGGGCGGCATGCAGTTGACCGTACCGGGTAAGGGTAATGCGGCGCCGAGAGGCGGTGTTCCGGGTGACCTGCTCGTGATGATCGAAGAGGAGGAGCACAAGGACTTCATCCGTCAGGACAGCGACCTCATCTATAACCTGCTGCTCGATATGCCGACGGCTATCCTCGGCGGACAAGTGCAGATCCCGACGCTGACCGGCGATGTAAAGATCACGATCACGCCGGGTACGCAGCCGGGTAAGGTGCTCCGCATGCGTGGAAAAGGTCTGCCGCGAATCGACCAGTACGGACGTCGTTACGGCGAAGGCGACCTGCTGATCAACGTAGGCGTTTATATCCCGGAGCACCTCGATAAGGACGAACGTATGTTGATCGAGAAACTGCAGGATAGTCCGAACATAGCCCCGGGCGCGAGTGAAAAGAAGAGTTTCTTCCATAACTTATTTGGTATATGATAAAGGTGAATAGTTTAAAGTTTGCGGTTTTAGGAACTCTTTTATGCCTCAGCACGATCGTTCGTGCCGAGGCTTTTATGTCTTTGGGCAATGACACTGCCTCCAGTGCGTTCTTCCGTGATTGGTACCAGACGACAGACCTCGGGCATTACCTGGATAACTGCAACGACTACGTCGTCTATGAGACGGAGACGACGGGCGAGTGGAACATCGGCAATCAGAATGTGTTCTCGATCGCCGGTAACTCGTTCAAACAGAATAAGTACCGGTTCAACGGCATGCGTATCGACAGCCGCACGATGGCGGGACACACCATGTTGCACACGCAGATGGACCGCACCTCCTTGATGCTCGACTACCATGACGGCGAGTTGTTCTTCACCGAAGACTCGATCCAGAAACCCGCCATTCGCCTGACCGGCAATATCGGTAACCTCGGCGGTATCTCGCCGGGTACGCGTCAGTTGATCAACCTCTTCCACTCCTCGGGCGAGGAGCGCACGATGGACAAGCGACCGGTGGATATGCGCAATCATATCGTCGGCGGCGGAACGATGGAGGCTACCTTCGGTATCCCTGCCAACGGTCGCACCTATTATCAGCATGTCTATGCCCATTACGATCAGCGCCGTCTGACGGCCTTCGATCCTACGGGCATCAGCGGGATGTTCCCTGCCGATAATTACCAAGCCCAATTAGACGGAGAAATCCCTCTAAACTCTAAGCTCTCCACGCTCAACTATTTCCTCGTAGCGCAAGGCCGCTCGGACTATGGTTCGGAGTTCTATTTCAATCATAATGAGTTGGCGAAGCAGCAGGCTTATCAGGCGGGTTTGTACAGCACGACGACCTTTGCCAACAAAGGTATCTTGGTAGCCGGTTTGAGTTATGAACTCAACCAACTCAAGCACGACACGCTCTCTTTCGCCCGTAACCTGCTGGACCAGGACGGCGAGGCGTTTGACCCTTGGTACGCCGACGGTCGCGTGCACAGCATCAACGCGTCGCTGCAGTATGACCAACCCCTTTTGCCGTGGTTGCGAATCCATGCGGAGGGGTATAACTCGCTGTTGCATTTCAATCCGACGACGACCGAATGGTCGAACGACCTCTATATGCAATCGATCGCAGACGCCAATCCGACGCCGCTCTATACGACCTATTGGACCTCGAAAGCCTTCACTTCGGGTCTCTTGGAGAACGAGGCCTTGGCGATCGGCGAATGGCAACCGGTGGAAGGACTGAACCTCTACGCCCATGTAGGTGTCTCGCTCGACGGAATCGTGTTAGGCAACGGGCGATCGGTCATCACGCCTAACGTGCTCGCCAAGCTGTCGATGGAGTACGAACCGGCATGGTGGTTTAAGTTCGGTGTGTCCGTGAGTCACCACCGAATGTCCTATACCTGGGATGAGGTGCGTTACTTGAGCGCCGACTACATGAACGGCGAGATGCGGTACGCCGACAACACCCTCTTGGGTACAACCGGCGGCGCTTACCACACGCCGGACAAGAACCTCTGGATGCATCAGCCCTCGTACGCCGTACTCGACCTGCCGATTCGTTTCACTTTCGGCAAGAGTCGCCGGCATGAGTTTGCCATCCTCAACTCGATCCGTAAGTACTACAACATGTGGTTCACCGATTTCGCGGACGGCCTGGATGCCAACATGCTCAAGCAGGGCGATTATTACTACCTACGGGACGGGCAGAAGAACTACACCGTGACGACCCAGCCGCTGGACCTCATGTCCGCGTGCGTGGGCGGGCGTACTCCTTATTATATGTCCAATATGGTCAAGTACACTTACACGGGTCGCAAATGGTTCGTGCTGCTTAGTTGGCAGAGTTACCTCATGTCCGGTCTGAGCACCCTCGGTAATGGTCCGCTGCATAATAACATCGGCGTGTTGGCAGAGAGTTCGGCGAACCCGAACACGTATATGGCGCTGAGTGAGAGTAAGTTAACGCACCAAGGTAACTGCCGTCTCGATCAGGACAAGTCGTTCATCCTGCGTCTGCAGGTGACCTACAACCCGACCAAGTACCTCTCCCTGGGCTTTAACGGTAAGTTCAAGGACGGTCAACCCTTCTCGACCTTCACCGCCACCCCGCAGACCGTCAACGGACATGACCAGGTGGCGATCGTCCATTCGGACGCCAAGGGAATCAACATGGCGAACTCCGCCTTCGGCAAACGCGAAGACGCTTTCTTCAATTTCGAACTGAAAGCTACCGGCAGATGGTGGGTACGCGATATCCCGATGTCGCTCGAGATCCTATGCTATAATATCTACGACTTCGGTACGGCGCTGACCGAGTACACGTTCGACGACTATAACCACGCGACCTATCCGCATTGGACGAAGGAGCTGGGTCGGGCGACGATGAAAGACAGCCGTACCTCAATGAGTCTCTGTATCCCCCGCGGTCTGCTCGTCACCCTGCGCGTGGGTCTGGAGAAGGATAAAGAGTAAGCCGACCGCCCACAGGGCTATTCCATCGAACTTACCGAACATACAATCGGTCATCATACCGAGCATGAACAGCGTTGTGAAGAGCATCGCTGTTTTTCGTGCACGACCCCTTGTGGAGAGCGGAATAGAGATCCAAGCCAGCACAAAGAGGAACATACCCGCCAAACCGATCTCCATCGTCTCTTCGAGGTATTGGTTATGGGCATGGTACTGCTTGGAGGCGTACCAATCAAAATGCACATCGTCATACCGTTCGGCAAGATAGGCCTTGCTCTGACCAGCGCCCAAACCGTAGGCGATATAGTCCTGCGGACGCTGCAAAGCCGCTCCCCAGATGTTAAAACGGATATCATGATCATAACTCATGTCCCGCATTTCGGTGATATCGCGGATATCGAACTGCTGCATGCGCGGATGCAGTTTGAGCACACCGCCGCCCAAGACCATACCCAAGAGCACGATGGCGGTGCCGTAACGCAGACGCTGTTTGCGTGGGAGAAGATAGAGGATACCGATCACCGCCAAGGCTGCGCAGGTGAGAACCGACTGCCGCGAACCCGTCATGGGGATCGAGATGAACATGATCGCTACCGACGGGATGAGGATCGCCCAGCGTTTGCGAAGCACTTGGAAAGCCATGATGATACCGAACAACTCCACGCTGCAAAGGAACAGACGATGCTTGAAATGGGAGATATTATCCATGAGGAACGTGGTCCATTTCTCGTGGTGCCGCCAGTCTTCCGGTACGTTGAGGTACGGCACCCATTCCGGGTGGGGATGCAGCACAGCCATCCAGATCAGGTAAGCCGGGATGGCAATGACACACGAAGCGACAAGTACCTTACCCGCCTGCTCCCAGTTATAATGCTCGTTCACGCCCCATAGACCGATCGGAATAATGAGGGCGAAGGTCATATAGCGCTCCATCTGCCATGCCCACGCGTCGTAGTCGGGCGCCCAGAAAACCGACACCACTTTCCATGCAAACCACAGCCCGAAGAGCAGAATAGGGATCGCCACAGGGTTCTCCCGCAGCGACTTGGGCTTGGTCAGCCAACGAAATTCCAGATACCAACTGATGATCCACAGTACACACGCCAGACGAAGCGGCGTTTGCGGGAAAGGCAACAAGGCTACGACCGCGAGGAAGAGCCCGTAATTGATTCGACCTACTATGTCTTGATAGCGTTTCATAGGTTCGTTATTCCTTGTTTTTCATGTTTATACCAGCGATGAGCGATGATAAATGCTGCATTCTCATCGGCATCCTCACCCATCTGTTCCGCGTACGCTGAGGCCATCGTGGTCAGCGCAGCGCGATCTATATTAAGGCGTTCAAAATTGCGTAAACGGATCTCCCTGCTGAGGCTTTGGCAGAACCGAATCCGGTTGAGGTCAATCACCTCGACCCGACTGCCGTCTGCGTTGAAGAGGATATTCCCGCCCGAATAGTCCAGATGCAAAATGCCTCGTTGATGCAGAGTGGCGGTGAAGCGACCGATGGCTTGCAGGATGGTTTCCCGATGAGGGTAGTCCGGCGCACCGATCAATTCATTGAAGGTGTGGGTACATTCCGATGCCGCACACGCATAATAACTCTCGCGAAGAATGCCGCAGACCCGAACCTCGCGGTAAGCGACAGGCTTGGGCGTCAGTCCCTCCATGCGCAAGGCGTACTCATAACTGCGCCGCGCTTTGCTCTTGCCGAAGAGCCCGTACCACAGCCCTTTCCAGAAACCCGGAACGGCAAAGGCTTTCACCACGACGCCGTCTATCCGGCGCAAGGTGTTGCGGCGTTGGAAGATCACTTCCCCTTCGTCCCATTTGGTCCATTCGCCTACCTGCTTGACCGAGCGGAAGAAATTCAGGAATCGGCTCCATGAGCGATGGTAATGCAGCGGACCGCCGAGGTATTGCTGCATATAGGCCGGATGCCGACGGTTGATGGCATCCACGATCGTGCGTTTCTGCGCTTTCGCCTTACTGCGCCGCGAGACAGGCAGCACGCGGTAGTACAGGCCCACTTCGTCCAACCGCACGTACGTCCCGCCTAACTCCATCATACTCAACCAGAAATCCCAATCTTCGCGGTAGATATCGTGCTCGCAGAAACCGCCCGCCTGTTGCCAATCGGCCTTGCGGAAGAGACTGCTGACATGGATCATGTTCTTGCGCGCAAGCAGTTCCGGGCTGTATGCCGGCAGTTTCCATTCCCCTTCTTTGGCACCGAAAAACATGGCTCGGCAACCGACCACACGCACGTCGGGTCTCATTGCTTCCACGGCAAGGGCGATATAGTTCGGACTGATCCGGTCGTCGGCATCGACGGGTAAGATATACGTACCTTTCGCTTCGCGAATAGCGTGATTGCGTGCTGCACTGACGCCTGCGTTCGCTTGGTCGAACACCCGTACTTCCGGATGCGCTTGCGCAAACGCCTCGGCTACCTGCAGACTGTCGTCCTTCGAACCGTCATTGACCACCACGACCTCCAAGGGTCGGTAGGTCGAAGCAACAATACTCTCCAGCGTCTGAGTGACATACGGAGCTGCGTTGTACAAAGGCACTATGACGGAAACGAGCGGTTTCATATCTTATCGAGATGTTGCGTGAGCTTGCGCCAGTAATAAAGAAGCGGGTTCTTGTATTTGAGTTGTTTCCACGGTCGACTGGAGTGGGGTTTATGCAGCACGGGATTGCTGATCTGCAGGATATTCTCAAAGCCCAACTGCCGCGACATATGGCTGATATGTACGTCGTACCAGTTCTTGGTCGGGTCGAGTTGCTCGAACGAATAGGCCTTGAGGAACGCGTTCGTCAGCAGCGTGCAGCAGAACGAGAACCGCTTGCTACAACTGCCGTCCTGCTTGATCTTCTGCGCGTACTCGTACGGGAAATTGATCTCTCCTTCTTCGTTCACCGTCACCGCCGCCACCATACCAATAGGTCTTTCGCCTTTCGCCTTTCGACTTTCGACTATTAACTTATCTATCGTATCTGCCTTGACGATGACATCGCTCTCAATGATGACCAAGTCTTGGCCCTTCTCGATGGCTTCGCGTTGCGCGGTATTCAGTACCCAGCGATAGTTGGGCGAAGGGTGATCGAGCACTTCGCGGATATGTACCACGCGGATACCCAACTCGTCCCGCAGGGCATCCAAGCGAGCCGCATTCTCGTCGGTCGAGTAGTCGTCATAGACGCAGACCGTGTGTCCACCGGCCACAATAGCCCGGATCGCTTGTTCCGCCGTCTCCAGCGAATCCTTCACCGGCATTATAATAAGAGGTCTTACCATTTACAAATTATTCCTTTCTTACTGATCGTTATCTGTGCACCGAAGGTGTTGCCGAATTGGTTGCCCAGGTCAGCAGCCAACCTCAGCCCGAAGTCCAAACCCCATGCCTGCGGCACATGCTTGCAAACCTCCAGGAGTAAGGCCGTGTTATGGCTGAGCAGCGTTCGTCGGGTGTTGTCATTGCCGTAGTTGCGTGCGTAGGACGCCTTGAGGCGGTACTTGAATCCGTAGATGTCACCCCTTACGCCCAGATGGTGAACGCGCACACGACTGTTGAGCGTGTGGACCGTGCCGTCCGTGTTGTAGATCGGCGAGGTGATAAAAGGCGTACCCATCGAGCGGTAGTAATAGTTCCAACCGTTGAAGAAGACGCTGTTCTGGTAATAACTGTCATTGCCTGCGTAGCAGAGTCCGTCCCGGTCGTGCCACCAACCGCTTTGCTCGGTCGTGTTCATGAACTCGTACGTCACCCCTTCGATGAACGGCCAGCGGCTCTGCTTCATGCTCACACCCCATAAACCGTCGTGTATATTCTGTCCGTCGCCGATAAAAGCGAAGTTGTCTTCAAAGAAATTCTGCCAGTACGCACTCACTTCCCAGCCTTTGCCCTTACCGGTGAGCATAAGCTGCTGACTGCCGACATGGTTGCCTTGCGCGTTCTGCTGGTCATTGCGCATGACGCCTCCGCCGCGTGCCAAGAGCACATTGGTGAAGGAACGGAAGTCGCTGCCTATGTCGCCGTACATGGGACTGATGCCGCCCCATTCGGCCGCGTGGTGGAACTCATAACTGAAGTTCACCGGCAGACGACCGCCGAAACGTACGCCGGCGAACTTATGATGCAGGTAACTGTTCTTCATATAGACGTTATCCGTCATCCACGCGTGCGTCAGACCGCCTTTGATCTCGAAATAACCGTAACAGCCGGGGAAAGGTACATACCGATCGATGCCGACCGTGATCCGAGGCAGCGGGTGGGCGTTCCCCGAGAAGACCATACTTCCCATACTCAGCGCCGTGTCCGGCGTCTCGTAGATCATGGGCTTGATGCCGGCCGTGATATCAAAAATGAACAGACGCACATGCGCGTACAGCAAGTTGAAATAACCCGTTCCGGTCTTGGGGTACTCCGCGCGACCGGTCAGTTGTACGCCGAAGTCATAATCCCACCATCGCTCGTCATGAACCGCCTCTTTGTAGATACCTGCAGTCAGGTTGCCGCTGAACGGACTGACGCTCACGTCGCCGTTCGTGTTGCTGACCAACCAGAAGGGTGCGAACTGACCGCTCGAAGCGAGTGCACTGATGCCCATCCTGTACCGCAAGGTGTCGTCCCCTGCCGTCACGGAGTCGCGGAGACCCGTAGGCCACCAACTCCAACTCAAGTCGCGTGCGAACAAGCTCGTGCTGAGCAGCAATCCTATGACAAGCAGTTTACTCTTCAAACCAATATAAGGTGTTGTTGATTTGCCATTCTTCGTTCTCGCCCAAACCGATATAGACGCGTTGACCGATCACGAAAGCGGTATGGTTGCATAGCCGTTTCGGGAGCACCGCCACATACTGCCAGCGGTCGGATTGCGGATCGTAACGCCGTATATCTTGCAGCACTTCGCCGCTCGAGCCTCCGCCGTAATGCATACCGCCCGCGAGGTAGATATAGTTCTTCGTCGCCGCTGAGGCTGCCAAGGTGCGTGTCGGACCGGGCACTTGCGCGCGTTTCTCCCACTTCGAACCGTCCACTAACTCCGCCCACCAGTTGAGGCTGTGCCGGTAATAACCCGTGCCCATGAAATGCCGTCCCTGACACGAGCAACCCGTGCCGCCGAAAGAGCGGGTGGGGTAACCGTGAAAAGCGACGTTCACATCGATCGAGTCCCAACGGTCGTTGGTTATGTCGTAACGGAACATGTCGCGGCGGTAGTTCCAACAAAAACCGTATCCGACATACAGTTCCCCTTCGCCCGTAAAAGCTGTGGCATCGTCGGTGTAATGATTCGGGTAATCGGCGAGTCGTTTCCAGCTATCCGTTGCCGGCGTATATTCCCACCAATCGCGCAGGTACGTGCTGTCCTGACTGTACTTGCCGTGGAAACCCAAACCGATATAGGCTTTGCCGTTATGTACGCAAGCCGTCGGATTGACACGCGGGTCGAGCGGCGTGGTGCCTAAGTTATCCCATGTATCCGTCGCAGGCGTGTAGCGCCATAGGTCATTCAGATGCTGTCCCTTACTGTCCCGACCGGCAAAGAAATACGCTTGGTCATTGATCACAAATGAGGCAGCGCACGCACGTGGAACAGGCATCGCGGCACTCTCATGCCACGTCACTTCCATCTCCGGCCGCTCACACGCTACCAGCGTAAAGAGAATGAATAATACTATGAAAAACCTTTCACCTTTCACCTTTCACTTTTCAACTAGTCCACCCTCGTCTTTTTCTTTAACTCGAAATCGCGGCCTAAGTAGTTCTGCCGTACGACCGGGTTGGCTGCCAACTCTTCCGGCGTACCGTGGAAAAGGATCTTACCTTCGAACAGCAGGTACGCACGGTCGGTGATCATGAGTGTCTCATCGACGTTGTGGTCGGTGATCAGGATACCGATGTTCTTGTCCTTCAGTCGCCAAACGACATCCTGAATCTCTTGCACGGCAATCGGATCGACACCGGCAAAGGGCTCGTCCAACATCACGAACTTCGGTTCGATAGCGAGGCAGCGCGCGATCTCCGTACGACGTCTCTCACCACCGCTCAAGCGGTCGCCTAAGTTCTTACGCACATGCGCGAGATTGAACTCCTTGATCAGTTGTTCCAGTTTCTGCGCCTGATACTCCTTGCTGAAATCAGTTAACTCCAACACCGAGCGGATGTTATCTTCAACGGTCATCTTACGGAACACGCTCGCCTCTTGCGGCAGATAGCCGATACCCATCTTCGCCCGCTTGTACATCGGGAAATTCGTGATGTCCTGGTCGTTGAGGAAGATCTTACCGTTGTTGGCGGTCACCAGACCGGTCGTCATATAGAAAGTCGTGGTCTTACCGGCTCCGTTCGGACCCAACAGACCCACGATCTCGCCTTGCTCCAACTCGATCGACACATCGTTCACTACGGTTCGCTTCCCGTATTTCTTAATCAGATGTTCTGTTCTCAGTTTATCCATAATGCTACCGGGCAATGATCGGAATGCACTGCCTCTGTTAATATTTTACCATCTTGGAGTCGGTCTCTCAGACTCTCGCTGACCCATAAATAGTCAATCCGCCAGCCGACATTACGTGCGCGTGCGCCGGCTCTCCAGCTCCACCAGCTATACCGTTCGGCACTCTGGTCGAACACGCGGAAACTATCTACGAGTCCGCTCGCTTCCCATCGGTCCATCCATTCCCGCTCTTCGGGCAGGAATCCCGACACGCCGATCTGACGTTCGGGATGATTGATGTCGATGGGTTTATGGCAGATGTTATAATCTCCGCAGATCACGAGGTTCGGACGCTCTTTGCGCAGTTCATTGACCCATACTAGGAAGTCCTCGAGAAACTCCATCTTGAACTCCTGCCGTACGTCACCCGTCGTCCCGCTGGGGATGTAGGCATCCACGATGGTCAGGTCTCCGAAGTCGGCACGGATAACGCGCCCTTCGCGGTCGTACTTGGGATTGCCCATTCCGACCACCACTTTGTCCGGTTCCTGCTTGCAGAACAGACATACACCCGAATAACCTTTTTTCTCCGCCGAGTGGATGTAACTGCGATACCCTAACTCCTGAAAAGCCAGCACATCGATCTGTTCCGGTTGCGCTTTGCTCTCCTGGATACAAAAGACATCAGGGTTCTCGGATTGTAACCAATCCAAGAGCCCTTTGCCGATCGCGGAACGTATTCCGTTGAGATTATAACTGATAATTTTCATATCGCTAACTCGCTAATTCGCTCATTCGCTAATCTATCTTCCAATAGCGTCGTACATCTTACCGTCCCGAATGATGAGCAGTTGACCGTTACGAATGATCTTGTAACTCTTTCTTTCTTCCATAGCCGGCAAGAGTTCGACACCCAGATTGATTTCCTCACCTCCGCCGTTGACGTTGAACGTAATGATCTCATCTTCCATCGCGATGTCGGTCACCTGATAATCGTTTACGGAAGTGAACGAAGTAGCCCCCTTCGGGTACAAATCGGTCGTTTTGTCGGTATAACTCGATGTGTTTTTCTTCGCTTCGATGATATCCACACCCATGGAAGAAGAGTTGTTGTTCACCGTGTTTTCCTCCCATTTGGTCTTGCTCCATTGGATCTTGGTGATCATCAATCCGCTGCCCTTGAGGTAGGCGTCCCAACCTTTCTTCTGACGGTTCTCGAGCATGTAGAACGTGCTCGGACTCGGTCGGAGGATGTTGGAGATAGGTCTTCCGTCTTCGGTGATATAGCATGCTCTACCGCCGGTGTTATTGAGGTCCGCCAAAGTCACTGTTGCGGCCGAGTTCAGCAGGGTCGGTTCGATCCAACCCATGAACCAGCGCTCGTAAGACGAGTATGAAGGAGGCGTGTTGCCGTCGTTGTTATACGGACCGTAATCCATGATATCCCAGCTACCCAAGGTGCGATGGGAACTGTTGTCGGTGGCGTAGAAATCAGGCAAACCCATGACATGACTGAACTCATGGCAGAACGTACCGATACCGCAACGCGCGCCGGTCTGACCGTCGAGCTCATTCAAACAACAATAGTGATCCACCCATTTGCCATCCAACTTAAAGCTCATTCTGGTATAACTGAGGTCATACTGGTGCGGCCAAATGGTGTTGGATGCACCACTGTCAGCCTGTCCCTTTCCAGCATAGATGACAACTACCCAATCTACATTACCGTCGTTGTCCCAATCGTATTTGCTGAAATCAGCTCCGTAGTTGTCATGCGCTAATTTGCATGCTTCCACGATCAACTCATCCGCGTGTTGGTCGTATCCTTCTCCACCGCTGTCTTTACCGTAGTAAGCGTAGCCTTTGCTAACTGTTACCGGACCATAGACATCAATCTGCAGGTCATATTGACCCCAGCTCTGCTCCCAGAAATACTTGTGAATCGAACCGGTTGCACCGTTGTAGCTATAGTTGTCTCCCATCGCCCAATCCGTCATCTCGGCATTGGTGCTCTTAAAGGCCAAATCATTATAGCTGACCAATATCACGGCGCCACGCGGAGCCAGAAGACGATCCGTGCCTGTCTCTTCTTTCGCACGACGAGCCTTCGCCATTTTACTTTCACCTTTCAACTTTAATCTTTCACCTTTCACCTCCTCACTCAGCGGCATCAGTGTCTCTTCGTCCAACCAGTTACCCTCCTCGTCGGTCATGTAGTGGAACAACTCGTTTCCATGAAGGAACACCATCTTCTCTGTGCCGTCTGCGGCTGTTCGGAGCATACCGTCTCGGCGTGCCGGAACTGCTATTGCACTCACTGCAACAGCGCATAGTACCACTATGCTACAAATTTTTCTTAACTCCATTTTTATCTAACCATTTGGTTTCACATTTACTTCTTTGCTCCGCATTGCGTGCTTTGCGGCACGATGCCACCACTTCGCCTTTGCAGTTGGTCTTGGCATAGACATACCAGCCTTTCTTGCCATCTAAGATCTGCCAACCGTCCTCGGTCATCATCCAGTGCTTGTGCTCATCGCCGCGCAAATATGTACGCAGCGTGTCACCATTCGGCTGAACACGCTCGATGATCCCTTTGTAAGCCGGTACTTTCGCCGGCCCTTGGGCATTGATACCCAAAACCATCATAGCCATCATGGCTATCATCAAAATCCCCTTTTTCATATATTAGTTCCTTTCACTTTTCACCTTTCACTTTTTACTTTTCGCTGTTTGCTTGTTTGACTTTCTTAAATAATTCGGACGCAAAGACGAAATCATTCAGTGCCTCGTTGTCGCTCGTCATGATTTCGTGACGCGAACCCTGCCATTCCTTCTTGCCGTTCTTGAGGAACACGATATTGTCGCCGATCTCCATGATTGAGTTCATGTCATGGCTGTTGACGATCGTGCATATATTGTATTCCTTCGTGATATCCTGAATCAGCGCGTCAATCACCAGACTCGTGCGCGGATCCAGACCCGAGTTCGGTTCGTCGCAGAATAGGTACTTCGGTTCCAACACGATGGCGCGTGCAATCGCTACACGTTTCTGCTGACCGCCCGATATCTCACTCGGCATCAGGTTCCAGACCCGTTTCGGCATCTCCACACGTCTCAGACAGAACTCCGCCCTTGCCTTCATCTCTGCGCGGCTCTTCGTACTAAACATCTCCATCGGGAACAGCACGTTCTCCATGACTGTCATCGAATCAAATAGCGCCGAACCTTGGAACAGCATACCTACCTGGCGATGAAGCAAACGGATGTCCTTGTGCCTCATCTCCGCAATATCCATGCCATCATACAGGATCTGGCCGCTGTCGAGCGAGTGCAAACCGATCAGACTCTTCATCAGCACGGTCTTACCGGAACCCGATTGACCGATGATCATGTTCACTTCCCCGTCCCGCATTTCGGTACTCACGTGGTTCAATACCACGTTTCCGTCAAAACTCTTTACTATATCTTTTACCTCTATCATATCTGTAATATATCGACCAATCTTGGGCGATCATAATAATAACTTGGACAATATCAAATCCAAAAACAAGATCATGATATTGGAGTTAACCACGGCGTTCGTGCTCGCGCGTCCAACATCCAACGCCCCGCCGCGTGCGTTATATCCGTAATAACTCGCCATACTCGTGATCACAAACGCAAAAACCAAGGCCTTGATGATCGCGTACCAAACAAAATACGGATTGAACGCGTACTGTACGCCGAGCAGATAGTCATGGATCGTGATGATATCCGTGAAGGCACCGACACCCCAACCGCCGATCAGACCTGCTGCCGTAGATATAATAAACAGGAACGGCATCATACTCATAAACGCCAATATCTTCGGCAGAATCAGGTAGTTGGCGCTGTTGACACCCATGATCTCCATGGCATCAATCTGCTCCGTGATTCGCATCGTACCGATCTCGGAAGCGATGTTCGAACCTACCTTACCGGCCAAGATCAAGCATAGAATCGTACTTGAGAACTCCAATAGCAAAGTATCGCGCGTCAGCAGACCCGTGATATACGTCGGCAATAACGGATTCTCCGTGTTCGTCTTCGCCTGAATCGTTAAGATAGCTCCGATAAAAACGGATATCAGCAGCACGATCGGCAGACTCTGCAGACCCTGCTTCTCCAACTCTTTGCTATACTGACGCCAGAACATCCGCTGCCTGTCCGGCAAACGAAGTACCTTGCCCATCAGTAGGAAATATTCTCCTGTGTGTTGTAAAATATGCATACTTGCGCAAATTAAAAGTTTGCAAAGGTACGACATTTTTTCCATATACACAAGACTTTTACTAATTTTTTAGTAAATAATCTGCATTTCGTGTCCATATGCAACATTATATCATACCAAAAGAGCACCTCACGAAGAGATGCTCTTTAAAATGTTTTATATTACCAACGGGTGCATCTCGTATGCATCTCGTGGGCAATTCCTATGCAATTGCTATGCAATAATGTCTTATTTGACTACTACGCCCTGTGCATCGTAGAGAACGCCGTTCTTCTCGATGAACAGCTTGCCGTCACGGATCACTTTTACTGCCTTAACCTCCACCTCGCTATTCTCAATAGCTGTCGGGAATTCTTGAAGGAATTCAGCCTCCACAGCAACAGCCTCTGCCGGCATAGTGAAGGTTACATAACCTTTATTCTCGTCGTCATGCAGCGCTACACCGTTATAGGTCAGACTGTAAGTGCGGTAACCCTCAGCAGCAGCGTGCGATACTTTTACTTCCTCACCTGGCAAAGCGATCGTCCAACCTTCAATCGTACCATTCTCACCTGCTGTATAAGTGATCGGGTACATCCAGGTTGCGATCGGATCATCAACCATGATCTGCTTGATAACAACGGTTTTGTCGGAAGTTGTTTGGAGTTTAACGAGTTTCTCAATCGCAAAGGGAACCGTCAATTCTGCCAACTTATTGTCGGTCGGAACCAAACGCAGCGTATCATTTCCTGCGATTGCCAAAACGGTCTCTGCTACATAACCGAACTTGATACGGAGGGTTGTACCCGGCAGTACGTTGCAAGCGAGGTAGCCGCCTTGTTTCTTGATCTTCAGACCCAGATACGGTTCGTTACGTGCTGCGCCCTTACTGTTATTGAGCGAATCCAGAGCGTCGATAGTTTTGTAATCGTAGAATTTAGCAGTCAGAGCAGACTTAACATCATAACTCTTACCGTTATTTATAACCATTCCCTCGAAATCAATCGATTGAGCATAAGCCTTCTCGAAATGAGCGTAGAAAGACATATCCGAATTAACTACCACTTGAGTCATATCTACCTCTTCGATATCTTCTCCATCACGCCAACCGTTGAAGGAGCACAAAGGTCTAACCTCGTATTGTGCATACTCAGCCGGATGTCCACCAACTGCTACCAATTCGGTGCCTAATACGATCTCTTCATCGCCATCCATCATCTTATAGGTAACGGTGTAGCTTGCGGCTTTAGGCATGATAACTCTGTATTCTGTTTCTGCGATAACAGCGCTTGCCTCCCATACATTGTTCACTTCTACCAATTCTGCGGTTACATCAATTTCCGTATCGCTCTCTTTGGTGGTTTGATCATCGTAAGTGATAACCGTGTGCTTCGTGAAGGTAACAACCGGAGCGGTAATATACTGCTCATTCAAATTTACATTGCGATCGGCTATCAGTTCCGATAAATCACCTGCCGAAATAGCGGTGCCGTTCACCTTAACCGCCGTCAAAGTCTCTACCGTCGAAACGATGGTCTTTCCTTCTTCATAAGTGTAGTTGAATTTCTTGAACTTGAAGTCATCTGCTGTAGAGAAACGCAAGTAAGGAACTTCGCTGACAAGAATAATGTCGCTTGCCGAAAAATTAATAGTTTCGCCATCGCTTTTCATTTCAATAGCACGGCTCTCGTCTTTAACGGTACCTCCTTCTCCGTAGATGTAGAGAAAACGATCGCTTTTATTGGAACTACCTTTAATCGTAATGCTGCCTTGTACATTTGCACCTGGTAACTCAATGTACACGTTGTTGCTTTTTGCTTTGATTTCGGTGCCATCATAAGCGTACGAATTTTCGCCAGCGGTCATACTTGTTAACGCAATAGTGATATCACTTGCGTTCATGCAAATTGCTGCAAACAAAGTTGCGGCTAATGTGAAAAATTTTTTCATGTGTTTTGTGTTTTGTTTAGTTAAACGAAAAAATTGGTTTTTTATTTGTGTTTTGCTAAATCTACTTTGCAAAATCGACTGCAAAAATACTACTTTCTGCGCATATGTGCAAATATTTAATTCATAAATGTGTATTTTCTGCAAAATCCGTCAATTTTTCTACATCTCCAACGTACCTCCCTCCATATATTCCACCTTCTAATCCCCTCACCATCTCATCCTCTCATCCTCCTTTCAACATAAGGGTCGCCTCCTGGTTGCAATGGATGCTGAATGGATACTGAAAGGATGCTGAATGGGTCCTCATTGGGTACTCCATACAACATCCTTGCTCTCTTAGCACTACGTGGCGCTTATAACGAATCGTTTTATCAGCTTCTGTTCAAATTCTCTGCAAAGATAATACTTTTTTTTCTAATAACCAAATTTTTAGCACTTAAAAAGTTTATTTTTTTGAAAATCCTTGCATATCTGCAAAAAAAGCTGTACCTTTGCACGCAATTTAGATTGTTGCATTTAGAATACTAATGAAAAATAGATGATTTTTATGAAGAAAGTTTTTATGGCGATGATGTTGTGCGCCGTGACGCTTGCTGCTTATGCAGTTCCTGCTCGTCGCGGATGGCAAACACGCACGCAAGCGGATGGAACAACCATCGAAGTGCAGGTGATTGGTGATGAGTTTTACCACTACACGATCAATCGTGACGGTAAACAAGTACGTGAGATCAACGGCATGTATGTCGAAATAGGCGAGGCTCCGACTCCCGAAGTAGCCAAAGCACGTCGTGCAAAAGGCGTAGCTCGTCGGCAACGCAAGGATGTCGGAACGGAACCGAATCTCGCGCCGAAGGGCGTGGTCATCTTGGTTAATTTCAGCGATAAGAGCATGCAGAGCGGTCACACGCAGGCTACTTTTGACGAGTTGTGCAACTCGCTGAACTGTACGGTTAATGCGGGTTATCCTTCTGCAGGTCAGTATTTTGCAGACCAGAGTAACGGATCTTATCGTCCGCAGTTTGATGTGTTTGGTCCTGTGACTTTGAGCCGTAATGTAGCATATTATGGCACTGATAAACCCGGTGCTGAAGAAGGAGATGACCAGCACGCTACCGATGCGGTCGTAGAGGGCTGCATATTAGCGAATCAGCAATTCTCCATCAATTGGGCGGATTATGACTCCGACAATGACGGATACGTGGATTTCGTCTATGTGATCTACGCCGGTAAGGGACAGGCTGACGGCGGTACATCCGAGACCATATGGCCGCATAACTGGTCGGTAGTGGCGGCTCGCCAGAAAGGATATTGTACCTATTCGGCCGCACAATGTACAGTAGGCGGCAAGAAACTGGATAACTACGCCATGTCGGGTGAAATGTCCGGTAATAGTTTGGGCGGTATTGGTACGCTCTGCCATGAGTTCGGCCACGTCATGGGGCTGCCCGATCTGTATGATACAGACTATGGTACCAACTACGAAAACTGCCTCACTCCCAACGATTGGGATGTCATGGACGGTGGTAGCTACAACGGAGACGGACACTGCCCGCCTAACTATGACCCGTGGGAGAAAGATTTCTTCGGCTGGTTAACGCCGATTAACTTGGGTAACGAAGGGCAGAACGTAACACTTTACGCAAACGGAACAGAGAACCAACAAACCTACCAGATCAATGCTTCCGGCACGTATATTAGTCCGACCACTTCTGGTCTGCGCTATTATATCGAAAACCGTCAGGCAGTAGGTTGGGATGCACCGCTCACAGGTCACGGCCTGCTCATCTGGAAAGTTAATTTCAATGCTACCGCGTGGACGGATAACGCCCCGAATAACACAAATACCTCCGGCTCTCCGCTCTATACCGTTGTTTCTGCTTATGGCTCCGCTATTGGTTGGGATGGTAGCACGGACAACTGCCCGAAGAACACCTTCCCGGGATCGAGGAATATAACTTCTTGGACAGGCGTTTCCGGTAAACCGCTGTTGAATATCGCTGAGGCGAACCAAGTAGTGACTTTGACTTACATCGAAACGCCATCGGTAGATCCGTTTGACGTGAACTTCATGGCGTTCGGACAACTGTTTGAATCCGTTCAGAGTACCGGTACATTGGTTCTGCCGGCTACGGATCCTGTCGCTTGTTCCGACGGTCGTGTCTTTGTAGGTTGGTGTACCCAAGCTTCGTATAGCAGCCCAACAACCGCTCCGAAGTTTGCTAAAGCGGGTGATGCTGTAGCCGAAGGTGCTACGTTCTATGCTGTCTTTGCTGATCAAGAAGGCGAAGGTAGTGCTGAAACGACCTGGGATTTGGTTTCTAACGCTTCTTCGCTCAATGCAGGTGACGTGCTGGTAATGGCTTGCAGTTCAAAGGGTTTCACGGCTGGAGATATCTCTTCTCAAATTATGGCTTCTGTAGGATCGACCTTTAGTAGCAATAATGACCAAATCACGTCACTGGGAAGTGAAACGGTTGAGCTTACGTTGGGCGGTAGTGCAGGTGCCTGGACGTTGAGTTCGACAAGCGGTTTATTAGGCGCTACAGCAGTTAAGAAATTGGCATGGGGTAGTGGTACGACAACATGGGATATCAGCATTTCCGGCGGTGACGCTACGATTCAAAATACGACGGAGAGTTATGGACGTTTCCTGTATAATGTGAACAGTCCGCGCTTTACGACCTATACATCCAGCGCCACGGCTTCGATGCTGTTGCCGCAATTATACCGCAAGACCGGTGGTGGCGCTTCTTACAGCAATTATAGCACCGCTTGTGAGCACGGAACGGGTGTTGAAAGTGTTCAGAATTCAGAAGTCAGTGTTCAGAAGATTATTCGTGACGGTCAAGTGCTGATCTTCCGCGATGGTCGCACCTACAACATCCTCGGCGTACCCGTTGAGTAAATAGACCAAATGAAACATTTTCGGCGTTTAAGCATCATATTCACTCTTATGGTTCTCAGCTCTGCCATCTGCAGGGCTGGGGACTCTATTCATGTTCAGAATATCCATGAGATGTTTGACGCTAAAACGCTGAAGACCGTAAGCCCATACAAGGTCGGAGTGACGGATTTTGTTACCTATACCATTACAGGCGCAAATAAAAATAGTAAATTTGGGGTCTATGGAGAAGTGATCTGCATTTGTTTGCCCGACAATGGTGATTTTGTGACAACGACCAAGATCACCAATCTCAAGCGTGTGCAAACACTCTACGAACCTGCAGATAAAGACTATCTTAATGGGGCATATCCTACCATGCAGATTTTGTTTTCCAAGGATAGCGTGGATTGGTCTGACCTTGCATCAATTGCAACCCATTCAAAAGCCTCGGCAGATGTCACTCTCCCGTCGGCAGGGGATTATTTTGTGCGCGTAAAAAACACCGGTTCGTCCAAACCGATTTATATACGTGTAATGGAATATGCAACGCAACATTGTAATTGCTTCCGCTATCAACCCTGATGAAGATAGAAAATGACATATTGATTCCTGAATTGGCACGATTGCTGAGCGAAGGGAAGGAAGTGCGTTTTACGCCTTCCGGCGTCAGTATGCGCCCGTTCATCGAGGGCGATAAAGACAGTGTCATCTTGGCGCCGCTGAACCGCGCGCCGCAACGAGGCGACATCCTTTTGGCGCAAGTGCAGACCCTCTGCGGCAGAACGACCTATGTGCTCCACCGACTCATTCGTGTCGAAGGCGAACAACTCACCCTGATGGGAGACGGAAACCTTGCCGGAACAGAGACCTGTTTACCTGCAGACGTGATCGGTATCGTGACTCGTATCGAATCGCCCAAAGGACGTCGCAAACCCCTCACCCGCGGATATATTTGGTACATCCTCCGCCCGGTAAGAAAATGGCTATTGAAGATATATCGACATTCGATTTTAATATGGAACTACTCGTCATAACGTCATTACGTCATGACGTCATAAAAAAGAATCTTTATGAAAACAATTGAAGGCTTTAAGTTGCGCAAGTTAGGCAACGAGTACATTTTAGTAGGTGAGTCAATGGCACTCATCAATTTCAACAAGATGATCACGCTCAACGAGACGGCTGCTTTCTTATGGAGCGAGGCGGAGAAAGGGGAGTTTGATGTGAATTCGCTCTGCAAAGCCCTTTGTGCCGAATACGAGGTTTCACCCGAACAAGCCATGACCGACATCCAGAACACTGTGGACTCCTGGCTCAAAGAAGGGGTGATCGAAGGCTAACAGCCAAAAGCCAATAGCTAAAGTTGTCGTTTATTAAGAAACGGCTATACTATATTATGAATCGCGCGCGTAAGTGTGCGATTTTTTTGGTCATTTCGTAGAAATGTAGTAATTTTGCGCGCTTTTTGGTACAAAATTTAAGATTATTAATAAAATCGAAAATATAAAATATTGGTATAAATTAAAAATTTCATTTAGGTATGAGAAAGATTTTTACACTTTTATGTGGTTTGGTGTTGACGGCTGCTCTTTTTGCTCAACTGCCGTATAATACTACTATGACGCAAAGTCATTATAACAACTCCAGCATTGTGGTTGGAAATGATGGTGCTTCACGCTCGCAAAATAAGTGGGATGGAGGTGTACGTTTAGAGGCAAAAGCAAGTGCTATCACAGGTTCTGAATGGAACTGGGATGATAAGTTCGTGATTATTGCTTTGGATCAGACGAGTATTCCTTATCAGTTGACATTTCAATTTCAAGGAACAAGTATTATTGCATCAGATCCAAACTGGTATGTGGCAGAGAGTGAATCAAAAAATGGTCCGTGGGTAACTGTTTGGACTGCAACTACACCGACTACATCTGGAGTGTCTGTATCGGCAGATCCACAATCTTTGGAAAGTCCTATCGAGTTGTCTAAATCAACGAAGTTTATCAAACTTTGTTATAGTGGAAACTACGGTGGTATCTACAAAAATATCAAAGTAACAGACCAAGCTTATGTGAATAATCCGAAAGTGGGAGACGAGGAGATAACTTCGTTGGGTTTCGGATCAAACACGATCAGCTCAGGTGTTGCCGAATTGGCGTTTGATGTAGAGTGGTGCAATGTGAATGCCTTGTCGGTAAGTTCTGATAATGAACTCTTTACCGTTTCTCCGGCTTCTTTTGGTGGTAAGGCGGCTTATGGTACGCAAACCATTACCGTGGGGTATAACCGTGATCAGGAGATAGGCGAACATAGCGGAACGATCACGCTGACGAACGGTTCTGTGACCAAGACAGTTACTGTTTCCGGTACTACTACCAAACGTGAACAGGCAATTCACTGGAATGCCGATCTGGCAGCAACAAACTTCACCTTGAATGCTGAAGATGTGTTAACCGGAACGGATCTGGCGACGGCGGATAACGAAGAGGCTGAGATTACTTATACCTCTGATAATGTTGAAGTGATCGCTGTCTCGGAAGATGGAAAGACCCTCTATGCGATAGATAACGGTACGGCTACTATCACGGCTTTGGCTTCCGGAAATGAAATCTACAATGAAGGAACGGATAGCAAGAGCTTTACTGTGACTTCTAATAAAAAACAGGTGATTGTTTGGGATCAGAACTTCATGAGTCTGAAAACCAACGCGGATCCGAATACGATCGAGTTGACGGCTACAGCTACCAGCGGAGGTGAAGTAACTTATGCTTTGGAGGATGGATCCGATAATTGCGTTACATTAAACGGCTCAGTATTGACCATCACCGGCACACCGGGTGTAGCGTATATCGTTGCTACTCAGGCTGGTGGCGAGATTAATGAAGAAGTATGGATTGCAGCTACTGCACGCAAACAGATTAAGGTACGTGACCCGCAATCGGCTTGTGACGAGTACGCATTAGCGGACGCGCAATATACTTTCCCTAAAGGTCACAAAGAAGGAATTGTGTATAGCTCTGAGTTTGTATTAGAAGGCAAGCCGACCAATCTGACATTCTATGCAAAGCGTGGCGGATTGCAATATTTATGGACGACGCAGACAGAGTTGTATGTTGAGCAATATGCAAATTTTGGATCCGGATTAGAGTGGAGAATTATTCAATCTATTCTGCCTACTGAGCAAGGTGGCAATTTTGGACCGTACGCTTTGGAGGAAACGGCTACGAAGATTCGTTTCCGTACAGGAGAATATGCAGAGCAGACGATTTCTAATATCTCTATCCCGCGTAAGAAAGAGTTGGTAGTGAGCGAGAGCGCGATTGTGGAGACTGCAGAGCGTAATGTACGCTGGTCGAAGACGATCTCTGTATCGCGTTCGAATGTGGATGTAGTGGATATTTTGGTAGAACCGAATAGCCCGTTTGAGGTAACGAAGACTTCGATCGGTACGGATTGTGCGGATCGTGGCACGGAGACCTTCGAGGTGTTCTTTACCCCGAATGTGAAAGATAGCGTTTATACCGGTACGATCACTATTACGGACGGTAAGGCGAATCCGACAACGCACACGATTAGTTTGGAGATTACCTGTACGGGTTATAACCAATCGATTCACGGCTTTGAGTTACCGGCAAGCTGTCTGACGACGGATACGGTAGAGTTACCGGTTGCAACGTCAACGAGTGAGTTGGAGGTCGTTTACCTCAGCTCGGATAGCACGATTGCTTACGTGGAGAATAACGCCCTTGTTATCCTCTCTGCCGGATTGGTGGATATCATCGCTTATCAGGCAGGTGACGAGCGTTGGAACGAGGCTTCGTTGGCAAAGACGATTCAGATCGATCTGACGCCGGTTCAGATTCTCGAGGCGCCTGAGGCTACCGACGTGGCAACGAATGCGCCGGTAGGTATGGCATTGCTCAGAGGCGGTTTGGCTGAGGTAGAAGGTACGTTCTCTTGGCTCTACCCGGATCAGATCATGACCGAACCCGGCGAGGCTGCTGTACTCTTCACCCCGACACAGAACACAATCTATGCTACGGCTACCATTATGGTGGATGTCTTCGTAACTCCGACCCCGACCACCTTTGGCGAATATACCGCAGAGTTCTGCGAAGGCGATTCGGTTGAGTTCGCAGGCGTATGGTATTACGACGCTACAGAGGAACCGGAAGAAGTGGTACTGGAAGGCGCTAATATCTATCAAGGAGACTCGGTTATTATGCTGACGATCATCGTTCACCCGATTGAGTATGTGGAGATGGACGAAGAGACCATGCATACCAATGAAACGCTTGCTGTTGAGCCTAATGTATGGTACAAACTGGATGGCGAAGATGAGGTTCTGCTGACCGAGGCTGCCTATGTAATGAATGAACCTGCAGTTATTACGCTCATCCAACATACTACTACTGAGTTCGGCTGTGAGAAGACGATTGTTCGTTATATTACGATAACTGAAGCAACTGACTTTGAGCAAGTTGAGGCAGAAGAATCAGCCGAGAAATTCCTTCAGAACGGAACGCTTTATATCCGTCGCGGTGAGATGATTTACACCATCTCCGGCGAGCGTGTAAAGTAAGAAAGTAGGTCCATTCTCGATAGATCTTTTCTTAAAAGCAACGGTTTGTCCCGTTGCTTTTTTTGTTTTCTCTTTTTAAGAAACGGCTACACCTTATTATTAATCGCACGCGCGAGAGACCTAAAATTTGCATAATTCGAAGAATTATATTAATTTTGCGCACTTTTTTGGAGTAATATGGCGATAGAATATGTGAAGATGCTTAAAAATCGTACATTTTGCAAAATGTGGTTAGCAATTTAGTCCAAAATGCCCCAAAATGATCCCCCAAAAGTAGGATGTCGCAATGTCGTTTTGACACTTTGACACTTTCGGGAAAGGAGAAAATGAAGATAAGAAGCTGTAAAACAGCAAAATAGATAAAAGTGTCAAAGTGTCAAAGTGTCACGGCAATTTTTAAAAGCGACATAGCGACAAAGCGACATGACAAATTTTAAATGATGGATTGAGCCGCTTCGCTGAATGATGGGAATGATGAGGTTAGGGAGACGGAGGGGTAATAACGAGCAAATAACTAAGTAATAACGAGCAAATAACTAACGGGTGATAGCTAAAAAGCCCGTAAAAGATATAACAAACAATAGAAAATTTCGCTGGCGAAATAATCGTTCGAGCGAAGTAAGATAAGAAAATTTAAGGTAATGAAAGATATGAAAAAGATTTACATGTTAAATAATTCTCAGGGTGTGATTAGTCTGTTCTTAGGACTAAAGTCTAGGATTACCAGTACAAAACCCTTACTTACTATGCTTGCACTCCTCATGGTGTGCCTGTTTGGCGTAAATGTGAAAGCGTGGGCTACTTGGCCGACGTATTCGGGAAGTTGTAGTACCGGTGGATATGTGTTAGTAGCAGATGGAGAAACTTACTCAGCGGCTTTGCCGTATACTGAAGAGTATGATCTTGCTGGCCCTGGTGCTACTTTAACATTTAAAGCGCATAAAACTGTAGCAAGTGTTGATAATAGCATCAAGGTTTATCAGTATGTGGATGGCGCTTATCAAGAAGATGCTATATTTTCAAAAAACGATCCTGGTAAAGTAACTAAAAAAACTCTCATAGGTCTTCCTAAAGAATATGGTTATGAAGACAATGCTTTTTCTTGCACTCTTAGTCCTAAAGCAACAAAAATAAAATTTGTATTCGCTGGGTCATTAAATAAATATATAAAAGAAGTTCGTGTAACTCGTGCGGTGGTAATTGATTTACCTTCTTCTAATAGTGTTGACTTTGGCGCGGCTGAGTATAAAACAACAGGTACTACTTCTGCATATACACAAGATGTAACTATCGATTGGGCGAATGTGGCTGCGATGTCAACCAATATTACCGGTTCGGGTGCTGCACATTTTAACGCTTCGATTACTAATAACTCTTCTGTAGGAAGTTTTGGAACAGCCACTGTTACTATTACATATGACCATGAAGTAGTAGGAACTCATTCTGCAACCCTGACAGTAGGCGGAAAGACTATTTCTTTGAGCGGTACTACTGATCCTCTTCAACCGGATGTAACATGGTCGTCGAATGCTGACTATTTTAATGTGGATGATATACTGACGGCAACGAATGGTAATAACTTGGAGGTGACCTTGTCTTCTGCCGGGAATGCGGAGTATGTTAGTTGTTCAAGTAATTCGGCAACAATGCTGAAAGCGACTTCGGGTACCATTACTATTACGGCACATGTGAAGGGAAATGATATCTATGCAGACAAAGATATTGAGAAAGTGATCACCATTACCAATCTTGAGAAACAAACTATCTCTTGGTCTCAAGATTTCTCGCGTTTGAAGACAACGGATGAAACGAAATCGATTGTTTTGAATGCAACAGCTTCGAGTGGTCTGCCTGTGACTTATGAGTTGAGTGGAGATAAGACCGGTTTAACGCTAAGTCAAAACGGCAATACATGGACTTTGTCTTATTCGGCAAGCGAATGTAAGAATACCACTATCTTGGCCAAACAAGCTGGTGACGAAATTAATTATGCACCCGCTTCGAGCGTTTCGCTGCCGGTAAAGGTTGTAGATCCGACGAAGGTTTGCGATATGACCGAGACTTTGGTGAATTCTCAAATTTCTCTGAAAGCAGCTTTATTATCTACGGCTTCGGCAACTTACAATATTGATATTCCGGCTTCAATGACTGTTTCATTTAGCCGAATGAAGACCGGATTGCTTGATGGTTATTTACAAGGGGTGAATGTGGAATTCTACAGCGAACCTAATGGAACGGGAACCAAATTATACACTAAAGAGTATTCGGCTGATGATATCAACAAGACTCTTTCGAACAGTAATATTGATTTGAGCAGTTATATCAATGCTAAATCAGTAATGATTGTAACGAGTTCGACGAACGGTTATTATATCGACGCGATCAGTTATTCACATCAGAAATATTGTACTCTTTCTGATATTACTGATAATACCATAGAGTTCAGTACCTATCCAAGCACGACTACTTCTGCAAAGAAATTTACGGTAAATTATGCGAACTATCCGATTTCGTTGGAGTGCTCGAATAATAAGTTCACGTTTACACCGACAGATGGATTCGGCGATTGTAGTAAGTCTGGATCGCAGGAGATCTCGGTAAAATATACTGCAGGTGCAAGCGCAGGAAATGATACCGGCTATATCTACGTAAAAGATAATACAGGTGCGATTTTGCAGACTTGTACACTTTCCGTATCTATCAGTAAATTGTCGCAGAGTATCACAGAACACTCGATTGCAACATCTTACAAGACAACGGATAAGGTAACGTTAAGTGCGGTTGCTAACTCCAAATTGACAGCATTTAAGTATTCGGCTTCTCCGGAAGGCGTGGCTTCGTTCAACAGTTCGGAGATGACGTTCTTGCAGAGCGGAGAGATTGCTATTACCATTCTTCAAGAGGGTGATCAAACCTATGCAGCCACTTCTACTACTGTGGAGAATGTTGTGGTTAGCAAATCCACTCCGGATATTGCAACGAATCCGACAGGTACTTCGGTAGTATATCAGCAGACGTTGGAAAACAGTAAGCTCTCTGGCGGTGCAGCAGATATTACGTTGCGCGGTGCAGCACATACTGATGTTCCCGGTTCGTTCGCTTGGACAGAACCGACGCATGTAGTTCTGGACGCAGAGGGTTCGCATAACTATTCTGTTACCTTCACTCCGACTGACGGAGGAATGTACACAACCAAGGAGTTTACTATTCCTATTACTATCACGCGCGCAACGCAGGCGTTAGCGATGAAAAACGGAACGGTCAAAGTATCGGTAGATGGTATTGATGAAGGAGCAAGCGATTCGTACTTGAATCTCAATACGCTTATTATTGCAGCGCAAACGACGTCGGATGTTGTTAATAACGTTACGCGTGACGGAGAAGTAACCTACGAGGTAATTAGTGCTAATAAGGAGCATGCTACCATTAGTGGTAGTACTTTCTCTGCTACGGTATGCGGCACCTATACCATTCGTGCTACCAAAGCACAGACGGCATACTACAACCAAGTAACGGCTGACTTTACGGTAACGGTTGAGAAACGAGCCAATACCTTGGCGACCGCAGCTTCGTACACGAAATATGTGGATGATGAGGTAGAGATTGTAGCTACTCAAGTCAATAGTGATGGTACGATTCATACTTCCAGTTCGGATGCAACGGTAGCATACTATGATGTTACGAATAATAAGATTGTTATCCCGAATAGTGCGGCTAAGTCGTTTAACCAAAAGGAAGTAACCATCAAGATCTGGCAAGACGCAACGGCTCGCTTTGATGGTATCGCCGAAGCATACGCAAAGACCATCGTGGTGACGGTTAAGAAATATGACAACGAGTTCAGTTGCTCATGGGGCAGTTGGACGAAGCGTGTGAACTTTGAGGATGTATTTGATGCCGAGTTCACGACGAACAATACCGACTATACACATTCTCCGATTCAGATCACTCAGGCTACCGGTGCGACGGTTGCTACTCTCGTAAAGAATGACGATACGCATTGTACGATTACCGCTTCTTATACCCGCGATGACGCTACTTGGAACTTATACCAGGCAGAGAACTATAAGTACAAAGCAGCAACGAAGACGGGGGTGAAAGTGGAAGTACGTGTATTGCCTGCGGTTTGCTACTTGTACGAGGATAATACAGAGCATACTTTCAGTACGGCAATTACGGATATCTCCGGTCACTTTGACCAAGCTGTTGCTATTAGTGGTCCGGTTAAGCAGATTTGGTTTGATGCAAAGAAAGATTTGTTGGGAGTCAATTATTTCTATGCTCAATATTCGGTTGATAACGGTGCCAATTGGCGCGATATTGCCAATCCTGATTTGTCATCCAGTTATGAGACGTACGGTCCGTATGATTTCACGGGCTTGCAGGCAAATGAGAAAGTAACACATATCCGTTTTGGTGCTAAGACCGGTGCGACTGAATCGAAGTATTATAAGAATGTCAAGGTATCTCGTGCGACAAGCATCAAGCCGGAAGATGAGAACGGTAATTTGGTAGAGACCTTAGTGATGCCGCAGAATACCATCGGAGGTACTACAACCGCTAAGTTCTACATGAACTACAGCAGTTGCGACGACGTTATAAAGATCGTTTCCAATAATGAGCACTTTACGGTTGATCAGCCGGAGATTACCGTTGATCAAACCAAGGGTTACAACCGTGCGGAGGTTACCGTATACTACACTGCCAACGCGAAGGGTACGCACACGGGTACGATTACCTTATATACCAAATATCAGAACCGCACCTTTACCGTAACCGGTACAACGGATAAGAAAGTGCAGACCTTGGAATGGCAGCCCGGCTTTGAGGGAGACCCGATGACCTTGTCAGTAGGTTTGACTGTGGACAATGTGAATAAAGCGGCTGTCGCAACAAGCGAGAAATCGGTAGTTTATTCTACGGATAATGCGGACGTCATTAAGATTACATTGGGTGGTCTAGGATTTGAAGTTGTTGGCGAAGGTACGGCTACTTTGATTGCGTCTGAAGCGGGTGATGACTATTGGTTCTCGGTAAGTGATACAGTAACGGTTAACGCAACCAATAAGAAGATTCAAGTTATTGTTTGGGATCAAGACCTAATGCGTGGTATCGCACCGGATGATGTCATTGATTTGGAAGCGAAAGTATTTATCCGTAATATGAGCGATGGTTCGTTAACGGAAGATGTAACGCGTACGCCGCACATTACTTATTCTTGTGAAGCAAATAGCGTGATTGCTTTGAATGGCAAACAAATCACCGTGCTGGATTATGGAGAGGCAACAATTATTGCAAATGTAGCGGGAAATGAAACTTACGAGGCTGCTCAGCCGGTAACGATGTATGTGAAAGTACGTCAGCCGTCCGCTGGATGTGAGACTCCGCTGGTACTCGACCATGCCGATAATGTGCAACTCTTCTCGATGGATATGCAGTTGTCCGGTGGTTTCAGCGATTGGACGACACCGGAGATCACATCTGCAGAGATTCTCTTGGATCCTGCAAAAGGTAAACCGGATAAATTGTCCTACCAGCATAACGGAGAGTTGTATGTGTACGGTTTGATTAAACTCTGCCGTGGAACAGTGGTGGCACAACAACGCGTAAATGGACAATGGAGCGATATTGAAGGTTCGACATATAATAACGGAGGAAAAGAAGGAAGTGAAGGCGCGTACGATTGGCGTTTGGTAGAAGATCTGCAGTTGGATGAAAATGCCGATGCCATCCGTTTCAGACGTCTGAATGCCGGACAAGGATATCATAACTTCAAAGATATCAAGATCACGCTTAAGCAGTATCTCCGTCCGACCGTAGAGGTAGTAGATTTGGCGGATATCGAGATCGGTGAGGCTCGAAAAGCCACTATCGGCTTTGAATTCTCGGATATCAAGGGCGATCTCTTGGTGGACAAGAGCAATCCGGAAGATGGTTCGTACACCATTGACTCTACGATCATCATCAGAGACTGCGGTGCGCATGGACATTTTGACCTGCCGATCACGATCACGCCGACTGAGTTAGGCGAATGGAGCGCAAACATCATCGTTACCGATAACTTTACCAACCTCTCCACGACGCTTGCCGTAGTAGCAAATGTAACCGAAGGATACAAATATGTCTTTAGCGGAGGTGAAGGAGAAGATGGTATGGTATGGAACGAAGACGGCAACTGGGATGATAACAATAAACCGGGTGTAAATGATCCTGTTGTGGTGAACTCGGATGTTATCATCAACGGAAATGTGACGGTTGGAAGTCTCACGATCTCGGACGAGTCCACGGTAACCGTTACCGTGACCGGAAATCTGACGATCGGTTCGGGAAGCTCTTCGCTCTTGGGTAACTATGGTAACCTGCATATCGAAGAGGGCGGTAAGGTTAATGTGGGAACCGGTGCACTCCTTGTCAATGATCTGATTTTGGATGCTACACTTGGAACAACATCTACCAGTGCGGCTTCCGGTCAGCTCAAGGATGAGAACCAGAAACTGGTGTTGATGAATAACGCTTACTTCCAGATGAGTTTTGATCCAAGCGGACAGATTACCTACGGCTGGTATGATTTTGTAGTACCGTTTGAGGTAGATATCCCAACCGGAATCTTCCGCGAAGGAGACTTGGTGAACCATCTTGTTCCGGGCGTAGATTTCATCGTTATGGAGCATAGCGAGACAGCACGTGCTGCAGGACAGAAAGACTGGAAAGTAACTACCGGTACCATGCTCCCGGGACGCGTATATACTATCACGTTCGATGATGAGGTAGTACAAAACACCTTCTTGTTCCAAAAGAAACAAGGTTCCGATTTGCTGGCTTCGGATTCCTATCAGGCAGTATGCTCCGCAGGTGATAGCGACAAACGTGGATGGAACGGTTTGGGTAATGGAACCCTGCAGCATAAGCAAATGAAGACCGCCGGTATGAAAGTACAACTCTATGATCATACCAATAACGTTTATGTAACGCGCGAAGCGGACGATTATATCTTTGCAGTAGGAACATCGTTCTTTGTCCAAGTGAATGGCGAGCAAGAAATTGAGTTTGCTAATGCTACGAATCGTGCCATCATGGCACCCGCTCGTGAGGCGCGTACGGTAAATGAATTCCGTTTGGCTTTGAAGGCTGAGGATGCAGAACTTGCAGAGGATCATATGTGGATTTCTGCAAGTGAAGAGGCAACCGGTGAATATACGATCGGTCATGACCTGCTGAAGATGGGTACGCCGACCAGTTCGAAGGTGGCTCAGGTTTGGACGACACGCGATAACATGAACTTGTGCGATATCGAGATGCCGCTGAATGCCGGCAAGGCAGCTACCAACATCTCCTTGTATACTCCGACTGCCGGTCTTTATACATTGGAGATTGAGAAATCACCGGAAGATGCTACGCTGTACTTGACCAAGAACGGAAAAGCGATCTGGAACCTCTCGATGAGTCCGTTTGAGTTGGAACTCGAGCAGGGTACGACCGAAGGTTACGGTCTGCGTATTGTGGCAAGCGAGCAAACGACGACGGATATTGAGAATGGTGGATTGCTCAATGATGAGAATGGTGTACGCAAAGTGCTCATCGACGATCAGATATACATCGTTACTCCGGAAGGTAAGATGTACGATATCGTTGGAAAAGGTGTGAAATTTTAAGAAATATTTGCGTATATCAAAAAAAAGCAGTACCTTTGCACGCTTTTTAGATTGAAATGAAGCAATCGTGCCTTATGGCTAAGAAAAAGGAATATCACATACCGACGACGGAAATAGTCTTCTTGGCGACAGACCGTTTAATGACTATGGGGGATACGAGCGGTCATATAGGCGGCGGTGCCTCCGGCGCTCCCATGCGTCGGGAGAAAGCGTTCTAATTATCGGAGATGTTTCGCCCAGCGGCGAAGATAGGTTAACCACTCCTCAGCAGTTGTTGCTACGGGGTGGTTTTCTTTTGTGGCTCCGCAACAGGTGAGATAGAAATGGAGGCCTACCCCTAACCCCTCCCTAAAGGGAAGGGGATTTAAGAGACAGAGATTGTTTTGCTTATCGTGAACGAGGGAACCGGCAAATTGTTTGGGGATGAAGACGGCGAGACGTAACCATCCATTAAAGTACAGGTGGTTATATAAAGTTAGGGCTGCAACGTTGATGTTGCAGCCCTAATGGTATAGTTGGAGTAGTGGATTATTGAT
>CACZEL010000016.1 GCA_902780235.1 uncultured Bacteroidales bacterium | reverse complement strand
GTAAGCATACTGCAAACCTTTCTCCCATGTGTTCTTTGCTACGGTCCATACATTAGCACGACCACCAAAGTTACCACGGGTGAGCGACATGATCTTCTTGCGACGGTTGCGCGAAGCAACGTGATTTACTGATCTTGGCATGTTTCTGTCCTTTCACTTTAATGGTTCATACTTAACGAAGCAGCAGCATCTCACGTACGGAGCGCAGGTTCGTTTGGTTAACTAACGCAACATGAGTCAAGTTACGTTTTTGCTTTTTAGTCTTCTTCGTCAGAATGTGACTTTTGTAAGCGTGCTTACGCTTGATTTTACCGGTTCCGGTAAGCGTGAAACGCTTTTTTGCACCGGAGTTCGTTTTTACCTTTGGCATTTTGTAATAAATATTTAATTGTTAATAATTCGTCCGATAGGCAGCGGGTAATGTACAAAGGACAATGTACAATGTACAAAGGACGATGTACAAATTAAAGGTAAGCCTTCGGACGGCTTTATTTTAAAATCACGGGATATATACTACGTATATATAAGGTGATGTATGATACGATATACCCTCGAGATGACCACGAGATAACCCCGACTCGATTCTCTGTCGATAGTGTCTCGTTAGTCTGATTTACTATTACCCCTTGTTACTCTTGGGGCTGATGAACATGATCATTCGTTTGCCCTCAAGGTTCGGTACATTGTCGGGTTTGCCATACTCGGCGAGGTCGGCAGCAAATCGTGCAAGAAGGAGTTCGCCCTGCTCTTTGAAGACGATAGAGCGTCCGCGGAAGAAGACATATGCTTTCACTTTGTTGCCCTCTTTGAGGAACTCGATCGCGTGCTTGAGCTTGAAGTTATAATCGTGGTCATCTGTCTGCGGACCGAACCGGATCTCCTTCACCTCTTGCTTTTTCTGGTTTGCTTTCGCCTCTTTCTGTTTCTTTTTCTGCGCGTAGAGGAATTTCTGGTAGTCAATAACGCGGCAGACAGGCGGTGTAGCGGTAGGAGCGATCTCGACGAGGTCAAGATTCTGGTCATCTGCTATTTTCATAGCCTGTTGATACGTGTAGATACCTTGCTCTACATTGTCGCCGATCAGGCGCACTTGAGCCACACCGCGGATCTTGTCGTTAATACGGTGCGGATCTTCTTTGATAACTCGACCACCACGTGGTCTGGGAGGAATAGTAGCTATTGTTTTAACAATTAGTCGAAAGATAAAAGTCGAAAGATAAAAGCCCTCGAATTTCTTCTCTCGTGGATTAATACTATGCTTAATCGTGCGGGCACACTATACCCCACCATCGAAAAAGCGTGCAAAATTACAACAAAAAATTGACATACGCAAGAAAATTGCATTTTTTTTGCATTTTTTCCTAATTTATTTGCGCGCGTGAAATATTTTTCGTATCTTTGCACGCTATTTTGAGATAAAACGTGAAAACCATAAATAATATACATATGAAAAAGAATTTATTTGTACTGCTGGCTATGGTAGCAGTAGTGATGTTCAGTTGTAATGAGCCCCAGTACATCGGCATGCCGGGTAACAACGAAAAGACTCAAGGCGACTCGATCCCCGTGCTGATTCCCGACACGGACGGTATCGTGATTTCGATTGACAGCGCGATCGCTATTTGCAAGAGTCTGCCGGCAGACCAAGCAACAGCAGAGATATATAAGTTGTCTGGTACAGTAACCGTCAACAGCACGAATCCGGAGGATGTTCCGTCGAAGTACACGAACATCAACTTCAAGTTGTCAGATAACGGCGGCAAGACGAGTATCTCGTGTTACTATATCAACAACATCAACGACACGAAGTTCACGAAGATGACGGATGTACCTTTGGTAGGTTCGAAACTGACCGTCCGCGGTACGCTGATCAACTACAAGGGTTCGACGCCGGAGTTGAAGGACGGTTTCATCGTACGTATCGACTCGATTGTTCGTCCGACCATACCTGATACAGTTTATGCGACCTGTGCAGAAGCGAAGACGGCAGCATTGGCATTGCCGAACGGCGGAACAAGTGCTGATGTCTATGTAATCGACGGTTACGTTCAATCGGCAGGTTACAGCAACGAGATCAGCAAGGGTCAGCAGAAATGGTTCTGGATTGACGATGTAAAAGCCGGATCGAAGGTATTCGAGGCTTATTGGTGTAATGTACCGGACGGTACGACACCTGTACCTGTAGGCGCTAAAGTTCGTTTGACCGGAAAGATCATGAACTATAACGGTACTACGGCAGAGATGAAGAACGGAAAGATCACTATCTTAGAAGAGCCGCAAGGACAAGAATAAGAACGCAAAAAAATTATAATTATATCATACAAAAATGGCAAGTTTACAAAGAATTAGAAATCATGGCGCATTGTTGATCGCAATTGTGGGTCTCGCCATGTTGGCATTTATCCTCGGAGACTTTTTGAACTCCGGTAGTAGTTTCTTCAACCGCAGCCGCGAGAACGTCGGTGAGATCGAAGGTCAGAAGATTCATTACACGGAGTACGAGGCAGCTAAAGAACAATTGACAGAAGTGTACAAGATTGAGTCGGGTCGTACGGATTTTGATGAAGACACGTACGCACAGATTCGTAACCAAGTGTGGAACATGTACGTAATGGACTACACCCTTCGCGCTCAGGCAGAGAAGATCGGTATGGACATTACCGCTGACGAGTTGACGGAGTTGTGTGTAGGCGAGAACGTACACCAGATCATCCGTGGTCGTCGTGCATTCATGGGCGAAGACGGTCAGTTCAGCCGCGAGGCAGTGAAGGGCTTGATCTCGGCTATCAACAACGAGAGCGACGATGCTGAGAACGCGAACCTCAAGCAAGCCAAGGATTATTGGCTGTACTGGGAGAAAGCCGTTCGCATCAGTTACATGCAGGAGAAATACACGGCATTGCTGCAACACCTGCTGAAGGCTAACTCGCTGGATGCTGAGTACGCATTCAACGGTCGTCAGAACGGCGTAGTGGTAGACTACGTGATGAAACCGTATTTCGCAGTAGCAGACAGCCTTGTAAAGGTTAGCGAGAGCGACATCAAGAAACTGTACAACAAGCACAAAGAGCAATACAAGCAGACTCCGAACCGTGCTATCAAGTACATCGCATTCGACATCGTACCGAGCGAGGACGATTTCAAGGCAGCCGAGACGATGATGAACAATCTGCAGGAAGAGTTCAAGACAACGGACGACATCAGCCTCGTAGTAAACACCAACTCGGATATCATGTACGACGGTCGTGACTACTCGGAAGAGACCGTTCCGGCACAGTTCAAAGAGTTCGCTTTTGCGAAGGGTGCCAAAGCAGGTGACTGCACGGAGATCTTGTTCGAGAACAACACGTATTCTATGGCTCGTATTATGCAAGCCGGTTATTCGCTGCCGGATAGCGTTGAGTTGAAAGCTATTGCAGTAGAGGAAGGTCAAGAGGATCAGGAACTCGGTTGGTTCAAAGCAAGTGATCTGCCGAAGAACATCGCTGAGCCGGCACTGAACGGCAAACGCGGCGAGCGTTTCACGGTTGCACAAGGAATGGGTGAGCAGACGTTCGAGATCCTCGAGCTCGGTAAACCGACTCCGAAAGTGAAACTGGCTATCCTGGCGCGTGAGGTAACTCCGTCGAGCAAGACCTATTCGGTTATTTATAACAACGCCAAGCAGTTCATCGTGAATAACAACAATGCCGAGGCATTGGAAGCAGCAGCTCAAGAGGCAGGTATGACCGTTGTTCCGCAGTATAATCTGACAGCAACGACCGATAAAGTAGGTCAATTGAAAGGCAGCCGTGCTATCGTTCGTTGGGCATTCGAGGCTAAAGAAGGTGCTGTAAGCGACGTATTCGAGTGCGGTCAGCAGTTCATCGTAGCAGCATTGACAGAGGTAAATGACGGTGAGTACCGTTCGTTGAACGCTGTTCGTGCCGAGTTGACTTACGAGGCTACCAACAACGCAAAGGCTGCTTATCTGATGAAGCAACTGAAGGGTGTTGAGAGCCTTGAGGCAGCCGCAGAGATCTTAGGTCAGTCGATCCAGCACGTAGAGCGCGTAGCTTTGGGTGACAGCCGTCTGGGCAACGCAGGCATGGAGCCGGCTGTGATCGGTAAGGCTATTGCACAAGGTGAGAACGCGTTGAGCGAGCCGATCCAAGGCAATATGGGCGTATTCGTAGTTAAGACCGGTGCGGCCAACAACGCAGCAGAGACTTTCGTTGCTGAGAGCGAAAAAGCACAGTTGGCAAGTCGTTTCGCTTATCTGCCGTATCAGGCTATCCAGCTGATGGAAGACAAGGCAGAGGTAGTGGACAACCGCGCTAACTTCCAATAATCACGCGCGTGTGCGTAATAATATAAGGAATATATCACCATTAGTATGGGTACCTACGCTCTATTTGGCGGAAGGTATCCCATACTTTTTGGTTACAAGCATCAGTATAACGCTTTTTGCGCAACTTGGTGTACCGAATAGCGAGATGGCATTGTTCACCTCGCTCATTGCTTTTCCGTGGGTAGTCAAACCTTTGTGGAGTCCGTTCGTCGATGTGCTGCGCACCAAACGATGGTGGGTACTGACGATGCAAATTCTGATGGCGGTGACGGTTGCGTTGCTGGCATGGTTAGCGCCACAAGGACATTTCACGATTGCGCTTATCTTATTCACTATCACCGCTTTCTGCTCTGCGACCCATGACATTGCAGCGGACGGATACTATATGATCGCATTGAACGAACACGATCAATCGGCTTATGTCGGTTTGCGTTCTACGTTCTACCGCATTGCGAATATTTTCTGTCAGTCCCTGTTGCTGATGATTGTAGGATGGTTGCAAAAACGCACGGACATCTCGACGTCGTGGACCTATGCCCTACTCCTTTGCAGCGCCATCTTGGCTCTAATCGCTGTTTGGCACGCATGGAGCATGCCGGCAATAGAGGTGAAAAGTGAAAGGTTAAAGGTGAAAGATATTTGGCGAGAGATCGGGATGGTTTGGGTGGAGTTTTTCCGCAAACCGGAAATCATCTTGGCGTTGTGTTTTATGTTGCTATACCGACTTCCGGAGGCTTTATTGTTGAAGTTATGCAATCCGTTCTTCTTGGCAGCGCGCGAACAGGGCGGTTTGGGTATCAGCGTGGACACGATCGGTCAGATCACGGGTATCGGCGTCGTGCTGATGCTATTAGGCGGTATCGGAGGCGGCATATGGGCCAGTAAGACGGGCTTGAAGAAAGCCATCCTGCCGATGGCGCTTTGTTTGACCTTACCCTGCATCGTCTATGTCTATTTTGCACAGAATCAGCCAACTGCATTCTGGATCTTAAGCCTATGCGTAGGTATCGAGCAGTTGGGTTACGGACTTGGTTACACGGCATGTATGCTTTATATGATGCGTGTAGCGGACGGCAGTCACAAGACGGCGCATTTTTCGATTTGCACCGCGTTTATGTTCCTTGGTTTGATGTTACCTGGCACGATAGCCGGATATATCCAAGAAGCGACAGGCTATCTGGGATTCTTCTGGATTGTCATGGCTTGTTGTGTTCCGTCGATAATAGTCACTTATTTAGTATATAGAAAATTATGAATTGCAAACGAATTATTCCTGACGCGATCACAAGTTGCAACCTGCTTTGCGGCAGTATATCGGTTTATTTAGCTACGCAAGGTGCTTTTCTATGGGCGTTTATCTTCATTTTGATCGGCGCATTCTTTGATTTCTTTGACGGACTGAGTGCCCGTTTGTTGAAAGCGCCAAGTCCGATAGGTATTGAATTGGATTCGTTGGCAGACGACATTACGTTTGGTTTGGCGCCGGCTATGATGCTGTTCTGCTACCTGCGTCCGATACTCGGCTGGTGGGCATTGATCGCCTTGCTGATGGCCGCTTTTTCAGCGCTTCGTCTGGCCAAGTTTAATGTCGATGAGCGTCAGCACGATTCGTTTATCGGTTTGGCGACTCCGGCGAATGCCATCTTCTGGGGCGGTATCTGCTGCATGCCGTACGCGATGTTGGCATACGACTGGATGGGTTGGTGTTTGTTGGGACTTTCGTTGGTAAGTTGCTACCTGCTGAATGCCGAGATTCCGTTCTTCAGTTTCAAGGCTTTCAAGAAAGAGAAAGTGGTGATTATCAGTTTTTTAGCAGGATGCCTGATCATTCTCGGTTATTGCATCGCCAAAGCGATCATTCATCATCATATCGAGTTTGCCTTCTTCAGCGGCACGGGATGTATCTTATGGTACGTGATGCTGAATCTGCTGCTTACCTGCGGGAAGAAGAATTAATAATTAACAATTAATAATTAATATCTTACCATGAAATTCAGACTCCTTCTTTTCGCAGTACTTTTCTGCTCAGTCAGTATGATGGCAGAGACGTACACCATCGTTTTCAAAAGCGGAAACGGAAGCGGTGACTCCGGCACTAAAGTGAGCGACTTGAATAAGATCGTACTTAGTTCGACCGACAATTGCGTTCAAGGCGTGAGTCTTTCCAACAATATATACAATGCCGGTTCGGGTAGAGGTATCAAAGGCGGAACAGGATCCGCCAAAGGCGAACTCACTATCGATTTGAGCACCACCTATACCATCAGTACGATGACCGTTTATGCGGCTTCATACTCCCATAAGAACGACACAACTTCGGGCAAAGGCATTTATGTGTGCGGGCAGGAACTTATTTGGGAGACGAATCACAAAGCGGAGATTCGTCCGTATGTGCTATCCATCTATAATACACTTAGCGAGATCGCTATTGCAGCCAAAGCCGCATCCAATAACCGTTGGTATGTTCAACGCATTGAGTTTGAAGCACCTGATCCGCTGCCTAACACAGCCGTTTTCGAGCATCCGTATGCCGTGGATTTTGGCAGTGTACCGGTAGAGGACAACGAGCCGTCGGAAGATGTAGTCAGTCTAATGGTACTTGGTAAACACGTGGTTGGAGATATACAATTGTCCTTGCAGAAAGGAACTGTCTTCTCTTTGGGCAGCACAACGATGCCATCAGCAGGAGGCGAAGTGGATATCGCATACAGTTTGGATTTTACCGGTAAAGCAGATGATGTACTGTCTATCAGCGGACAAGGAATAGACGGACAGACCGTAACGAAAACCATTCCGATCATGATCTCCGGCTATCACTATACACCGCCTACTTTTAACGTTGATTCGACCTGTATGGCAATTGGTCCTATGCCGAGCGATTATTACGAGCGTGCACAAGGCACACAAGACTCTGTACTCAAGTCCAAATTGGGTGAGATTATCTTCTGCGGCGTACGATACAAATATGGTAGCGGTCCACGCAAGACATGGGATGCATTCTATTACACAGACCGTGATACAATAACGAATGAGGTGCTGGACATGTATTCGAATAATGTTCGCTTCTTCAACCCGGAGAATCCTACCGGTAGCGTCAGCGGTTTTGATATCGAACATATGTTACCCAAGAGTTGGTGGGGAGGTACGGTGAATGAAGCGTACTGCGATTTGTATCACCTTGTGCCGGGAGATGCATCTGCCAACAGAAGTAAATCGAATCACGCACCGGGTATCCCAACGGACAGTTCGTTCTGGAATGGTTCATTTTTGACCGGCCAGGACACGATACACGGTTTGACTCGTGCATTCTGTCCGGCAGACGAGTACAAGGGTGATTTTGCACGTGCGTATTTCTATATCGCTACCTGTTACGGCGACACCTTAACTTGGGAAACAACAGGTGAAGCAGCACAGGCTATGACCAACACAAGTTGGCAGGAGTTTCAGCCTTGGCTGCGCGATCTGTTGGTAGCCTGGCATCGAATGGATCCGGTGAGCGAGAAAGAGTTACAGCGGGCAATAGAGGTGAATAAGATTCAGGGAAACCGCAATCCGTTTATCGATTATCCGGAGTTAGTGGAGTATATTTGGGGCGACCAACAAGGTCATGCAGTCGATTTTTCCACCATGACGCAAAGTTACGGTGACCCGTATGGAGATGGCGAGACAGCCCTTATTGCGCCTCAAGCGACAATACCCGCAGCCCGTAAAGAGATAAGGGGTAATTGCGTTGTTATCGAACGTAACGGTACAATTTACACGGTTTTAGGTCAACAGATTCGATAAGTGTGTCAATTTTTACACATTTTTCGCGAATATGTGTACGCGCGTATGCGGAAAAATTTGTAATTTTGCAGCCGAATTACAACGCATACATTTAATCATTTAATCAATATGAAAAAACAACTATTCAATGCCCTACTCTGCTGCCTGATGGTAGTGCCGTTCGGACAACTGTTCGCTGATACAGTAGAAGAAGGGCAGTCTACAGAGGGAAAAGATTTCTGGGTCACTTTTATGCAAGCGGATCAGGATCCAAACAACAACCTTACTTTGTCCTTATCCATCTCATCGCGTGAGGATTGTCAAGTGGTTATTTCCAATCCTTACACCACTTATTCGGACACTTTTGCCGTAACAGCCAACCAGATGAAATTGGTGGAGATATACGATGGGAATGTTTTAGTATCCAATGCCCGTACGGCGATGCAGAGTTCGCAGAAAGTTTGTTATGCCGTTTATTCGGAGAAAGTGGACACCTGCGCGTTGCATGTTACTTCGAATAAAAACATCTCGCTCTTTGCGACGAACTACAAGAAAGCTACTTTTGACGCCACCAACGTGCTACCGACGGCTTCGTTAAAGGACGAATATAAGATACAGACTTTTACGCCGTCTGACCACGGAGGTACCGATAAGACGCAAGGTAGTCATTTTGCCATCATCGCTGCGGAGGATAGTACGATCGTGGACTATTGTCCGACGGAATATACGCAACGAATCAGTCAGGTATTCGAGGACGCAGCCAACCATTATATTCTCGATCCGGAGGACTCCGTCATTTATAACACCTACCATATCGGCGACACGCTGCATTCTCCGATGCTGAAGGCTGGTCAGGTATGGTACGTATGGACGGGCAAGAAGGATAACACACCGGGTGATTTGTCGGGCACGTTTGTCAAAGCGCGTAACGGCAAGAAGATTGCGGTTTTCCAAGGCAACCCGCATACCAATATCCCGTATCAAAAGAAAGAACGTGACCACCTCTTCTCGCAAGCGATGCCGACCAAATATTGGGGTAACACGTTTGTACTCACCACTTCTGCCGGACGTAAGATCGATTATGTCCGCGTGATGGCATTGAATGACGGTACCGAAGTACGAGTTAACGGCAATTTGGTACATACATTTGATTTCACGACCGACAAGAAGCACTACTGGCAATTCACGATCGGTGAGAACGGCGACTACGCGAAAAACGGCAGTTGCGTCGTTACAACCTCCTGTGCATGTGCCACCCACCTCTTCTTGGCCTCCAAGAAAGCAGACGATGTGAATGATGGCGACCCCGCTATGTTATGGGTAAACCCGATTGAGCAACAGATTGATCAAGTCACTTTTGCTACTTATTCCAGTAAGAACGGTACAACCAAGCACAACGTGAACGTAGTAACGGATCAGCCGAAGTTGATGTTCCTCGACGGCGATTCAGCGTATAGTCATTTCAAACAGGTGAACGGTTCTACCACCTATTACTACGCCCAGATATCCTTGGGCAATACCGCTGCTTCGCACACGCTGAGCAGTAACGGATCGAATTTTATTGCGCATGTGTATGGTTTTACCTCCAATGAGTCCTACGGCTACTCAGCCGGAGGTGCCACCAAATCATTGTCACAATCGATCTATATCAACGGTCAGGAGTTTTCTCCGGATGCAGAGAACACCCTTTGCGGAAAAGACACGGTTCGATTTGCCTGCAAACCGGATTTTATGCCGGATAGCATCAAATGGCATTTCGGAGACGGATCGGCTGATGTGATGGTATATGACACCACAACTATTGTACCGCATTTTTATAACGGAACGCAAGATTACACGGCTACTTGTACGATCTACCGCAGCAGCAGCAATGTATGCGTAGGCCAGTCCGCAGAGACAGTGATCAGCATCAAAGTGACCATCGGACGTTATACTTTCACGATTGGAGAAGCCAATATCCCATGCCCGGAGAACGGTGTTCAAGGTCCCGGAACGATTCCGTACACCAGTTCTATTAACCTGCAACAAGGCAGTATGGTAAAAGTGGACTTTGACAATGCAGCTAAGGCAGACGGTTTCAACACGAATGACCTGACTATTAAAGCGGACCATTTCGAAATTAACATCCCTTCCACTGCCAAACCGGGCGTGAAATACGGCATTCAGATTGATATTCACTCCGATTGCGGAGACACGACAGCTGTTCTTCCGTTCGCCTTGCCTGTGGGTAACGACGTGATTGCACAGCGCTATAGCAACGTGCTCGGTTTGCTGGCCGACCATCCACAGTTACAAGGACTGAATCTAAGCAATTTCCAATGGTACCGCAAGAGTGACAGTACTGCTATTGAGGGTCAGGTCACATCGAACCTCAATATGTACGACCTCCCAAAAGAGGAGTATGAGAATGATGAGTTCTACCTCTGCTATTGGGTAAACAAAGGCCAAGCGGACGAGTATTACAACTGCGCTTGCGCCCGACCGTTCATCACAGACGGAACCGAATATCAGTTCGAAACCAATCCGGATAGCTTGTTCATCACCGCTTCCTATTCCTACCAACACGGAGACAAAGTGTTTGTCAACGCGAATTGGGGAGGTAAGAGCGATATCGAGTGTTACGCACAATGGATCACCACCGATGGACATGTCTATCAAGATCAGACATTCAACATTCCTGACGGCGGTTGCACGATCGATACGCCTGCAGAAGCGGGATTATACCTGTTGCGTGTAGTGACCGACAAGAAGACACGTAGTTTCAAGTTTATCATCCAATAACCGCTAATATAGGAGAACACAGATATGAGACATTTTTTGCAAAACATACTGATCGCAAGTGTTGTTCTTAGTTTGAGCTGCGCACCTATTGTGTGCTACGCGATGCCTGAGCCGGTACCGGCAACGCAGACGGATAAGGCAAAAGCGGCTGCGCAGAAGAAGAAAGAGGCCGAGAAAGCGAAAGCACAGAAGGCTAAAGAGAAAGAAAAAGCAGCTAAGGCCAAGGAGAAACAAAAAGCGGCAGCTGAGAAAGCGAAAGCGGCAGACGCCAAGAAAAAAGAGGCGGATAAGAAGAAAGCAGCGACCGCCAAGGAGAACGCGAAGAAACAAGCAGAACGCGACAAAGCGGCAGAAGAGCGTGCTAAAGTAGCGGAGAAACGTGCTGAAGATCAAGCGAAGAAAGAGGCAGAGACGAAAGCCAAAGAGGAGAAAGCCATTCGTGATTACGAGAAATATCAAGAGAGTTTGGAGAATCCGAAGACCGAAGTGATCTCGTATTTCAACCTTGGTTTCCGTGCCGGTTATTCAGCAATGATGGATAAGCTCAACGGAGCCTATATGGGAGCCGGAACGCTGAATCAAAGCAACGTGTTCCAGCAACTTAAAGGTGGAGGCGGTGCCGGATTAGACGTTACTTACAGCCTTGAGTACGGCCATTTTCTGTTTGAGACAGGTCTCGACTTCCGTTTCCTCAACTCTACTTCGGATTACGGATTCATGGCTACGCGTATTGACAAGAACTACAACGCCGAATACAATTATTGGTTTGATGATCTGCGTGAGACACGTAACATGCTTGAGATCGGTCTGCCGCTTATGTTCGGTGCGCAATTCAATAAGTTCTATTTCCTTTTGGGTGCCAAAGTGCACTACGGGCTACCGATGGGTTATAGCCAGAAAGGACAATATGACGTCACGGTCAACGACCCTGCTTTCGTCGATCCGTACGGTATGGGAATCTATGACTTGAACGGTCAAACCAAACAGAAGATGGTTTTCAAACAGCCGGATATCAGTGCAGCAGCCGAGATTGGTTTGGATTTGGACGAGTGGTTGCAGAAGCAGCCGGATCCGAAGGCAAAGAAAGCCAAAGTTAAACCCGGTCAGCGTCTGCCTTTCGGTCAGGAACATGTTCACTACCGCGTAAGTCTGTTCGCCGAGTACGGCGTACTGAACAGTAACGCGACGCCGAAAGCGAATCCGGTGGATTTTGCAGGTAACAAAGTGGAAGTACAAAACTCCAACACGTTCTTGGCACTGAACGGAGATACCAAACTCAACAATCTCTTTGTGGGTGCTAAGTTCTCCATTCAGTTCGAGGTACCGGGCAAGCAGGCTCGCCCTGTTCCGCCACCTCCTGCCTATGCTATCTACAGCGTAGTGGATGCCGAGACGAACCAACCCTTGCAATTGGCGTATGTGGAGACCAAGGATACCCAAACGGGTAAGATCGCTTTGCGTGAGAAGCAGATCACGCCAAAGGGGTTGCGTCAAAAACATGCCTTGGGTTCATACACGGCTACCGCACGAGCCGCTGACTACTACGATGGTATGCAGTCATTTGATATCGAGCAAGTTGGTTCAACCGAATATATCACCATTGTGATGCGCCATCGTCCTGTTCTCCGCGTGCGCGTAACCAATAAGGAGACAGGTATGGTCGTTCCGGCAACGGTACAGATCCGCAAGAGCGGAGTTTCCGAACCCGCATACAGCCTTGCTACCGACTCAACGAACGGTGCGGCACGTATGATGCTGCAGGAAGGTCCGAAATACAGTCTGCATATCGCTCAGATGGGATATGACACACTCGATATGGCGATCGCCAATATCGGCGACTCGATTGACGTGCAGTTGACGCCGATCAAGAAAGGTGAGGTCTTCATCGTCAAGAACCTCTTCTTCGCGACTAACAAGACGCGTATCCTGAAGACCTCCGAGGAGGCACTGAACGATCTGTATATGTATCTCTCGCGCAATCCGCAAATGCGTATCAAGATCATCGGTCATACCGACGATGTAGGTAAAGACGAAGCAAACCAGCTCTTGTCTGAGGGTCGTGCCAACGAGGTAATGAAAGACCTGATCGAGCGCGGTATAGCGCCTGAGCGTCTGGAAGCAGAAGGTCGCGGCGAGAGTCAACCGATTGACACGAACAAGACGGAAGAAGGTCGTCAGAATAACAGACGTGTTGAGATCGAAATACTTTAAGAAACAAATAAATATCAGATATGAAACGATTCACTAAATCGCTATTGGTAGTAAGCATGCTCGTCGGAATGGCTATCCCCTCTTGGGGACAGGCTACTCCATCGACCGAGGGTAAGGATTTCTGGGTAACGTTCCTACGTGCCGATGAGCCATCCGGCGGTCCGGAAAAACTGACACTCACGATCTCTGCCCGCACCGCATGTACGGTGACGATTGAGAACACGAATGCCGGTTTGACCAAGAGATTGAGTATCAATCCCGGTAACACGACCGTGCCTATGATCAACGACAAGGCTGCATGCTATAGTTATAACAGCGAGCAGAAAGCTTACACGGCGCTGCACGTCACCTCCACGGAGGACATCTCCCTCTTCGCGGGTAACTATCGCAACAAGTCCTTCGATGCGGCGAATATTCTGCCTACTGCGGCTCTGCTGGATGACTACCTCATTCAGACTTATCCGCCGTCTGCACACGCTGATCAACCACAAGGATGTCATTTTGCCATTGTGGCCACCGAAGACAACACCACTGTCGATTACGTGCTGACCGCCAAGACCGTGAATAACAACACGGGATCGCAGTCCGTCACGCTGAATAAAGGTCAGGTGTATTATATCTGGACCGGTCAGAAAGAAGGCGACGAGGCAGACTTGAGCGGAACGACCGTCAAAGCGCAGAACGGCAAGAAGATCGCGGTCTTCCAAGGTTGTCCACATACCAACCTGCCATATAAGATGCGTGACCGTGATCACCTCTTCTCGCAGGCGATGCCTACCGCCTATTGGGGTTCGGAGTTCGGTATCACCTCTTCGATGAACCATAGACGCGATATAATCGCCGTCATGGCCATCAATGATGGTACTGAGGTATATTACAACAATGCGGACGGAGATAAGATCCTACTGCATACTTTCAATTTTGCTGTAGACAAGAAGCACTACTGGACATTTGAGATCGGCGATGAAGAAGCCTATAGCACCCATAACAGTTCACCGTATAAAGGTAAACTTCCCGAACCGGATATAGCAGATTCGTCATGCTATCTGACCACCTCTTGCCCAGTAGGAGTACACTTGTTCATGGTTTCCAACACGTACGATGAGCCGACCTCCACAGCAGGAAGCATTGGCGACCCGGCGATGCTTTGGATCAGTCCTATCGAGCAGGTCATCAAAGAGATTAGTTTCTCCACCTATGCCGATGGAACGGATATCCATTATATGAATATTCTGACCACGACGGCAGATGTACCGAATGTAGTATGGACGGACGAAACGAATACCCAACGCTCGCTTGCCACCTATTTCCATCCTCTTGCAGGAAATGACGACTATTCCTATGCGCGTGTGGAGATCAACAACGGAAGTCATAACTTAAAAGGCAACGTGGGCTTTCTCGCCCATGTATATGGATTCGGAGAGCGTTGTTCGTACGCCTACTCGTGCGGATCGAGTACCGTACAACGCAGCGTCACCTTCAATGGAACACCACTCATGATTGACAGTACCTACGACGGTAAGTTCTGCGTGAATGAACCGATCGAGATGAAACTGAATATCGGTAACAACGAATACGAGAGTATCGAATGGCTCTTCGGCGACGGAACGAGTTATGTGCCGGATCCCAGTACGCCAAATGACCAGAAAAAACAGACCACTCATACCTACACCACTCCGGGTTGGTATGACCTTACCGTTTCTGCCGTTTATGTAAACTCTTGTACCCATGCTCGTTATAACGAGGACATGCGTTTCTCTTTCCGCGTCGTTCGTCCGGATACGGTCATCGGAGAGGTGAAGATGGATACGTGTATCAGTCTCGAGAGTTACAAAGAGAAACCAGCATATTGGGACGAACTCATTGCGAACGGAAAGATCGATACCGTGCAAGAAAATTGTTACGATGATGTGGTACTGAACATGATCACCTATCGCCGCGAGACGGAAGAGACGAAAGATACGTTGAGCGGATGGGACGAGGTGATTGGATACAATGGCCGTTCGTACTATGTATCAACGGATGTTGTGGATGAGGATATCAACTCATATGGCTGTACCCATTACATATACTATCATGTAAATGTCATCCAATGTCTGGATATGTCTTTCAGTTCGAATGCGTTGAGCATTTGTCCGGGCGAGAATGTGCTTGTTCCTTATGTTAAAACAAAAGGAGATATCAAAGATGAGCAAGGACGATTCGTTGTGCCCGGCGTAATAGATACCATCATTTCTATCCCGAACTACAACACGCAGATTGGAGAATTGACATTGCCGACCAAGGATCTTAAGACACCTGGGTATTACACCGGTACGCTCATCATAGAAGATAAGAACTGCGATACAAAACAGTACCAGATCAACCTCGTTGTGAACTATCCAAGCGATATTTTCCAGTTCAAGTTCAACAACGTCCTTGCCGTTTATCAGAATAAAGGCTACCAATTTACTACTTACCAATGGTACGTCAACGGTATGCCTGTGGACGGTGCAACATCGTCCATCCTCTATCTGGGACAGAACGTCACCTTCAAAGAGGGCGATATGGTCTTTGTTATGCTGACCGACAAGAACGGCATGACACTGCCATCCTGTCCGCAAATATTGAGCGACATTGATCCGGATATGGATAATGATGCATTGAACCAAGCGCCGGCACGTAAGATGCTCATCAACAGTCAGTTCGTCATCCGCAAAGGAGATACGGATTACGACATCTACGGACAGAAAGTAAAGTAAACGTGAAAGAGTTTTTTAAACAAAACGGAGTCTTTATAGGTCTAAGCCTGATACTTCTCATAGTATTGGGCTTAGCCCTTTTGTATATCCCGCAGGGAGAATTGCACCTTATGCTGTGCGACCGTCATACGCCCGCGCGCGATATATTCTATAGGTATTACACGCAGGTGGCGGAATGGTTTCCGTACGTAGTGTGCGTAGCCTTACTGCTTTTCAGCCGCATCGGAGACGGTGTTTTTGCCTCCGCGGCGATGCTGTTATCCGCACTATCGACACAGATCCTCAAACATATCTGCAACACCTTGCGCCCGGTGACATGGTTTGATCTGTTTATGCCTGAGGTACAGTTGCCTTTGGTTGATGGTGTCAAGATGAACTATTGGCTATCCTTTCCCAGCGGGCATACCACCAGTTTTTTCGCACTGGCATTGGTCGTGTGTATCATACTGACAAGAGATATTCGCCGATATACGAGTTATGCGGTGCAGGCAGGTTTGTTTTTTCTGGCGGCATTGGGCGGTTATAGCCGTATATACCTCAGCCAACATTTCGCAAGAGATGTCTTTGGCGGTATGATCATTGGAATAGGAATCACGCTGCTGTGCTATGTCGTATTTTGCCGTTTTAAAGACCAAAAATGGTTCAATTATCGCTTATTTCAAAAAAAATGAGGGGTAAAGTGCATTTTTTTGCAAAAAAATTTGGTCATATCAAAAAAAAGCAGTACCTTTGCACCCGCTTTTGAAAAACAAAGCAAATTTGAGGGCGTTTAGCTCAGCTGGTTTAGAGCATCTGCCTTACAAGCAGAGGGTCTGCGGTTCGAATCCGTAAACGCCCACGAGGAGACTGAGAAGTCTCCTTTTTTTGTATAAAATTTCCATTCTCTTGCATATGTCAAAAAAAAGCAGTAATTTTGCAGCCTAATTATAAATTAGGCTTAGTATGGTAACTTTTATTGTAGCGTTGATTGTATTGGTAGTAGGATTCTTTACCTACGGCGTATTGGTAGAGAAGATTTTCGGGATTGAGCCGGATCGTCAGACGCCGGCCTTGAGTAAGACCGACGGAGTAGATTTTGTACCGATGGCGCCTTGGCGTATCTTCTTAGTGCAGTTTTTGAACATCGCCGGTCTTGGTCCTATCTTCGGTGCGATCATGGGTATTTTCTATGGTCCGGCTGCGTTCCTGTGGATCGTGTTCGGAACGATTTTTGGCGGTGGTGTGCATGACTACTTGTCGGGAATGCTGTCGATTCGTAAGGGCGGTGTATCGCTACCTGATATCATAGGAGATGAGTTGGGCAATAAAGTGAAAGTCTTTATGCGTGTTTTGAGTCTCGTGCTGCTCATTCTGCTGACAACTACTTTCCTCAGTGGTCCGGCCACTTTGCTGCAAGGACTTGCTCCGCTATCTACCTTTCAGTTTGGGCTTTCGACCATTCCTATCGCATGGGTGCTTATTATTTTCGGCTATTATGCATTGGCGACCGTGCTGCCTGTGGATAAATTAATCGGACGATTCTACCCTATCTTCGGTGGAATACTGCTGTTTATGGGGTTAGGAATCATGGTGGTCATGTTAGGATGGCATAGTGCTGAGATGCCGGAGGTTTTTGACGGTCTGCAAAACAGACAGACGAATGGTTTGCCGCTCTTCCCAATGATGTTCGTAAGCATCGCTTGCGGCGCTATCTCCGGTTTCCATGGAACGCAGAGTCCGATCATGGCGCGTTGCGTGACCAATGAGCGCCAGGGTCGTTGGATCTTCTACGGGGCGATGGTAGCGGAAGGTATCTTAGCTTTAATATGGGCAGCAGCTGCCGGTACATTCTTCGCCGATCCAGAGACAGGGCTCTATGGCATTGACGGCCTGCAGGCTTTTGCAGCGCAACATCCGGGAGCGAACATCGCCGCTTTAGTCATCGATAAGGTCAGCCGCACTTGGCTGGGTACGGTAGGTGGTATTTTAGCCATCATCGGCGTTATTGCCGCTCCTATCACCAGCGGTGACACCGCTTTGCGATCGGCTCGTCTGATTGTAGCGGACTTCTTGAAATGGGATCAACGACCGATACCGAAGCGTCTGATGATCGCCCTGCCGCTTTTCTTGTGCGTGTTTGGCATGGTGTTCGTGGATTTCAATATCGTTTGGCGCTATTTCGCATGGACGAACCAGACTCTCGCTTGCTTCACCCTTTGGGCAGGCACTGTGTGGCTGTATCAATCCACGCGAAATGGCAACTATAAATGGGGTTATCTCATTGCGCTGGTGCCTGCGCTGTTTATGACGATGGTATGCAGCAGTTATATCCTCATTGCGCCGGAAGGGCTTCATCTGCCACTTGAATGGCGTTGGTTAGGCTATCTCATTGCCGGACTCATTACTATCTCCTGTCTATGCGGATTCATATGCTGGGCAAGAAAAAAATAATCTCTACAATAAATCGCTCCAAACGAGCGATTTTTTTGTTTTTTCTTGCATATTCAAAATATTTTTTGTAATTTTGCAGCGGATTTCGGGAAAAGGATCTTTTTTCCTGAGATTTTTCCAAAGAAATATATTATTTAAGACTTATGCAATACGATTTACAAAAACTCGAGCGTATGACGCTTGACCAAGTGCGCGAGATAGCGACCGAGATGGGATTGAGTCCCCGTCGTAGTCAGTCTATCCGCGAGATCAGTTATGCCATCCTGGACGCGCAAGCCGACAAACGTGCGGCAGACGTGCAAGCCAAAGAGGAAGCCCGTGCAGCAGCCGGTAAACCGGCTAAACGGGAACGTACCCGCGGTGTTAAATTGGCAGCCAAGAAAGTGAGCACCACAGGAATGAAGAGTGAGCGTGTGATGGCTACCGTAGGTACGGAACGCGAACAGATGGCGCAGATAGAGACCGCAGCAGATCCTCACAAGCCGAATAAGACCGTACAAGCGGTGAATCCGCTTTTGGAAGTGAGAAGTGAGACCACTGACGTTGTGAGAAGTGAGAAAAGTGAAGAGCCGGTAGTGGAGCAGCCGAAGAAGAAACGCGGAAGACCGAAGAAGAGTGAAGAGGTAAAAGTTAAGAGTGAAGAGGTAAAAGCCACAAGCGAAGAACCGAAAGAGCAGCCTATAGAGCAAGTTGCTGAGAAGCCGAAGAAAAAAGGAAAGAAAGCGAAAAGCGAAGAGGCAGAAGCTAAGAGCGAAGAGGTAAAAGCGAAGACTGAAGAAGAGAAGCCGACGATGCCGGATCTGGGAGAGAACGTGATCGCGATGGGTACCTTGGAGTGCACACCGGACGGATACGGATTCTTGCGTTCGGCAGACTATAACTACCTGCCGAGTCCGGACGACGTGTATGTGAGCAAAGACCAGATGCGTCAGTACGGTCTGAAACCGGGCGATACAGTAGAGTGCTCGATTCGTCTGAACCCGCAGCCGGAGAAATTCTTCCCGATGGACAAAGTGATCCGCATCAACGGTCTGGCTCCCGAGTTGGCAAAGAAACGCGTAGCGTTTGAGAACCTCACTCCACTCTTCCCCGATCAGAAATTCAAACTCTGCGTCGGAAACCGTCAGGACACTTTGAGCGTGCGTATGATTGACCTTTTCTCGCCGATCGGTAAGGGTCAGCGCGGTCTGATTGTAGCACAACCGAAGACCGGTAAGACGGTGCTGCTCAAAGAGTTGGCTAACGCAATTCTGAAAAATAACCCCGAGGTCTATATGATCGTGCTGCTCATCGATGAGCGTCCGGAGGAGGTGACTGACATGGCGCGAAGCGTGGATGCCGAGGTCATCGCTTCAACCTTCGACGAGCCGGCAGACAACCATGTTCGCGTAGCGAATATTGTGCACGAGAAAGCAAAACGATTGGTAGAGAGCGGTCATGACGTCGTTATCCTGCTTGATTCGATCACGCGTCTGGCTCGTGCGTACAACACAGTGGCTCCGTCGAGCGGTAAAGTGCTGTCCGGCGGTGTAGAAGCACAAGCGCTACACAAACCGAAACGTTTCTTCGGTGCTGCACGTAACATCGAGAACGGCGGTTCATTGACCATCATCGCTACTGCCCTTACCGAGACCGGCTCTAAGATGGACGACCTCATCTTCGAGGAGTTCAAGGGAACGGGTAACATGGAGCTGCAGCTCGATCGTAAGTTAGCCAACAAGCGTATCTTCCCGGCTGTGGATATCCCTGCTTCGAGCACGCGTCGTGACGACCTGCTCTTGCCGGCAGACGTACTGAGCCGCATGTGGCAGATCCGTAAAATGCTTAGCGACATGAGTGGTCAGGAGGCCATGGAGAAGCTCAAAGCGTACATGGAGCGAACCGAAGACAACGACGAATTCCTTTTAGCTGTTAACGGTGCCCGTTAACAGAATTAAAAATTAAAAATTAAGAATTAAAAATTGAAGATTTTGATCTTAAACGGACCGAATCTGAATCGTCTGGGGATGCGTAAACCGGAGATATACGGTACGCGGACGATGGCACAGATTTTGTTGGATATCCAGCGACAATGGCCGGAGGTCTTCTTCACGTATGTGCAATCGAACCACGAAGGAGATCTGATTGATCAGATTCAAGCCTTTGATGGCGACGGAATAATATTAAACGCGGGCGGATACACGCACACGAGCGTAGCGCTACGCGATGCGGTGGAAGAGAGCGAAGTGCCGGTGGTAGAAGTACATATCAGCGACATCTCCCAACGCGAACCATTCCGGCAGCATAGTTTACTTACAGATGTCTGTGCGCATAGCATCATCGGTCAAGGTACCGACGGCTATGCACAGGCAGTAAAATGGATTTTGGATGAAAAAAATCATTAGTATTGCGGTTTTTCTGTTGTTCACCATCAGCCTCTTTGCCGCAGAAGTAACGGGTAAAGCGGTGGATTTCGGTACGAAGAAACCTATTGATTTTGCCAACGTGAGTGTGATGCAAGGAGAGAACCTCATCACCGGTACGATCACGGACGCCAGCGGCGAATTTACGTTGAACGTCAAGGACGGTCAATACACATTGGTCGTTTCGTTTATGGGCTATAGCGAGCAGCGCAAGGAGATCACCGTAGCCGGCAAACCGCTCAACGTGGGACGTATCGCGCTCAAAGAAGATACGCAGACGCTGCAAGATGTAGAGGTCGTGGCACAAGGTTCGTCCATGCGGTTTGAGTTGGATAAGAAAGTGTTCACCGTCGATCAGAACATCGCTTCGGCGGGCGCTTCGGTGAGCGATGTGTTGGAGAATATCCCGTCGGTAGATGTCGATCAGGAAGGAAACATCAGTCTGCGCAACAGCGAGGATGTGGAGATATGGATCAACGGTAAGCCGGCCGGTTTGAACTCCGAGAACCGCGGACAGGTGCTGCAGCAGATGCCGGCAGGTACGATCGAGAAGATCGAGTTGATCACCAATCCGTCTGCAAAGTATTCGCCGGAAGGCACTTCGGGCATCATCAATCTGGTGATGAAAAAAGACCGTGCAGCCGGTTATTACGGTTCGGTACAAGCCGGAATCGACTATGCGCTGGCAGAACCGTGGACGACGCCTCCGGGAGCCAACGTGGGCTTTAACATCAATTTCAATGCCGGTCCGGTGGATGGTTATTTCAATGTCGGCTACCGCTACCACACGAGTAACGGTGGTAGCACGACTGACCGGTATAACCTGAGCGGCACGGGAAGTCAGGTGTTGGACTCGAGTCTTATTCAGAGTCACTTGACCCAAGAAGGTCGTCAGACCCACAAAGGCGGCGGTATGTTTGCACGCGGAGGTCTTAATTTCCATGTCGCAGAAGGCCACACGATCGGAATCTCCGGTTTTGGTATGGTGAGCGATCCGAAAGTGTTCACGATGAGTAATAATAACCATCGTACGTACACCTATGTTGATGTGCTCAACAGCGCCAATAACCGCACCTACACCCGCGACCAATATGGTACGGGCTATCATCCGGGCGGTAACGCGACCCTCGACTATCAGTTCGAGATGGATGAGCATAAGCTGAACGTCAGCGGAACGTATAACCATTTCGGTTTTAACATGCTGACCGATTACACGCAGATCGAAGGTACGGACACGACCTATCAGGGCCAGAACAGCCTCAGCAAAGAGCAAGGTATCGAGATCAAGGCCGATTATGAATGGAAACCGACGCCGCAGAGCCGTTTGGAAGCCGGATACGACTACACGCGCAACTGGAGTAACAGTTCGTCAGATGCCCATAACAACAATGCCGACGGTTCGCATAAACAAGAACTGAACGAGTACTATACCGACTTCAACGGTCTGACCCAGAACCATGCGCTCTATATCACGTACGGGAACCGTTTCTGGGACAAGTTGTCGCTGCAGGTAGGTTTGCGTGGCGAGTATTACATGCGTCATCTGGAGTCTCATTACAAGGACGGCACGGGAGCTATTCAAGACTCATACGCCGGCATGGAGCATAAGAAAGATACGTCGTATTTCCAACTCTTCCCGAGTGCGTATATCGGCTATGATTTCGGAAACGGCCATGAGTTGCAGTTGAACTACACGCGTCGTGTACGCCGTCCGTGGGGTCACCAGATCAATCCACGTATGGACTTCAGCGATAGCACGAATATCGGTTACGGTAACGTGGACTTGTTACCCGCCTACACCAATAATTTGGAACTGAACTACCTCAAGAGTTGGGAGCGTCACACGCTGAGTGCCGGTGTATTCTGGAAATACGGCGAGGGAGCGGTGCAGAACATCAAGTACATGGAGGGAAATGTGATGAAAAACACGTACCTCAATGTAGCAACGCGTCAGGAGTTAGGAGTCGAGTTGGTAGCCAAGAACCGCTTGTTCGGCGAGTTGCTCCAACTGACCACCAGCGCGAATTTCTATTGGAACAATATCGCTGCGGTCAATCAAACAATCATGCACCAAGGTGTAGCTATCCCAGTTAATCTGCCCAAGCAGAATATCTTCGCCGGATCGGTACGCGTTAACGCGCAGTTCCTATTTACGAAGAATTTCAGCGGACAGTTGACAGCGGCTTACCGTTCCCCGCGCGTGGTAGCGCAAGGTACGACGAGTCACAGTTACTCGATCGACATCGGCCTGAGACATACTTTCCTCAACAAGCAGTTGGCGCTGGCGTTGAACGTACGCGACTTGCTCGACAGCCGTGCACGTCGTAATACGACGTGGGGCGAAGGGTTCTGGCAGTTCAGCGAGAACCGTTGGCACAGCCGTTCGATCAGCCTGACGCTGACCTATAACTTCGGAAACCAGATGGGTCGCAGACGCGGTCGTCCGGACGGCGATTCCGATAGCGGAGGCGATGACTTCGACGATAGCGGAAACGGACATACGGATAGCGGGTTTTGAAAAGTGAAAAGTGAAAGGTGAAAAGTGAAAGGACATATTTAGTGAAAATTGAAAGCTTAAAGGTGAAAGGGATTCTCATTCTTTTCTTCCTTTCAATTTTCAATTTTCAATTTTCAACTTGCGAAGCTCAGCAGGCGATGAACAAGCCGTACGTGGATGATAGACTCTTCCACTTCGGTTTTCAGTTGGGTCTGAACTTCAGTTCGTTCTTCGTCACGGATAGCGAGTTGCCGATCGCGAACCCGCTCACGGGACAGACGGAGATCTACCATGCCCGCGTGAGCAGTATTCTGCCGGGCTTTGATGTGGGTTTCGTGACCGACCTTCGGCTGTGTGACTACCTGAGTCTGCGTTTCTGTCCCGGGATGCAGTTCATGAGCCGAACGATCAGTTATAAGACCGAGAGCGGCCACGATGTAGTCGGTAGTCCCGGTCACGGTTCGTCAGTGGATATCTTGGCGATGCCTGTGTATCTACCGCTCTATCTCAAATGGACGGCAGCTCGCGAAGGTAACTATCGGCCCTACGTCATTGCCGGAGGCGGTGTGAGCGTCAACGTGAGTCGTGACCGCGAGAAACCGGTCGTGCTCAACCTGATGGACTATTTCTGCGAGGTTGGTTTTGGTGTCGATCTGTATTTCCGATGGTTTAAGTTCTGCCCTCAGCTCAGTTACCGCATCGGTTTTGCCGACCAACTCTACCCTTCCGACGGACGTATGGAGTTAGCGCCACAGGACGCGTTTTATTCCGAGGCGATCAAGCGTCTGACAAGCAGTTGTGTCTGCCTGACTTTCAATTTCGAATAGATAAAAGACCGCTTCGCTAAAAGAAAAAAGACCGCTACGCTGAAAGATGACGCATGTAAGAAACATATTAGTCTTTGTTCTTTGCTCTTTGTTCTTTGCTCTGACGGGTTGTCGCGAATACACGGTGAGCGATGATCCTTCGCTGCGCTTGTCTTTCTCCAAAGATACCCTTCGTTTTGATACCGCGTTTACCGACCAAGGCAGCGCCGCTTTGCAGTTACTAGTCTATAACCGCAATAAGTCCGCTATTCGCATTGAGCGAGTGGCACTGGAGAACGCGAATGCGTTTGAGGTTAATATAGACGGCGAACCGGACTTGGCGCGACTGAAAGATTTCACGATCAACGGCGGTGACAGTGCGTTCGTCTTCGTACGCGTCTATGCCGAGCGGCTCAAGAAGAACGATGCGGTGCTGCTCGAAGACAATTTGCATTTTTACTTGGCAAACGGTGTCTCGCAAGCGGTTCATTTGGAGGTGTACGGCCAAGACGTGACGCGTATCCGCGAGAAGAACCCCTTGAGCGGGTACCATTTCACAGCCGTTCGTCCGTACCTGATCTTCGACACGCTCATCATCAACGGCGACATCACCATCGATGCCGGTGCACGGCTGTACATGCATAACGGCGCTTGTATCTACGGTCTGGGCGATGTCACGGCACTCGGAACCTTGGCTCAGCCGATCGTCATTCGCGGTGACCGTTTGGACCGGCTCTTTGACTCGGTGCCTTACGCCTACGCCGGCGGCAGTTGGAACGGGATCTACCTGCAATCCGACAAGCAGCAACAGTATGATCTGCACTATGTCGATATCCTGTCCGGCAATGTGGGACTGTACTGCTACAGTACCGGAACAAGCACTTTTCCCTACCTGCGCATGGACGGCTGCCGCATCCATAATCACACGCTTTACGGACTGATCTTGCAGCATGTGGATGCCTTGGTGACCAATACGGAGATCAGTAACTGCGCGTACTACTGCGTCTATTGTGAAGGCGGTACGCAGGATTTCGTGCATACGACGGTCGCGTCCTACTACGGCTTCACCGACATCCGTCTGCAGCCGAACAATAACTACAAACCCGAAGCGGCAGCGGTCTATATCGACAACTTGAGTAAGACGGCTCCGCAAACGATCACTTCGTTCTACAACAGCATCATCACCGGCTATCAGGAGAACCAGTTAGTCGTTGCAACGCCGATCGAGCAGTACTACCCGGGAACGTTTGTCGGGAACTACATCGGACAAGACACGGCGACCGTGTTTGTCAATAATTTCTATAAATACAAGGAATACGTCTATTATGATTTTCGGTTGGACAGTCTCAGTCCGGCACGAGGCATAGGCGACAGCATCATTGCACTACCCTATCCTACGGATAGGAACGGTGTCAGCCGTGCGCTTATGCGTCCGGACGCAGGATGTTATCAATATCGTCCTTGATCTGTCTGCGCAGTGCCTCAGCACTATCAAAACGGCGCTCATCGCGAATAAACCGTTCGAAACGAATCTCCATCAGACGACCATACAGGTCGCCTTTGTACGATGGGATATGCGCTTCAATGATGCCCTGCGGATCAATATTGACGAAAGCAGGCGCGTTATCCATCGTGGGCGTATCCATGCGCGCCATGTAAACCCCGGTCTTCGGGATGATCTTATGCGGGTCCGTAGGCTGAATGTTCGCTGTCGGAAAACCGATCGTGCGTCCGAAAGCCTTGCCATGTACGACCGTTCCGCTCAGGCTGTAGGGTCGTCCAAGGAGCTCATTAGCGACCGCAATATTCCCGTTCTCCAAAGCCAAGCGTATCTCCGTAGAAGAGACATGTAGTTCGCCCTCCACGTACTCGCTCATCGTCAGCACCTCGATGCCCAAGGTTTCGCCTATACGGCGGTAGTCCTGCGGACGATGGAGACGGTCGGCACCAAAACGATGGTCGTAGCCCATGAGCAGCACCGAGACCTCGTAACGATCCCTCAGCAGGGTCATGAACTCTGCCGCCGTAAGGGATTGGATTTCCTCGAAAGGCAACATCAGCACCTCGCCGTAAGCACTAAGCAATGCCTGCCGCTCCTCCGCCGTGGTCAGTAACTGCGGCACGTAGTCGGACTGCAGCAGCACGCGCGGGTGCTGCCGGAACGTCACGATAAGCGGCGTCAGTCCCCGCTGATCCGCTTCCTGACGCAAGTGCTCGAACAGGAACTGATGTCCCTTATGCGCCCCGTCGAAGAATCCTATGGTCGCGATCCGTCTCAATCCTCTTCGTAGTAGCCTTTTTCGATGCCGTATTGGAGTTCGGCGTCTTGAATGAGTTGGATCTGAACGGCAGAGATCGGACGTCCTTCTTCTTTGACGCCGGCAAGCACATAATTGAGCTGCTCGGTCTCATCGACATCGCCCTCCAGATACTCCATCTCACCAGTTTGCGGATCCTCACGAAGCAGGCCCTGCTCCTCAAGGTAGTCATCCATCAGATCCAGCACCAACAGGATGTCATCGGCAGTTAACTCACCTCGATCCTCGGCAGGGATCGCATTGTAGATAAAGGCGACCAATTCGCGCTCTTCGGGCTCCAAAAGAGCCATTTCAATACTATTATTTTCCATAAAATTCCAAAAAACGCTGCAAAGTTACACATTTTCTTGCATATATGCAAAAAATGTAGTAATTTTGTACGCAAAATAATGTAAATATGTCCGAATTAGTCAAACGAACCCTGAGCGGGAGTGTTTTTGTAGCCTGCGTAGTGGGGAGTATTCTGTGGAGTCCGTACGCGTTCAGTGCGCTGTTTTTCGTGTTCTGTATCATGGCGGTGGATGAGTTTCACCGTCTGGTTCATTCGCCTCGTGCGTTGCGCGTCTATGCCTTGGTCACGACCACTATATTATGGATGATGGTGCAGTGCCTTGCATGGCGGATCGAGGGCAGCGAAGCGAATCTGCGTTCGGTGGGATACATCTTCTGCTTGGGCTACATGCTGCTTGTCATCTTCGCGCTACTAGACGAGATTTGGAACGAATCCGGGCAGCCGCTGAAGAACTGGGGCAACTTGCTCATCTCTCAGTCGATGATCGCCCTGCCTTTGGCATCGATGCTGTTCCTTTATTTCCTGGACAAATGGCTGCTGTTGGCGCTGTTCGTACTGATTTGGGTAAATGACACAGGCGCGTACTGCGTCGGTTCGCTGACTGCCAAACGATCGGGCGGAAACCATAAGATGGCGCCGAATATCAGTCCCAAGAAGAGTTGGGAAGGTTTGTTCGGCGGCGTTGCTTTCACGATCGGAGCAGCTTTCATACTGAACCGCTTCGGTTGGTTCGACAGCATCCATCCGGGAACAGATTCGGGCTTGTTTGTAGCGGGACTGTTTGCTTTCCTCGTTAGTGCTTTCGGTACGATGGGCGACCTCATGGAGAGTCTGATGAAACGCTCGTTGGGCGTCAAGGACTCCGGTAAATTCCTGCCGGGTCACGGAGGTGCATTGGATCGTTTCGACAGCGTGCTGTTGGCGGCACCTATCATCACTTCATTCTGCTGGTTATGTTATTTCATTGTGCCGCTGCTCTAAGTCGTCTGCCGCTTCGCGTCCATTATGCCTTCGCGGACTATTTCCTGTATCCGCTGATGTACTACGTGGTGCGATACCGCCGGAAGGTGGTAGCGAAGAACTTGCGTAACTCGTTCCCGGACAAGACGGCGGAGGAGCGCAAGCAGATCGAACGGGCTTTCTACCATCAGTTATGCTACACCTTCGCGGAGACCCTGTACGGCTATCAATGTCCGAACGAAGAGATCAAGCAACGCGTGGTGTTTGCCAACGCAGAAGAGGTGGACCAGGCCGCCAAGACCTACGGCGGGTGCGTCGTGATGTTGGCGCACGTAGGTAACTGGGAATGGATGTCGTCCTGCCAGCAGTGGTTCTCGCCGGAGGTGACGGAGCTGAATGTTTATCGCAAGGCTAAGAAAGAGTCCACGGATCGTTTCATCTTGGACATCCGGTCCAAACGTGGCGGAGCGTACGTGGAGAAACAGCGTGTGTTACGGGAGATGGTGCGTTTTCGCGCAGAGAAAAAACCGATCGTATTGGGATTGATAGCGGATCAGAAACCAAGGCCGGAAGTGACACGCACGTGGGTCGAGTTCCTGCATCAGGAAACGGGCTTCCTGGACGGCGGCGAGATGTTAGGCAAGAAATTCGGTTATCCGGTCTTTGCGCTGACCGTTCATCGTCCCGAACGCGGCCACTATCAGGCGCGATTCGAACTGCTGTCCATGGACCCAAAGAACAGTCCGGAAGGCGAGATCACGACCGCCTATGCCCGTAACTTGGAAGCAAATATATTGGCAGAGCCGCATTTATGGCTTTGGACACATAACAGATGGAAGTGGAAAAGAAATTAAAAATTAAGAATTAAGAATTAAGAATTGAATTGTAGTGTCATCATATTAAATTGGAACGGGGCGCAGATGCTGCGCAAGTACCTGCCGTCGGTGCTAACAGCCAACAGCCAAAAGCCAATAGCCGACATCATCGTAGCCGACAACGGCAGTACGGATGAGAGTTTGGACGTGCTGGCAAAAGAGTTCCCGACTGTCAAGACTATTGTCTTGGACAAGAACTACGGTTTTGCGGAAGGATACAACAAAGCCATCGAACAGGTGGATAGCGAGTACGTCGTGCTGCTGAACTCGGATGTCGAGGTGACGGAAGGATGGCTGGCTCCCCTACTCGATTACATGGACGCGCATCCCGAAGTAGCGGCGGTGCAACCTAAGATACGCGCTTGGCGGCAACGGGACCGTTTCGAGCATGCCGGTGCAGCAGGCGGATACTTGAACTGGCTCGGCTATCCTTATTGTCGGGGACGCCGTTTCGGAAAGGTAGAGCAAGACCACGGTCAGTACGACACGATCGCTGAGATCGATTGGACGACCGGTGCGGCGATGTGCGTGCGTACGCGAGTATATAAGGAGTGCGGAGGTCTCGATGCAGCGTTCTTTGCCCATATGGAAGAGATCGATCTATGCTGGCGCATGCGCAACAGAGGATGGAAATTAGCGTGTGTACCTGAGAGCGTGGTCTATCATCTGGGAGGCGGTTCACTCAGTTATGACAACCCGCGCAAGACCTTCCTCAATTTCCGCAACAACCTGCTGATGATCTACAAGAACCGCCGCTTCCCGTGGATCGTGCTGAGCCTTCGGTTCTTCCTGGATTACGCCGCAGCGGCTATGTTCCTCCTTACCAGCAAACAAGGTAGCGCCAAAGCCGTCTTTGATGCCCGCAGAGAATACCACCGAATGCGGAGGAACTATAAATGATAAAATGGTAAATGACTAAATGGTAAATAATTATGGCCTTTTTTGGATTATTTAACAGAGAGAAGAAAGAGACACTGGACAAAGGATTGGAGAAATCCAAGGAGTCGGTGCTCAGTAAGATCAGTCACGCCATCATCGGCAAATCGACCATTGACGATGAGGTGCTGGATAACTTGGAGGAAGCCCTCATCACATCGGATGTCGGCGTCGAGACGACCTTGCGCATCATCGAGCGCGTGCAGGAACGCGTCAAACGCGATAAGTACATCGGTACGGACGAACTGAATAACCTGCTCGTGGATGAGATCGCATCGCTGCTGCAAGAGAACAATGTCGAAGATGTACTCGATTTCAGTGCACCGCTGCCCGCCAAACCCTACGTCGTCATGGTCGTAGGCGTCAACGGAGTAGGTAAGACCACCACGATCGGCAAGTTAGCTTACCAGTACAAAGCAGCAGGAAAGAAAGTGTACCTCGGTGCAGCCGACACTTTCCGTGCCGCTGCCGTAGAGCAGTTATGTATCTGGGGCGAACGCGTAGGCGTGCCGGTTGTCAAGCAGCAACAAGGTTCTGACCCGGCGTCTGTCGCCTACGACACCTTACAGTCCGCCAAAGCGAATGACGCGGATGTTGTGCTGATCGATACGGCGGGTCGTCTGCATAACAAGATCAACCTGATGAACGAGTTGACCAAGATCAAGAACGTGATGCAGAAAGTGGTGCCGGACGCACCGCATGACGTGATGCTCGTGCTGGACGGCTCCACCGGACAGAACGCTTTCGAGCAGGCACGTCAGTTCACGGCGGCTACGCAAGTAAGTTCGCTCGCCATCACTAAGTTGGACGGCACCGCCAAAGGTGGCGTGGTCATCGGCATCAGCGATCAGTTCAAGATCCCTGTACGCTACATCGGTCTGGGCGAACAAATGACGGACTTGCAGTGCTTCAACCGCGTCGAGTTTGTCAAGTCGCTTTTAGGAGCCATCAATGAATGAAGAATCTTTAAATCACTAAAGTATGAATTACAGAATAGAATCCGACTTACTGGGCGAATTGCAAGTGCCTGAAAACGCGTATTACGGAGTACAAACCCAACGCGGTATCAACAACTACAAGGTATCGAACCTCAAAATGTCCGATTTTCCGGAGTACATCATCGCTTTGGCTTACATCAAGTTGGCGGCGGTGGAAGCGAACCATGACTTAGGCGTCATCAACGATGAGATCTATGCGGCGATCGCACAAGCCTGCCGCGAGATCATCGACGGTAAGATGCACGATCAGTTCCCGACCGACATGGTGCAGGGCGGTGCAGGTACGACGGTGAACATGAACGCCAACGAGGTCATTGCGAACCGTGCTTTGGAGATCATGGGTCACCAACGCGGTGAGTATCAGTTCTGCTCGCCGAACGACCATGTCAACTGTGCGCAGAGTACCAACGATGCCTACCCTTCCGCTTTCCGCTATGCCTTCATCCGCATGAACCGCGTGCTGGTAGAGGAGCTGCAACGACTCATCGCTTCGCTGCGTAAGAAAGGAGATGAGTTCAACGACTCCATAAAGATGGGACGTACGCAGTTGCAGGACGCGGTACCGATGACAAGCGGTCAGGAGTTCCATGCGTTTGCCAATAACCTCGAAGAAGAGGTAGCTAACCTTGGTCGAAACGTCAACCTGCTCTATGAGATCAACATGGGCGGTACCGCGATCGGTACGGGTCTGAATGCCGTTGCCGGCTATGCGGAACTGTGTATCAAGAAGATGTGCGAGTTAACGGGCGAACCGTTCACGCTCGCGAGCGACCTCGTCGAAGCGACACCGGACACCGGTGCATACGTCAGCTATTCGGCTGCCCTCAAGCGTTTGGCGGTGAAGTTAAGCAAGACCTGTAACGACCTGCGTCTGATGGCATCCGGTCCGCGTTGCGGTCTGCACGAGATCAACCTGCCGCCGATGGCTCCGGGTAGTTCGATCATGCCGGGTAAGGTCAATCCGGTCATCCCGGAGGTCACCAACCAAGTTTGCTTCAAGGTCATCGGAAACGATACCGCTGTCACCTTCGCGGCCGAAGCCGGTCAGCTGCAGCTCAACGTCATGGAGCCGATCATCACCGAGTGCATCTTCGAGTCCATCACGTGGCTGCGTAACGTCATGGCTATCCTGCGCGAGAAATGTATCGACGGCATCACCATCAACCGCGAGCACAACCTCGAGACCGTCAAGCACTCTATCGGTATCGTCACCGCCCTCAACCCGGTTATCGGTTACAAGGCTTCGACGAAGATCGCCAAGGAAGCCCTTGAGACCGGCAAGAGCGTTTATAACCTCGTCTTGGAACACGGGCTGCTGAGCAAAGACCAGTTAGATCAACTCCTTGATCCGGCGAATATGCTGGCCGCTCATTAAAAGCCAACAGCTAATAGCTAACAGCAAAAAAAGGATGGTTCGATGACCATCCTTTTCTGTTTATCGGCGCACTGATCCTCCGCCTCCACGGCTGCCGCCTCCTGAGGGAGCGCGGCTGCCGCCGGAGGAACTGCTTCCTCCACTTCGGCTACTTCCGCCGTAACTGCCTCCATAACTGCCACCTCGGCTACTTCCGCTACTTCCGCTATAACTGCCGCTTCGGCTGGACGAACTCGACGTTCTGGAAGAACTCGTTCCACTCGACGTGTGTGTCGTCGTGCTCGGCGTTCTCGCTACGCTACTGCTCGTGCTGCGGGTTGACGAACCCGTGCTGCGCGTGGTTGCAGAGGAACTGGACGTGCGAGTCGTAGAAGCACTCGAACTGCTTGTACTCGGCGTTCTGGCTACGCTGCTGCTCGTGCTTCGAGTTGATGAACCCGTGCTACGCGTTGTTGCAGAGGAACTGGACGTACGAGTCGTAGTAGCGCTTGAACTGTTCGTACTCGGTGTACGGGCTACGCTGCTGCTTGTGCCGCGGGTCGAAGAACCCGTGCTGCGTGTGGCAGCGGTAGTGGTACTACCAAAAGTGCGATTACTATTCAGGTTCTGCGTCCCGGATGCTGCGGATACGCGGCTGCTACCACCTGCGGCGGCTGCCGAACGAACGGCTGTGCCTCGTACGCTGCTGGTACCGCGGATCTCACGAGCGTTCACCATGCCTGCATTGCGGCGCTCGAACGAACGCTCCGGATGAGCTACTGCGTAGTCGCGATGACTCACGTGACGATGCATGTCGTGATAGCCGTGATGAATGTGATGTCCCGGACGGAAAGAGCAGTAGTGGTGATGGTGATGGAAAGCGTAGCAGTGATGCCAGTACCAGTCATGTGCCCAGCAGCTGTGTACGTACCACCAACCCGGGTAATACCCCCAGTACCAAGGACTATGCCAAGCGTACCACGCGTCGCACCAGAACCAATCGTAGATAACGGGTCTATAGACATATACCGGTTCGATGATGTAGTTCGTACCATAGACGTACTCGTCGCCTATCACCTGAACGCTGACCTCGTTGGTCGATTCATCTTTCTCTACATAGATCGATGCAACATCCTGATAGATATCTTTGGCAAGGATAGCTTGCAGAACGATGAGTCGTTTGTTTCCTTCGCCGGTCTCTACGACGCGTAAGTAATCCACTTGTCCGTCGCCGTTGAGATCAAGGTTACAGAACGCACTGTCAGGGTTGTTGAGCATCGTCTCGAACTCCTCAAGGTTCTTAGCCTCCGCAAATAGCTTAGCTACAACCTTCAGATCGAGTCCTTCGGAGATGTCGGAACTGTTGGCAGAAACCGTGATCGTCTCGTCTGCCCATAACATGGTGCTCATCAGCATCATTGTCATCAGAAGTGTAGTTAATCGTTTCATAATCGTAAAATTTAAAATTTTCGTTATTACGTAATTACGTTATTACGTTACTACGAAAGAATCAAAAACCGTGCCAAAGTCCTTAAACGAGCTTCAGATCGTGATGCATTTTGTCCTTTTTGGTGCGCATATAACGTTCGTTCCAGCGGTTCGGCTGTATCTCAATCGGCACATTCTCAACGATTTCGATGCCGTAACTCTCCAGTCCGACACGTTTGACTGGATTATTGGTCATCAAGCGCAGTTTATGCGCTCCCATCTCCCGTAAGATCTGTGCGCCTACCCCATAATCGCGCTCGTCGGGACGAAAACCGAGATGCACGTTCGCTTCAACCGTGTCATCCCCTTCTTCCTGTAACTTATACGCGCGTATCTTATTCATAAGGCCTATGCCGCGTCCTTCCTGATTCATATAGACGATGATGCCGCGTCCTTCGGCTTCGATCATCTGCATCGCTTTGGTTAACTGCTCACCGCATTCGCAACGCATCGAGCCGAACACGTCGCCGGTCATACAACTCGAATGCACCCGACAAAGCACGGGCTCGTCTTCTTTCCACTCACCCTTGGTCAGCACCACATGCTCCAGACCTGTCGTCAGGTCACGGAAAGGTGTCAACATAAACTCGCCGTTCTGCGTAGGCAGAAAGACTGTCTCGCCTTTTTCTATAAGACCGGCTTCGCCTGTTAGACCGTTGGCACTGTTAGACCGCTTCGCTGAAAGACCGGCTTCGCCTGAAAGACTTTCTTTCTCCAAGCGATAGGCGATTAAATCCTTGATCGTGATGATCTTGAGGTCGAACTGCTTCGCTACTTCTTGCAACTGCGGCATGCGCGCCATCGTGCCGTCTTCGTTCATGATCTCGATCAGCGCTGCTGCCGGATGCAGTCCCGCCAAACGTGCCAGATCGACACCGGCTTCCGTATGACCTGCGCGTTGCAGTACTCCACCTGCCTTCGCATAGAGCGGGTTGATATGTCCGGGACGACCGAAGGTCTCGGGCTTGGAGTTGGGATCTGCCAAGGCGCGAATGGTAGCGGCACGGTCAGCCGCCGAGACACCGGTCGTGCAGCCTTCGAGTTTATCGACCGTCACCGTGAACGGCGTACCCAGCATCGATGTGTTGTTTGCCACCTGATGCATCAAGTCCAACTCGGCACAACGCTGCTCTGTGATCGGGCAGCACAGGACGCCGCGACCGTGCTGTAACATAAAATTGACTTTCTCCGGCGTGATCTTTTCCGCCGCAATGATGAAATCGCCTTCATTCTCGCGATCCTCATCATCCACGACAATGACGAATCTCCCTTCGCGGAAATCAGCCAATGCTTCTTCTATTGTGTTGATTTTCATAACTGTTTAACGTTTCACATAGTGAAACCATTTTGACTGTTTAACGTTGGAAACAAATCGTTTCCAACCGATCACCCATGCTTCGGGGTTAAAGAGCGGCGAGTCCGTCGCGGCCTTATACGTCAGGAAAATGCCTACTGGCAGCAGTACGAACGAACTGAGCCACATACCCGTCCAACACGGCCAAATCGCTTCACGCGCCATCTTATAGCCCGTATTATCGATGATATAATAAATAATAAACAAGATCACCGAGATCACGACCGGAGCACCCAAACCACCCTTACGGATGATGGCGCCAAGCGGCGCACCGATAAAGAAGAACACAAGGCAAGCAAAAGCCAAGGTGAATTTTCGATATAGTTCGATCTCGTGCTTGCGGATATAGCGGTCGGTGTCCTCCAACAGGATGGCGTTGTATTCGATCTGATCGCGGTAGTTACGTGCCCGCTCCTGAGCCAAGGTCAATGCCTGACGATGCTGCACCACGGTCATCGATGCCCAGAGCGAATCGATGTTATAATGTGCCCGCTCTTCAGCCGTCACATGTTCCGGCAGGATCACCGCATCATGTCGGTTATCCCGCCCGAAATAGCGCTCATGGATCATTCGGTCGCTCTGGTCGGCGCATCGTTCGCGTGACTCCTGACGCACCGAATCGATCGAATGCGTCAACTGCACCACGTTCTTGCTCACATGCTGATCCTCCAAGATCGACTCGTCGTACCGGTTGAAGTCCGTCGCAAAATCAATGATGATCCGCTTGTGGCTGAAGGTCTCGCGACGATACGGGATACTCTTGGTCGTACCCGTCGCTTTCTGCTGCTGCTTGTTCAGGTTCTCAAACGACTCGCCGTTGATCAGATCCAGCGTCAGATAGCGTTTGTCCGCACTCGCTGCCAGACGACCCGTATCGGCGACCATCACTTTGGCGTTCTCAAAACCCATCGAGTAGTCGTAGATCATCACGTTCAGCAACTCTCCGCGCGGCGTCTTGTCCCGCACGTAGATCTGGTAGCCGCTGATCTCGTCGTAGAACTCACCCACGGGGATCTGCAACTCCGGGCTCTTCTGCCTGAGCGAGAAAATGAGCGCCCACAGTTTGGTTTGCGACTTGGGCAGGATATTATTGCTGAAAAAGAACGCACCCACGCTCAGCATCATCACAAAGAACGCCAACGGCCGCATGATGCGGAACAGCGATATACCCGCCGCTTTCATCGCCGTCAACTCGAATTTCTCCGCAAGGTTTCCGAACGAGATGAGCGAACTGAGCAAGATCGCCAAGGGCAAGGCCAAAGGCACGACTGATGCAGCGGCATAGATGAAGAACTCCGCCAGTACGCCGATGCTGATACCTTTTCCTACCAGATCGTTCACGTGCATCCACATGAACTGCATCAGCAATATAAAGATCGCAATAAAGAACGTAGCCAAAAACAGCCCCAGAAAATTCCGGAGCAAATAAATGTCTATTCTCTTTACTACTTTAGCCATCCCCTTTCACCTTTCACCTTTCACTTTTCACTTTTCACTTTTCACCTATCCCTTCAAATTCTCTTTTACAAAGATCAACGGCAGCAGGTCGGCTGCGGACTCAAAGACGTAAGTTGCGTCTTCGCCATACAGCAGCACCTCCATTTTTGTGTCCGGATAACGGTGCTCAGTCTCAAGCATCACCTGACGGCAGGAACCGCAAGGCGACCCCGGCTCTTTGGTGAAATGACCGCCCGTGAAACAAGCGATCGCCAACTTCTTCACCGGCTGGTCGGGATATTGTGCGCCGGCAGCAAAAAGCGCCACGCGCTCCGCACAAAGCCCACTCGGATAAGCGGCATTCTCTTGGTTACAACCCCTTACGATCTCTCCGTTCGCCAATAGCGCGCCTGCTCCTACATGAAATCCGCTGTACGGACAATAACTGCGCTCGATCTGCTCTTTCGCTACTTCTACTACCTTACGCTGTTCGTCTGTCAATTCGTCCCACTGATAGGCACGCATCTTAGCTGTCAAATTGTACTCTTTCATATATTGATTCGGTTAATTTTTATTTCCAAAAACCTTTGCGGCTGCAAAGGTACAACAAAAAAATGACATATGCAAATATTCTCGGGCGAAAATTGCAAATTTTGGTTAATTTCCGCCCGAGAATATAAGGATTTTACTTAATACCGCAGAGCTTAGAAGCGGCATCCGCCTAAGAGGGGCAATTACATCATCTTCGATGACGTGAGGAAACGGTTTTTTGTTTTTAGGGGGTATCTTCTGCGGCGGGAGGTGGGCGCGCGAAAATTTTTTCTTCCTTTCTCTTGCGTATGTCGTAAAAAAGCAGTACCTTTGCAGCGCATTTTGAAAAACATGACATACGAAGAACTAAAACGAATCACCCAACAGCGCGAGAAACGTACCCTTGAGTATAAAGAAGCGTGGAGCGAGTTGCCCGGCAACTTGTTCGAGACCGTTTGTGCGTTTCTCAACCGTGACGGAGGTTTGATTGTTTTAGGTGCGCACGATGACGGCAGTATTACCGATGGTGTCAATCCGCGTGCTATAGACCAGATGTGCAAGAACATTGCCAACATCAGCAATAATGCTGAGATGCTCAAACCGTCATTTTTGTTGCAACCGGAGATCGTCGAGTTTGATGACACCTTAACCGGCAGCAAGACGCAAGTCATCGTTGTGCAAGTGCCTTCCAGCAGTCAGGCGCACCGCTACAAAAACAAATACTACGACCGCAGCGTGGATGGCGATTATGAGCTTCGCACGGATGCTCAAATCAGCATGCTTTATCTTCGAAAGAGTTCCGAGCATACGGAAGATCGGGTTTATCCTTATCTGCGTGTTGAGGACTTGCGGGAAGAGACTATTGAGATCGCTCGCAACCGGATGAGTTTCGTGCGCAATAATTATCCTTGGCTGAATCTGTCTCTGATGGAGATGCTCAAGCAGGCGAACCTCTATCGTCGCGACCCTGCCACCAATCAGGAAGGTCTTACGCTCGGTGCCTTAATGCTATTCGGTAAACAAGAGGTCATTCAGAGTGCTTTGCCCTATTATCGTATTGATGCCGTTCTTCGAGTGAGAAACGTCGATCGGTACGATGACCGGCTGCAATTATTCGGCAATATCATCGATAGTTATTTTGAATTGTTGGGCTTTACCGAAAAGCATTTGCCGGATCCCTTCTATATGGAAGGAGACGTGCGTGTGTCGTTGCGCGATAAGGTGTTCCGCGAGATCTTTGCGAACATGATAGCGCACCGCGAGTATCTGAATCCCTACGAGACTATTTTCGACATCACGCGTGAGGGTATCTTAGCCAAGAATGCAAACCGTCCGCTCAAGGCTGGACCGGTGACTTTGGAGAACTACGAACGCCATCCGAAGAATCCGCATATCGCCAATTTCTTAATACAAATCGGTATTGGAGAGCATCTTGGAACGGGTATTCGGAATCTCTACCACTATGCGCCGCTTTATACCGGCAAGGATCCCATCATTGATGATGAAGATGTATATATCGTTAAGTTGGCTCTGCCTAAGGATATGAATATCGGACAGGATGGGAACCCTGTTACGGAAAGTTCGGGGAAAAAGTTCGGGGAAAAAGTTCGGGGAAAAAGTTCGGGGAAACGCATTGGAACCACAGCGAGAAAGATTGTTGACTTGATGAAGGCTAATCCCCAAATTACAATTCCTGAAATAGCTGTAGAAGTGCAAACTACTGAACGAAATGTAGAGAAACACACATCTAACCTGCAGAAGAAGGGCATTATCCGTCGTGTCAATGGAGACAAAGGCGGTCATTGGGAGATAATTAAATAAAAACATATCGTCACCTGCCCAAGACGTTAAATAGGGTGACAGGTGCAAGTGAGCACCAATTGAATTATTAATAGCATATCTATTATTTCGTGTCAACCGAAACCACTGCAAATCGTTTTTAGGATAAGACTCAGAAATAATAAGAAGGGGTAACTGTATAGGATTACTCTATACCTCAATAATAGATGCTCACAATATTGTGGGTTTCTTAGAGGTGTATGAGTAAGGTCCTATTGCAGTGGTGCCTTGGTTAGACATGATAAGAAACTCACATTTTCTTATCATTCGGATTGATAGTTATGCACAAACGACTATCAATCTATGGCACATGCAACATTAAACTCTGCAAAGGAAGCCAAAAAGGATGAGTTCTATACCAAATTGGATGACATAGCGAAAGAACTCAAGTATTACAAGCAGTACTTTAAAGACAAAGTAGTGCTATGTAACTGTGATGATCCATACGAAAGCAACTTCTTTAAGTACTTTGCCCTCAATTTCAACCAATTAGGATTGAAGAAACTCATAGCAACTTGTTATGATGGCTCACCTATTGCCGGAGATGAGTTACCTTTGTTGTTCGAAATAGAAGAAACCGAGCCTAAAAAGATAGCCTACAAAGTCGAAATTACAGAAGTAGCTGACTACAATAATGATGGCGCAGTAAATATGGCTGATGTTCAGTGGCTCATCCAAAATGACAAAAACGCGCTGTCTCTTCTCAAAGGGAACGGCTCTTTTGATAGTCCCGAATGTATCGAATTACTCAAAGAAGCCGATATTGTAGTTACAAATCCACCCTTCTCGTTATTCCGTGAGTACCTTGCTTTATTAGATAAATATGGCAAATTATTCTTGCTAATTGGTAATATAAATGCTTTAGCTTATCGAGAAACATTCAAAATGTTCCAACAAGATAAAATCCGTACAGGTTATACTAATTTCAATGTGGGTATGTTCTTTCAAGTTCCGGATAATTGGGAAAAATTCCACCATATGGAAAATGGCAAAAAGATAGCCCGTGTTTCTACGTCTTGTTGGCTGACAAATTTACCAGTTGCTAAGCATAATGAGGACCTGATTTTATACAAGCATTATTCGCCAGAGGAATATCCTACATATGAAAACTATGATGGAATAAATGTTAATGCCTATAACGATATTCCAGCTGATTACAACGGAGTGATGGGCATCCCTCTAACCTTTTTAGACAAGTATAATCCTGAACAATTTGAGATAATAGGTTTAGGTATTTCTAATTCAGGTTTAGAGTGCGGCGTTCGTCCTTATAAACCGGAACATAAGAAATATAGGAAAGAGGTGCAAAAACGAGGAGCAGTAGATGGAGATTTGTATATGATGATTAACGGGGAAGTTACTGTTCCTTATACTCGTATTTTAATACGCAACAAAAAACCACAAAAGCCATGAAGATAGATTTACATGAAGTACGCGTGCGGGAGTTGTGCGCAGGGTACAATGATTTGAGTATTCAAGAAGAAGGCATCGTCGGCTACGGCGGACGCCTGAACATTCGTCCGAAATATCAGCGCGAGTTCGTCTATGACGAGAAGAAACGCAACGCCGTCATGGATACCGTTTGGCAGAATTTTCCGCTCAACGTCATGTATTGGGTAAAGACTGACGGCGCAGATGGTATCGACTTCGAGGTATTGGATGGTCAGCAGCGCACGATCTCTATTTGTTCGTTCATTGCCGGCGAATATATGATGGAGTTTGACGGCAATTTGCTCGGCTTCAATAACATGACCCAAGAGCAGCAAAATCGTATTCTCGACTATAAACTCCAAGTCTATATATGCGAGGGCACCGACGAGGAGAAAATCAAATGGTTTCAGCGTATCAATATAGCGGGTGAAAAGTTGACCGACCAAGAGATTTTGAACGCTATCTATGCCGGTTCGTGGACGACGCAAGCCAAACGCCGCTTCTCCAAGACGGGCTGTGTGGCATATCGTATCGCCTCGGATTTTATGTCCGGTTCGCCTATTCGGCAGGACTATTTTGAGACCGCGCTACAATGGATCGGTGACGCACAAGGCAAGTCGCTTCGTCAGTACATGGCGGATCATCAGCATGACACCGATGCTGATGAGTTATGGCAGTATTTCCAAGATGTCATTCATTGGGTAGACAAACTCTTCGGGCGCAAGTACAAGAAAGAGATGAAAGGCGTAGAATGGGGCTTGCTGTATAACAAACACAAAGACACCAAACTCACTGCAACCGCTATCGGCGAACAAATGGCAAAACTGATGGCAGACTCCGACGTGCAGAAGAAATCCGGTATCTTTGCCTATATTCTCGATGGCGACATTCACCACCTCGGTATTCGTACTTTTGATGCCAACACTCGTCGTGAGGTTTATGAGCGGCAAGGTGGCAAGTGTGCTATCTGCGGCAAGCCTTTTGACATCGAAGTCATGGAAGCCGACCACATCACGCCTTGGGTCAAAGGCGGCCGCACTATCGCCTCCAACTGCCAAATGCTCTGCCGCGAATGCAATAGACGGAAAAGTAGCAAATAAAAAATCAAAAAAATTACGTTTTTTTAACGCAGTCCATACGGGCTGCGTTATTGTTTAAATCGCTTAAGATCTGCTTGTTAGCTATTGCGTATGTCAAAAAAAAGCAGTACCTTTGTGCCCATTTTATAAAATTATTGAATATGTCAGTATATGTTAAAACTTTAATTTGGGCACCCCAAAGTCTATTCCATTTCCATGGAGACACACATTATTTAGTAGAAGATATTGAGCCGAATGTTGCCTCTTCTTCTGTTGCGTCGGAATGTAATTCCGACATCTCATCTACCATCCCGCCGGATTTCTTCTGTGTCTCTACGCGTTTCTCCGAGGAGAATATCCGTGAACGGCTTGATGCCGAGTTGAAACAATCTACTACCAAGATCGAGTACTGCCGAGGTTTATATCGTTTGGATCATATAGGGTGCATCAATATCCGTCAGTATGCTTCAGACGCAAAAAGAGCCATCGTCTTTAATAATTTTCAGTCTAAATATGACCTCGCTCCCAACGATTTTTGCAGAGCACGAATGAATAATTAGACGAAGAAATTTTGCACTGCACGTAGTAAATTGGTAGAGAAAACGTAGAGTTTTCGTAGAATACGTAGAGTTTTTGCACTCCTCTTCAGGGGTGCTTTTTTTATACCTACCTTTGCATCGGATTTGAGCTGTAGCAACGTCGCTGCACTAAAGATCCGATGCTTATCTGCAGAATGCCATTCCCACCACATGCGAGAACTGTAAAATTCGATCTAATGCCAAACGTAAACAACGGTATCTGCAGTTTAAGCATCCATGGAACACGGATGAGCAAATCCTCGTCTCCCATGCCGTCTATCTCGCGTGGTCCGGCAAACCCATCCCTCCCGGTCATCAGATCCATCACCTGAATGGAATAGTTACCGACAACAGGTTTGATAACCTCGTCTGTCTCTCTATCTCAGAGCATCGCCGTTACGATGCCGTCCAGCGATCCCTGCGGATGGCGGGTCGCCTCGATAAGATGACGTCAGCCGAGATCCTCGAGGTCACGAAGCAGCATATCCTTCTACAATACAACCCGATGGAGTACGACATGTCCCGCCATTGTGAATACTAGAAAGATTCTTCGTCCATTTCGTCGGGATTGTATCCCGACAATAATATTTTGCATTTTTGTTTAATTTTTAAAACAACATTGT
>CACZEL010000015.1 GCA_902780235.1 uncultured Bacteroidales bacterium | reverse complement strand
TTTCTAATTACGCTACAAAGATACAAAAAAAATTGCACATATGCAAGTTTTTGCTTACAAAATGTGCAATTTCTTAAAAAAAGTTTTTCAGTGCCCTCGGAATTACTTGCATATTTCATTTTTTTGCAGTACTTTTGCAGTCAAAATACATTGCTTTATGAAAAAACTACTTACTATCGCGATCATGGCGGCGATGAGTGTGACGGCCATGGGACAAAATGAGGTAAAGGCGGATACGACCGCTGCGCAGAAAGACAGCATCGAAGGATTTCAGTTCACGACGATCGACAGTATCGCTATCACGCCGGTCAAGGATCAGAACCGCAGTTCGACCTGCTGGGCGTTCTCTACCCTCGGCTTCCTCGAGTCGGAGGTCTTGCGTACGAAAGGTATCACCTTGGATCTGAGCCCGATGTATGTAGTGAGCAAGACGATGATCGATCGCGCGACGTATTGCGTACGGCTGTATAACGAGCCCCATTTCGCGCCCGGCGGCAGTGCGTACGACGTGATCTACTGCATGTCCCATTACGGCCTTGTTCCGCGCGATGTGATGCCGGGTATCCGGTACGGCTGGACGGCGAACGACACCCTTCCCGTGCACGCGGAGTTAGATAAGGTAGCAAGCGGCTATCTGAAGGGTCTCACCGGACTGAAGAAGATCAGTCCCGTATGGCGCGAAGGACTGCAGGCGATCTATGATACCTATCTGGGTAAATGTCCGGAAACCTTCGATTTCAACGGAAAAAAATACACGCCGAAGTCCTTCGTGGACTACCTCGGTTTGAGGGAAGAAGACTACGTCTCCATCACAAGTTATACCCATCATCCGTTCTATGAGAAATTTGCCCTTGAAGTACCGGACAACTGGCGCATGGATCAGATGTACAACGTGCCGATGGAGGACATGATGCGTATCATCGACAATGCGCTTGCCAACGGATACACGCTCGCATGGGCAGCAGACGTGTCCGAGATCGGTTTTACCCGTAAGGGTATTGGTGTCGTGCCGGACGATGATCACGGAGCCGATATCACCGGTAGCGACATGGCCAAATGGGTAGGGATGAGTAACGACAAGAAGAAGGAAGAGTTGACCAAAAAACCGCTTCCGGAGAAGACCATCACGCAGCAGATGCGACAGGACGCGTTCGACAACTGGGAGAACACCGACGACCACGGGATGCAGATCTTCGGAACGGCACACGACCAGAACGGCAAACGCTATTACATGATCAAAAACTCATGGGGGACGATGCGCTCCGATTACAAAGGCATCTGGTACGTCAGCGAAGCCTATATGCAGTACAAAACGAACGATATCCTCGTGCATAAGAATGCCATTCCAAAGGACATTCGCAAGAAACTTGGACTGTAGATTTGTAAACTTTAGTTAAAAAAATACACTTTTTTCTTAATTTTATTAAGATAAATTTGCACAGTTCAATAAAAAGCAGTATCTTTGCAGGAATTTTTACATATGTAAAGCCCGTGATGAAACGAATGCTATATATTGAACGTGCGTTTTTGGCGTGCATATTTCTGTTGGCTTCGACGCGTCTTTTGGCCGTCGGATGGACGCCAACGGATGCCGGTTTGGTAGTGAACCTGGAGCAGGGTGAGCACTTCCTGCTGTCCGTATGGGTGGATAAGAACGGTAACGGCAAAGAAGAAGACGGTGAGGAGCTCTTCGTTAGTAACTATACCCGCTATACGGGCGGTTATTACAACTATCCGGCGGGAACGTATATGAAACTGCTCCCTGCCACGGAAGTGACTGAGGTGAACGAATGGTTGGTGGGTGCGCCGTTGGATCGCGGTAACAAAGCGCTGGGCGGTATCGCTTATACGATTTGGAACGACGGTAAGACCCTGAAAACGAACGATAAATTTAAGTTCCTGGGTAACCTGACGAGTAGTTACACCGATGGTGAAGCCTGTGATGTTGTGTTCGTTATTCCTACCGAACGCGGTGTGCCTACGGTAGCAGGTCGTGCCGGTCTCTCTTCTTTTGACCCGGAGGGTACGTTGGGGCGAGGCGAACCACCTTTCAAAGCACCTTTCAACGGAAGGATGGGAACGGGTTTCTTAGGTATGACCTACCGCGAAGTCTATATGTTACAAATCCCGAAAGCCAACAGCCCGCAATCCTATACCAATGCCGGCTTGGTGACCTTTAATACAACGCTATCAACGTGGAAATTAACTTCGGGCGCAGGTGATATAGTAAAAGGTAAAGCGGCTTATGCTTATGCGGATTCTAAACACGATAAGACCCCTCGTACGATCTTCCGTCTCTATCTCTTGGATGATCCTATTAACAGTTGCAGCAGTTATTTCTTTGCGACCGACGAGCAGGATTATAAGCGCTACCGTATGAACGAAAACAACCCGCAGCGGTCATCCGATAGTACTGCGGCTAAGAAGATCTATACGATAGACCGTATGACCTGTATGAGCCGTATAGGCGACACGAAGTACTACCAGACGGATCTGATGCGTGTGCCCGTCCCGGACAGTACGTACTACTATGTGGGCTATAACAACGAATATTGTAATGGTAGAGGCGCGACACCTTCTGAGCCTTTGGGCTCTTCTACCGCCAAGTCGGCTTTTGAGAAAATCCGCAATTTGCCGTTGTTGGATCTGCCGACGCTCAAAGCTCCTGCTGGCGCGTTCGGAAAGATGGTCGTAGATACCAGTGAGACAGCAGATAACTTAGGCATCAAGTTCGAACCGGCGGGCTATTTCCTGAAGGTTAGTTCCGGTAAAAACGTCAGCATGCATGATAACGGTGATGGTACCTGGATAACAGAAGAGATGTGGACGATTGACGAGGAATGGGTAGGAAAGACTATCAAAGCCACGCTGATGACGGGCTCGAGTTTTAGCGAGACTGACCCGGGAGCGGATGTGGCAGGATGGAGTATTGACGTATTCGGATCGGATGTGCCGGTAAAGGATCACGACAAGCTGACTCCGGCAGGTCAGTCCGGTTATGCACAGATTACAACCAATAGTACCGACTCGAACGGACACATGGTGTTTATCTTAGCGGATACCCTGAAATGGATTCGCTATGACAACAACGGATTAGTGGGTTTGGAGATGCCGCTCCAATACCCCTTAAAAGACTCAAGTTATGTAACGCTTCTGGCGCCGCGTATCAAACCCGGATATACCTTCCTCGGATGGGATACGCAAAAAGATGGTAAGGGGACGCGATATCAGATAGGCGATAAGTTTACCTTCTCCCAAAAAGGAGAAGTAAAACTCTATGCCCAAGCTACTTACGATGGTACCTTGCAGATCGCAATATCCTTCTTGCAGGACGGCAAGCGATACTTCCTTACACATCCCGGTATGGGTACCGGTTTCCGTTTTGCTCGAGCTCGCCATTTCGACAGTTGGGTCAATACTTGGCAAGGTATGGAGAATGCGCAAAACTTGGACCCAAACTACCTCACTACCTATGAAGTGCGGTGTCCGATCAATGAGATCAAGAAACTAGACGACGGAGTTACAGATAGTTTGTATTACGAAGAGCACGTACTTGACCCGCGAAGCTACACGATGAAGGGTTTGGTGGACTCCCTCACATTCTATGAGAACTTCCACCCGTCAAAGGATGAGTACATCGGTTTGTACTATAAGGATCCGAATGTCATTTTGGCAAACAACACCTGGGCGGGTCTGTTCACGACGACCAGCAAAGCAGAGACCAGCTGGCCAACCTTTAAGCAGCCGTATATACCAAGTGCTAAAATCAGATCCGAACGATTTGTGGAGGAATATGATCCGGAGAACAAACCGGACTCGCTGATTCTCAAGAAACGTACTAATTTCGCAGAGCCCTATGTCATATACGACCCTGTAAATAATCAGTTTAATGGACAAGCCGATTCGGCATCAGCTACCGATTTCCAACTATCGGCTATTTCGGTAGCGGATGAGCACTATATCATCCTGCCGGATACGGCATATGCATGGAGCGATACAATCACCTTCGATTTCCATGAGGGAGAAAAGACCACAGAGGATATTTGGTCGGCGTTAATCGGTAAGCAGCTGTTGGCGGTAATGGTCGTAGATGGTGATACGGTCTATTTCCACCCTAACCGCGATAAGATCATCAGTGACCCGAATAACCTCTATCTGTCTCAGGACTTCCGTGTGACGCAGATCTTTGAATGGATCCCGGATAGCCGTGTGACATCGGTAGCCGCAGAGGATCGCGTGGCTTATTCAACGACCGATCATTACTGGCATCATACAGTCACAAGAGGTCTCAACCCTCCGCTGAACGTGAAGGATGCAAGCGGTAACTATATCGATATCCTCGATACCTTCTGTATCACCCTTAGTCAAGGTCGTATCAGTAAGATCAAGAAATACTACGGTCGCTGGAAGAAACAAGGCGAAGATGACGGTTTGACGGTTAGTGCCGACGGTTTGTCGCGTCACCGCGATATCATTGTCAAGACCAAGACCTATCACTATGGTGAGGAGCAGACGCGTATGGTGCTCAAACCGGAAAAAGAGAGTTACGGTTTCGGTGCGTTGGTAGGTCAGAAAGACAACATCAACTTCATCCTCACCCGCGAACATGTTCGCGACTTATTGGACGCGCAGGGCGCGTTTGTACGCGAAGATACCATATCTATTGATACCCTGACAACGCAGTTAGGTATGCTGCCGGGATATTGTGATTTGAGAGTAAAACATTTTGTTAAAGTCAATGTCGGTCTTACCTCTGGTAGTCACGTTACGTTGGATGTGATTGATGAAAACACCTCCGGTATCAACTACGATACCTTGGTGGTTTCGAGATACCAATATAACGGCGTCAATTACGACTGCGACGTACGTGTACCGTTGATTCAAGCACCTCTGGAGGGAGATGAGTTGATTTGGTCGGTGATGCATGACGGTCAGCGCTATTTCATTATGGCCGGAAAGGGGACGACCCAAGACAGTCTTATCTTCCGTCAATATACCCAAAAAGGTAACACGCTCTACAAACGCGTGGGTGGAAACCAGTTGATCAAAGGAGCTAAAGACAAGACGAACCGCGATGAAGGATACATCACACCGTGGCATTTCTCCTATGTCAATCAAGCAGCTCAGCAACTCACACTCCGGATCGGATTAACGGCAAGCGATACGCTTCATTTCAACATAAATAGCGGCACCACACCTGCTGTTGGTGACACCACGAGTACCCTGACGTATGTGTTTACAGATGTCTATGCGAACACCAACGCGAACTACGAGGAACAGGTGAAACTCAAGTACGGACCGGATAAATGGCTGAAGTTCAACGGTTCGGCACTGGTACTGACGACAAATGAATTGGAGGCGGACACTTTCTCGTGGGCGTACCCGCTGCTGGAGTATAACTTGCTCAATAATGGTACGTACCCCAGCCGTGACCTCGTCACGCTCGGATATAACGCTTCGGCTAAGGTGACGGTTACAACAGCCTACCAAGGATACTGCGAGTACTCCATGCTGTTGAATAACAAACTCACGTATTTCGGACGCGAGACGCGAACCTCTTATAATGACCTGACCAGTACCGCTTCCGGATATCGGTGGAGAACAATCTGTACGATCGATACGATACACGATAAGCGTACGAATGTGGATAGAGGATATACATTCTCCAATAGCGGCTTTACCTCGACTATCACGCCTACCGATGCGAGTCCGCTGAATGTGACGTATGGTGGAGCAGACAAGTATATCGACATAGTAGATACCTTGCGTGTGACGCTCGGTCTGAATACGGGGGCACCGGAGTATCGCTTCAAAGGCGATTGGAGCGCATTCACGCGCATTGAAGATGGAAACTTGAAGATACCTTTGGTGCGTAAGACCTATCACGAGGCACCCTTTGACTCGCTTATATGCATGGAAATCAATGAATGGTATAACCATTCTTTCCCTGCCACCATTACAAAAGGAGTCAACGATACAGTCTTGCTGCAATTCCAAACGATTCGTCATAAGGGTACCCATTTGCTGAGTACGGAGGATGAAGTGATTTCGGTGATCAGTTCTACCTCCTCCAACGTGACGCACGACATCAAGAAGAAAGGAAGCGCTACCGCCGATAGCATCATCGGTATGCACCTTAATAACAAGGACTTGGCTGAGATTCGTTTGATGGATGAATACGGTAATACGCCTACGTGGTGTAAGATCAAAGCGAAAGGCGACAGTACGATCACGGTACAATGTTTGTCTAACGGCGTTCGTTCGCCGCGTTCGGTGGACCTCTATTTGGTATATGTCATCACCTTAGAGGAGGATCAGATGAATATTGTGACCTATCGTCTGACGATCTCGCAAGCCAGCCATTTCGATTATACCACGAACCAGCAGCTGATTCACTCCTCCGGTGCATCGGGCGATCCGATTGGTGCAGATGGTTTGCAACAGGTGCATCAGAATAAGCGCATCCTCTATTACTATCCGGACCAAGATGTGGAATTGCCGGTTCGTGAGCGAAATTTCTACGGCTGGTGGCGTTGGTACCGCGAAGGATTAGACGTGAAGGGCGATACTGTCTCGGATTCAGATATACCGGATTCCTTATGGCGCGTCCCGCCTCGAAATGTAGGTAAATATAATTACCCTTACCGTATCATTGGTGAACGTGATTCAGTTTTGATCAATCCGGAGAATCCTGAGGAAGGCAAGCGCCCTCCGATTACCATGGGTCGCTGGACGGTCTTCCATTATCGCTCGAAAGACTACGGCAATGAAGGATCGAAGAAAGATCCGCCGGCTAAGAACGCCCGCGTAGCACCGCCTATCACCGACTTGGGATTGGCAACCAAGCCGACATTGACCTACGCTGTCGATATCAGTAACTACTATGACAACCTGCCTTTGTCTCTCTCGCAGAAGAACCAAGTCGATACCGCCTTGCTCGATACGATCCTCGAGATCAAAGAACCGACCCTCTCGATACGCGAGGTGTTTGAGTTGCATCCCTGGACCGAGATGGCAGATACGCTGGATCATTACAAGAGCGCCATCCCTGTTGCAGGGGAAAGGCTGGAGGACAAGGTCTATCCGTTGGCGGGCGAGAAGTACATGGAGGACCATGTGGTCATGGCGCCTACAGGTACCAAACTGCTGCTCTCTACCGAGCAACGCTATAACTACAATAATCTGCATAAAACCGGTTTCTCGGAGTCGTTGTTGGGTTACTACATGCACGATGACAACTGGGACAAGGCCGTTCCGGCATGGAGCGACGTACGTCAGGATACGATGATCTGGTGCGGCGGCTGGGATGCCGATTGCTTATGGTACACCTACAACCCTAAGACACAGAAATATACCATATGCAACTATTCCATCACCGAGAGCGATGACTTCCTCAAAGTGCCGGTGAAGAACAACGTCGATACCGTCTATTACTGCTTGCGTGCACGAAGTTGGAAGACACTGTCTGATAAATCAGGTGAAGACTCTACTGTGGTCGGCGACTATTTCTTCAATATTTGCCGGTATAAGATCTGCTATCACTATCCGAATATTTACGGACCGAAGATAGAGACGAAATCCAAGAAAGAGACGCGTGCGCTCATCACGAATGACGAGATTGAGCAGCGGTATGAGGTCTTGGAGCGCTTGAATTTCGACTATAACGAACCCGGTAACAGCTATACGGTATATCCCCATCCGCTGCCTTGGGCTGACGCTTCCTACGGATATACCTATCCCGAGACCGCTGATCTGCCGCATAACCGTCGTCACGATGAGACCGACTTCCCGAACCACGGTGAGTACGGGTTGATCAACCGTATCCCGTATTCCTCCTACTGGTATCAGATGGAGCAGCATGGAGGCGCTTCGAAAGGATATATGATCTACTGCGATGGTATGTCCTCGTCCGGTCAGGTAGCTGCCCTCTCGCTCAACAAGACCCTCTGCGCGGGACAGAAAATGTTCCTTTCGGCTTACGTAGGAAACCCGAGTAGCCAGACCAGAGAGGTGGCAAAACCGAACTTCATCTTTTCCGTACAAGGTTCTGTCAACGGCACGACTTGGGATGATATCACGACCTACATGACCGGTGATCTGGATCCTTCGGATAAATGGTATCAGATCCTTTTCCCGATCAACCACACCCGAGAAGGTAGCGGCGGAGACTACGTGCATTTCCGCGTGCGTATTTATAATATGGCGTCAGACTTCGATGGAAACGACTTCATCATCGACGATATCTGTATCTTCGCTACCAAACCGCCGTTGATCGCTTATCAGGCAAGTACAGCTTGTAAGGAAGAAGGCGACACGAAAGATACTCATGTCATCTTGCGTGTGGACTATAAAGGTATGGTCGGATCAACAGGAGATGGGGATGCCGAAGTGGAAGACTATAACGGTCATAAAATATTTTATACCGTCAAAGGGGTGAATAAATCAGGCGAAACGCGATTCGTCCGGATGGAAGACGGATACATGGAAGAAGATACGCTGAAGAGTAAAGATAAAGATCCGCTCAAACCGGATACGCTCTATGGTAAAGTATATATCCCGTTGAAGACCTATGAACCAACGGACCCGGACTCGATCTTTACCAATATGAACGACCTGCTGGATCGCTTTGAGGAAACGTTTACCATTCATCAAGAGCATTTAGACAATCCGTCCAAACCGGATACTGCTATCTTCAGAGAAGGATATGTCTATGAGGTATTGGAGGGTGAGAGTAGGCCTGTGAAATACTTGATTCATATGGCCAACTTGAATCCGGAGGATGAGTTCACGGTGCATATGTATCCGGATTCATCTATGCTGCTGAGCAGTATATGCGGTTTGACGAGTCGTCTGAAAGTGAGCAACAGGATGCTCCTTGAACTCAACGGAATGGAGCAACCTTACACCGAGGTGATGGGTATGTGTGTCAACTCGACCTATAATGTCAGCCTCCGTGTCAAAGGTTCGCTCTACCTCGATAGTGTGGCGCCGATCGATTTGGAGGGTTCGTGTATCAACGACTGGTTGCTCTACGGCGATACAGCCGAGGCTTCCAGTAAGGAACGGTATGGCTACTACTACAGCGATATCAAAAAGGTCCTCAGAGATGTACTGCGTGTGGAAGGCGCGAATGTCAACCAGTTCGCCCCGAACCTCTCGTCTATCAATAAGAACGTGCTGAAGCGTAACGCTCAGGGAAAAGAGTTTAAGCAAGCGGGGCTCGATGCGTATGATATGATCAGTTCGCTGGTGAATAATGGTTTCCTTACGCTCTATCAACGCAAGCAGACCGTGACCGTAACCACCGGTGATACGGCGAAATTCGTCATCTTCCCGATTGTAGGAACAGGTACGGATGCGCTCTCCAAGGCCAATATAGAAGTGTGCCCGGCGCCGATATTTGTCAAACTTAGCCCGGATACAACCAAGGCCGCTTTGCCGCTTATCATCGGCGGCCTCCATCGTGACTCCACGCAGATGCGAAAGCCGATTGAGGTCTTGCTTTCCGAGACCGTGGCAAATGACGAGTTCAAACTGCGTGTCGATTCGATTGCAGCTAACGTAGGTATCAAAACAATCACGCTCCGCGAGACCAACGATCCTGAGTTCCGCGAAGGTATTCATACGCTGAGCCTTATTCCGGATAAAACCTACCCGGCTGAGATAGCAACGTATTACGCAAAAGGCGATAGTATCCTTTTGGTTCCGACCCCCGATAGTTACCATATGCGACCGGGATACAGCTATACCTTCAATATCAACCTGCAGGATTACTTAGGCCATGATACGATCAAGGGTGGTTGTGCCGTAGGTACGGTGCCGTTCATCCTCTCCGTTGTGCCGAGTTACCTGCGTTGGGAGCCGCAATCGGAGCAAAGCAACGGATGGAATAACGCCGATAACTGGATCGCTATCGACGAGTATAACAATCCGATTGAAACGGAGACCCACTTCGCCCCGATGGCAGGTATATCTGTCCTGATTCCGAAGATGGAAGACGGGTTGCCTTATCCGGTTGTACCGCCGATGCCGACCGAATGGAAGGACTCGGTTCAGAAAGTGAACTTCCAGTACAACACCTGTAACGCTATCCGCTTCCTGCCGGAAGCTGCGATGGGACAGCAGCAACGTATGGAATACAATGACGCTGTGGCCGACATGAGCATGCCGTATAACAAATGGGCTTTCCGTGCATCACCTGTAGAGGGTATGATCAGCGGTGACCTCTTCCGCGCTCAGGCCGATATCAACGGCGAGACACCGCTTTGGGAGGTAGGTGAGTTCGATGCTGCCGGACGTAATTATACCACCGGTAATACCTCCTTCTGGCTTTCACTCTACAGCCGCACGACCCTCCGTAAGGGTAACGGTGAAGATACGGAAGATACCATTCGGAATGCAACTGCTGACTGGTCGAAAGTGACCAACGGTCTGTCGCTGCCGATGCCGGCCGGTATGGGTTGGTCGGTTTATGCCCGTTCGAACGTGGCAAACGAGACCTCCGTTGTGCGTCTGCCCAAACACGATGACAAGTATTATTACTACAACAAGTTTGGTGATAAGATGTATGACCTCTACGAGCAAAACTTGAATGCGCTGCGTACCGATGTAGCAAGAGATGGTACCGAAGCCGGCAAACTGGCTTTCCATGCCGATTACGAGGAATACACTATTACGAACGATACTACGGCAGAGGGTGACGATATAACGACCACCTCGTTCGTCTTTGGTAACCCCTCTATGGGCTATATCGACATCTGGGGCTTCGTAGCCGATAACTGCCTCAAGCAGGAGGTCGATTATATCAATGCGAACGGTCGCTATCAATCGGTGACCCAAGCGGTAGCAGAATCCGGAGGATCGGAAGACATTATCACGAACAAAGACCGTTACCTGCCGCCGATGCATGCGATGATAGTCAAACTGCGTGACGGACCTGCTGTCAACTCGAAGACACTCGTGCTCAACGCCTATCGCGTGCTGACCGAGGTGGAGCAGAAAGTGCCGGCGGTCTATGCCTGCGGTGGAGGCGGTGGTGACCAGGAACTGGCACAAGCGCCGCAACGTTCACCAATGACCAATGACCAATTACCAATTACTCCGGGTATCATGACCGTGACAGCAATCAATCCCGTTTCGCCCAGATGTAACTCCCGCCTGATCTTAGGTCAGGGTTATCACGAGGCGATCATCCAAGGAGAAGATGCGATGCTGACTACCGTCAATATCGATAATTTCCACATGACCAATACCCCGACTACGCCGTTCAATATTTACGCGATGAATGATGGCTATGGTCTGAGTATTGATCTGCGTGACTCGATCGTGAACGTACCGGTCTCGTTCTACATGAGTGCCTTGCCGTACGATCCGACAACCGAACTGTGGTTCACCGGCGTGAATAATATCGACGGCAGTCTCGTGCTCTACGATGCGCTCTTGGGTACGGAGCGTCCTATCTGCGACGGTATCTGTATCAAGATCGAGACACCGGAGGCGAACCATCAACGGCGCTATTATATCCGTCGTCGTGGCTTTAACCCCGATGCGCAATCCGGCGGAGAGGGTGTTACCACCGGTATCGGCACCCATGAACCCCAACCCCTACAGGCTGAAGAAGTACAGAAAATCATATACAACGGTCAGGTATATATCCTGCGTGGCGGACATGTATATACGATGTTCGGACAGAGAGTGAGGTGATGATGAGTAGAAACAATCGTATTTACATAGGAATAGTAACGATCTGGTTACTGATGCTCGGAGGCGCACTGTCTCCGGTTCAGGCATACCAGCTTGTGCAGACATACCAGTCTGCGCAGCAACCGTCCGCATGGCGAACGAAACCCGTGATGAGCAATGATCTCTATCCGGCGGACTATCGTTTCCAATCAACCTCTACCTATACGCCGGTGGTTGGAAAGACCTCTTATACGACCGCCGAAACGTACAATCCTTTCGAGACTTCTTCGCCTCGTAGGGCTCGTTCAGAATATGATCCGTGGAATGATACGGACCCATCCGAAGAACTTGCGGTTGGTGAGGTGGGTGCAACTCCGATCGGTTCGCCGCTTGTACTGCTTGTGCTCGCGATGCTCTATCTTCTCAAAAAGAAAATTGTTTTGATAAGCAAAAGTACCAATTTTAAGAAAATTCTTAAAAAATAAGCGCTACTCTTGCATATTTGCAAAAAAAGCAGTAATTTTGTAGCCGGTTTGAAAATTAACAATGTCAAACCACATCAAACAACGTCAAACTATATCAAACAAAATATATCATTATGAAAGAATTAGATCTTACCAAGTATGGTATCAAGGGTGCGACCGTTATCGCACACAACCCGTCGTACGAGTACCTCTTTGCGGAGGAGACCAAACCCGAGTTGACCGGCTACGCAAAAGGTCAGAACACCGAGCTGAACGCCGTAAACGTAATGACCGGTATCTACACCGGCCGTTCGCCGAAAGACAAATACATCGTCATGGACGAGAACTCGAAGGACACCGTTTGGTGGACCACCGAGGGTTACAAGAACGATAACCACCCGATGTCGGAGGACGTTTGGGCAAAAGTTAAAGAGCTCGCTATCAAGGAGCTGAGCGGCAAGGACCTGTACGTTGTGGACGCTTTCTGCGGTGCGAACAAAGACACCCGCATGGCCGTTCGCTTCATCGTTGAGGTAGCTTGGCAGGCTCACTTCGTAAAGAACATGTTCATCCAGCCGAGCGAGGAAGAACTCGCTAACTTCGAGCCGGACTTCGTGATCTACAACGCTTCGTTGGCAAAGGTGGAGAACTACAAAGAGCTCGGTCTGAACAGCGAGACTTGCGTAGCCTTCAACACCACGAGCCGTGAGCAGGTTATCCTGAACACCTGGTATGGCGGTGAGATGAAGAAAGGTATGTTCTCGATGATGAACTATTACCTGCCGTTGAAGGGTATCGCTTCGATGCACTGCTCGGCGAACACCGACATGGAAGGCAAGAACACCGCTATCTTCTTCGGTCTGTCCGGTACCGGTAAGACTACGCTGTCCACCGACCCGAAACGTCTGCTTATCGGTGACGACGAGCACGGATGGGACGATCAGGGCGTGTTCAATTTCGAAGGTGGTTGCTATGCAAAGGTTATCAACCTGGACAAAGAGTCCGAGCCGGACATCTACGCTGCTATCCGTCGTAACGCCCTGCTGGAGAACGTTACTGTGGACGAGAACGGCAAGATCGATTTCGCTGACAAGAGCGTAACCGAGAACACCCGCGTAAGTTATCCGATCAACCATATCGAGAAGATCGTTCGCCCGATCAGTGCAGGTCCTGCTGCAAAGAACGTAATCTTCCTGAGCGCTGACGCATTCGGCGTACTGCCTCCTGTATCGATCCTGACGCCGGAGCAGACGAAGTACTACTTCCTCTCTGGTTTCACGGCTAAGTTGGCAGGTACCGAGCGTGGTATCACCGAGCCGACTCCGACCTTCTCTGCTTGCTTCGGTCAGGCATTCTTGGAGCTCCATCCGACGAAATATGCAGAGGAACTCGTTAAGAAGATGGAGAAATCCGGTGCAAAGGCATACCTCGTTAACACCGGTTGGAACGGTACCGGCAAGCGTATCTCGATCCGCGACACCCGTGGTATCATCGATGCTATCCTCGGTGGCGACATCCTGAGCGCTCCAACGAAGAAGATCCCGTACTTCAACTTCGAAGTACCGACCGCTCTGCCGGGCGTAGATCCTGCTATCCTCGATCCGCGTGACACCTACGCCAACGCTGCTGAGTGGGAAGCAAAGGCAAAAGACCTCGCTGCTCGCTTCATCAAGAACTTCGACAAATATACGTCGAACGAAGCAGGTAAGGCCCTCGTTGCTGCAGGCCCGCAACTGTAAAACATTAGCTATTAGCCGTTAGCCTTTTTGAGCCAATAGCTAATAGCCAATAGCCAACAGCTATAAAAATCAGGCATCCAATCGGGTGCCTGATTTTTGTATGCCTGCTTGTTTTAGAAATCGTATCGCTCGAGGGCGCGGTCCGTGCGGTCGATACCGTCCCGGATAATGTTCTTACCGGTCAGCACCATCATCGCGCATACGATACCGGGGAAGATCGCCATGTAGTTAGGCGATATGGTCGCATAATGCAGATCGGACAGGTACATCGAGTAATAGACCATCAGCACATAGTAGAATCCGGAAATAGCGGCTACGGCATAGGTGATACCCAGACGCACCGGGTTGCTGAAGAAGCATAAGAAGCACAGGATGCTGCCCCAAAGCATCGCTTTGTTGCAATAGTATAGCCACTTGACGGACGACACCGCCGTGATCTCCGTTGCACCCGTTTTCATCTCCGTCTGCGTGACGTAGAAGCGCTTCTGATCCATCGAGAAACTACGGACGTAAATAATACCCTTGTCTTGCTGAAAACTGAACACCGGACGTGTGAACATAAACGCCGATGCAACAATCGCAATAACCATGTATGCCCAGCGGCGATACATGGCGCTCAAAGTAGCATGATCAATCAATTCACTCATAATATTCTCCAATTTCGGCTGCAAAATTACTGCTTTTTTTACAAATACACAAGTTTTTTTGTCTTTTTTCTTGCATATATCAAATAATTTTTGTAATTTTGCGCACTTTTTGTGTGTCGTGCGCGAATATGCGCTTGCGTACACGCGAAAAACAATGCATATATAATAAATAATAAATACAAAAAATTATGCAAAACAAAGGACTTGTTAGAATTATGGCTGTCTGCCTTGCACTTGTGTGCGCTTTCTATCTGTCGTTCTCGTTGGTAACGAGTCATTATGACAAGAAAGCGAAGGAATATGCAGCCGGTGATGATGCAAAAGAGTACCTCTATCTGGACTCGATTGCAGCAAAGAAAGTGTGGTTTGGTTACACGCTCAAAGAGTGCCGTGAGAAAGAGATCAACTTGGGTCTTGACCTCAAGGGCGGTATGAACGTGACGATGGAGGTTTCCGTTCCGGACATCTTGGATGCTCTGAGCGGTCACAACGAGACTCCGAACTACAAAGCAGCTTTGGCGCTTGCCAAGCAAAAACAAAAATCCAGCGGTGCGGACTTCGTGACGCTCTTCATCGAGTCGTACAATGAGGTAGATCCGGACGGTCAGTTGGCTTCTATCTTCTCGACCTTCGAGTTGAAAGACAAAGTGACCCTCACCTCGACCAATGCGGAGGTAGAGAAAGTGATCCGCGAAGAAGTGGACGGTGCTATCCAGAACTCGTTCAACGTGCTCCGTACCCGTATCGACCGTTTCGGCGTTGTTCAGCCGAACATTCAGAAACTCGCTCAACCGGGTCGTATCCTGATCGAGCTCCCGGGTATCAAAGAGCCGGAGCGTGTTCGTAAACTGCTCCAGGGTTCTGCTAACCTCGAGTTCTGGGAGACCTACGAGGCTTCCGAGTTGCTGCCGATGCTCGCTCAGATCAACCGTGAGTTCGCTGCTACCGCTCCGGAGGCAGAGGAAGCTCCGAAAGCAGAAGAGCCAACAGCTAACAGCCAACAGCCAACAGCCAACGACGAGCTCGCAGAGTTGCTCGGTGACAGTACGGCTGCTGAGGCTGACCAGGCTGCTCAGATCGCTGAGTACAAGAAGAGCAACCCGCTGTTCGCTATCCTCAACCCGTCGGTTAACCAAGCCGGTCAGGCTTATCGTGGTCCGGTTATCGGTACCGTGCATTATGTAGATACCGCGAAAGTGAACGCTATGCTCAACTCGCAGATCGCCAAGGCTATCCTGCCGCGTGACGCACGTTTCTACTGGACGGTGAAAGCCATCGACGAGGCCAACGCTTACTATCAGCTCGTAGCCCTCAAGGCGCAGCGTGACGGTCGTGCATCCCTCGAGGGTGACGTGATCACCGACGCACGTGCGGACTTCAGCCAGATCAGCGCTTACGCTAATGTATCGATGTCGATGAACGCTGAGGGCGCTAAGGCTTGGCAGCGTATCACCAAAGACAATATCGGTAAATCGGTAGCGATCGTGCTCGACGGATATGTATATTCGTTCCCGACCGTACAGAATGAGATCGCAGGCGGTAACAGCCAGATCACCGGTAACTTCACCGTAGAAGAGGCAAAAGACTTGGCAAACACCCTGAAGTCCGGTAAGATGCCAGCTCCGGCTCGTATCATCGAGGAGAGTGTGGTAGGTCCGTCTCTGGGTCGTGAGGCTATTCAATCCGGTCTCTGGTCCTTCGCCCTCGGTTTCATCCTGATCCTGATCTACATGATCTTCTATTATGGTTGGATCCCGGGTCTGATCGCCGATGCTGCGTTGGTTTGCAACGTCTTCCTGTTGGTAGGTATCCTCTCTTCGTTCAGCGCCGTACTGACCCTGCCGGGTATCGCCGGTATCGTCTTGACGATGGGTATGGCAGTCGATGCAAACGTGCTGATCTACGAGCGTATCCGTGAGGAGCTTCGTGGCGGTAAGGGTATGCGTAAGGCTATTGAGGACGGTTTCAAGGGCGCCATCACCGCCATCATCGATGCGAACGTGACTTCGTTCCTCACCGGTGCTATCTTGGCTATCTTCGGTACCGGCCCGATCAAGGGCTTCGCTGTTACCTACATGATCGGTATCATCTCGTCCTTCCTGACGGCTGTGTTCATCACACGTCTGTTGCTCGAGGACTACGCGAAGAAAGATACCGCTAAGGAGCTGAGCTTCACCACCAAGCTGATGCAGAACTTCCTGCAGAATATCCACTTCGATTTCGTGGCTGCACGTAAGTACGCTTACTGCATCTCGGGTGCTATCGTAATCTTCGCTATCCTCGGTCTGGAGCCGCACTTGTTCGGTAAACTGAACCTCGGTATCGACTTCTCCGGTGGACGTAACTATGTTGTTCGTTTTGACAACAACATCAATACCCAGGATGTACGCGAGAGCTTGGAGGATGTCTTCAAAGCAACCCTCGAAGAGGGCGAGACCTTCGGTATCAACGTCATCACCTATGGTAACGACGCGAACCAGGTTCGTATCTCTACCAACTATCGTATCCACGAAGAGACCGCTGAGGCTGACGAGCAGATCGAGGGTCTGTTGTACGAAGGATGCAAGCCGTTCCTTGGCGAGGACATCACCTTCGACGACTTCCGTTCGACCGATTCGAACGCATCGGTAGGTATCATGTCGAGCCAGAAAGTAGGTCCGGCGATCGCAGACGATATCAAGACGAGTGCCGTTTGGGCTATTTTCGCTGCCCTTGTGGTGATCTTCCTCTATATCCTCCTGCGTTTCCGCAACTTCGCTTACTCGGTAGGTGCATTGACCGCTTTGGCACACGATACCGTGATCATCCTCGGTCTGTACGCTATCCTGTGGAAGATCATGCCTTTCTCCATGGAGATTGACCAGGCCTTCATCGCGGCGATCCTGACCGTTATCGGTTATTCGATCAACGATACCGTGGTCATCTTCGACCGTGTACGTGAATACAACGGCCTCTATCCGAAGCGTGAGAAGAGCATCAATATCAACGACGCGTTGAACAACACGCTCAGCCGTACGTTCTCGACCTCTATGAGTACGTTCGTTGTATTGCTCGCTATCTTTATCTTCGGTGGTGAGACTATCCGTGGTTTCGTGTTCGCACTCCTCATGGGTATTATCGTAGGTACTTATTCGTCTCTGTTCATCGCTTCGCCGATCGCTTACGACATTCAGTTGGCACAGGCTAAGCGCGCAGAGAAGAAAGCTGCTGAGAAAAAATAATGGCAGATAAAAACGGACATAAACCCAATACCTGTTGGTTCTGTGGGCTGAATAAGCCGAATATGTTCTCCGGTATCGGAGACGCCCTGATCTGCACGGATTGCGTTGAGGCCGGGCATCGCCTCATCCTCGAGCATCCGCGCACAAGGACCTCGGACGGAGATTTGGATATCGACTCGCTGCCTACACCCCAAGAGATAAAAGATTTTCTTGACTTATATGTCATCGGCCAGGAGGAAGCAAAACGCTTCCTCTCGGTCGCTGTTTATAACCACTACAAGCGTACTTTGCAGGAGATCAGCAATGACGACGTGGAGATCGAGAAGAGTAATATCCTCTTGGTGGGATCGACCGGTACGGGGAAAACACTCCTTGCGCGTACGATAGCCAAGCTGCTCAAGGTGCCGTTTGCCATCACCGACGCTACTTCCCTCACCCAAGCCGGGTACGTAGGCGAAGACGTGGAGACCATCCTCGTCCGTCTGCTGCAGGATGCCGATTACGACGTCACCAAGGCCGAGCGAGGTATCGTCTTCATCGATGAGATAGACAAGATCTCCCGTAAGAGCGAGAATATGTCCATCACGCGTGACGTGAGTGGGGAAGGCGTGCAGCAGTGTCTGTTGAAAATGTTAGAGGGTTCGATCGTGAATGTGCCGCCCCAAGGAGGACGTAAACATCCCGATCAGGAGTTTATTCATATCAACACCCGCAATATCCTCTTCATCTGCGGTGGCGCTTTCGAAGGGATCGAGCGCACGATCGCGCAACGTCTGCATACGCAGGTCATCGGTTTTACGGCGCAGCAAGAGACCGAGCATTTGGATAAGAGCAACATGCTCCAATATATCGCGCCGCAGGACCTGAAGTCGTACGGTCTGATCCCTGAGATCATCGGTCGTCTGCCGGTTTTGACTTATCTCAATCCGCTCGACCATGAGGCTTTGCGCAATATTCTTACGCAGCCCAAGAACGCCCTCACGAAGCAATATCAGAAATTGCTTTCGATGGACGGGCTTACACTGACGTTCGATGACGAGGCATTGGATTATATCGTGGATAAGGCGCTGGAGTACAAACTCGGTGCGCGTGGTCTGCGCGGACTGATGGAAGCCGTCATGACCGATCTGATGTATGAGATTCCGAATAAAAAGAAAGTAGGACCTCAGTCCTTCACGGTCACCAAGGATTATGCCCGACAAAAACTTGAAAAGGCAGACTTATACAGACTAAAAAACGCGGTTTAACACCGCGTTTTTCTTTTACCTTTTATCTTTTATCTTTTATCTTTTGTCTTTTGTCTTTCAGTGAAACGGTCTTTTATCTTTCGACTAGAATCCGCTATAGACGATTTCCAGTTTCATACCGTTCTTTGCCGAGCGTATCTTAGTCGCTGACATCGTCTGCTGTTGCAGTACGGACGAGACGGTAGTGGTCGAACTGGAGGTCTGCGTTGTACCTACCGTCACCGGTACCAGCATCATGTTCAGCGTTGAGTCATTCGAAGTCTGGCGTAATTGGTTCGTCAGGAAATCCGACAGGTCATAACTGTAATAGAAGATCTGGTTTCCGATCGAGTCTACACCTTCGGTCAGCGAAGCCAAGAGCGCACAAGTGTCGGTCGGTAACTCTTTATTCTTGAAGAACCGCTCCATACTGCTCTCCTTGATCATGAGCATGTAATTGCTTGGCTGCAACCATGCGTTACGTCCTTTCTCCGTCTCTTTGTTCTCCACCGCTACCAGCACCTCGGCTTTATTGACATACGGACGTTTTTCTCCTACTTTATGGAAGATCGTATCCGCTATCTGCGCCATCGGAATACGCATACGCGTGTATGCGCCCGCGGGCGCAATAATATAATTATAGGTGTCGGAGTCATTCTGCAGCTTCTCAATCCATGCTTTCTTGTCGCCGTAGGTCAGGTGATTGACCGTACGCACCTCCGAATTGGCGTAGAACGCTTTCATGTCATTCACAGTCGTGTCCCGGTCGCCTTTCTTATAGCTGAAATGGTAGAAGACACCTAATGCGATGTCCGATATATTCAGCATGGTTGCCGAACCGAACGAAGTCTCGATGAGCAGTCCTTTGAAGAGGTCGTTGAACGCTTCCTGGCTCTCAAACGACTGGATGGAAGCAAAATCGCGCATGAAATCATCATTGACACGCATGCGCACCATCGGCGTATAGACGCCGGTACTGCTTGCGATCGAATCCAGTTTTTCGGACGCTACCACAATGCGGTGGTTGGTCAGGATACTCTTGTTCCGCGAGCAATAATCGTCTATATTCAGGTCCGTAGCATACGTGCTGCTATAGCGGAACGTGTTCTTGTCCATCTTATACACATCGATCGCCAGCGGCGAATTGGCATCACCGACCCAACTGGAGTACGACATGAACAGACATATCGAATCGACGGAATCGACCGTGAACCCTTCCGGGTATTTATATCCCTCCGGGCAAGCCAACTGCGTCAGGATAGACGCGCGCAGCAAACCATAGTCCGTCTCTATCTCGCCTAATAAGAACGAGTCCGCTTGCGAGATGATCGCCTCGCAACTGTCTATGGCTGACTGAAAAGCAAACGTATCTACCAACACCACGATCGCATCGTCGGCATCCAGTACCGATTCACCCGTCGTCGTCACATCATTCTTGCATGCCGTCCATAGACAAAGCACGGCTACAAGCATCCACCCTATACACGCAAAGCGTTTATTCATTCTCCGTTTGTAATAATGTCTGATAGAAATCATACTGACGTTTACATGCCGCTACCACGTCTTCCGTCTCTTCGTACGCGAGGATCGGCTTGCCTTTCGTCTCTGCGTAGTTGGCTACACGCTGGTTCACCTTCGGAGTAGCATACACGATCGCATCCGAGAAATCGACCGCCAGACGCATCAACTCTTCGTATCCTACAGGGAAATCCTGAATCGAACGGACGTCCGTATTGGTGATGCCGTCGATACGCATTTTCTCTGAGAACTTGGAGTGGAAGGGCTTCTGATACTCATTGTCATCCAGCATCAGCACGATCTTCGAATGCGCAAAGAACGGCTCGTCGTTGAAAGCTTTCTTCAGATACAGCGGCGCTAACGCACTCATCCAACCCGAACAGAGGATGATATCCGGCGTCCAACGCAGTTTCTTCACCGTCTCGATCACACCGCGGGCATAGAAAATGACGCGGTCGTCATTGTCCGCGTACTCCACGCCTTCGGCATCGGCCAACCCTTTGCGGCGACCGAACAAATCATCGTTGTCGATGAAATAGATCTGGATTCGCGCCGTCTGAATGGACGCCACTTTGATCAACAACGGGTGATCCGAGTCCTCGATGATCAGGTTCATTCCCGACAAACGAATGACCTCATGTAATTGGTTACGACGCTCGTTGATCTCACCGAACTTCGGCATGAACGTACGTGTCTCAAAACCATGTCCCTGGAAGTACTCCGGAAGCTGACGATTGAGCTGACGGATAGGGGTTTCCTCCGCCAAATAAGGGTTTATCTCTTGGGAGATAAATAGGATACGTTTCGGCTCTTTCATAGGCATGTGCACTTTTTCGCAATGCAAAGGTACGAAAAAAAATTGATATAACGAAAAAAAACGAAGAAAAAGTGCTAAAAAATTTTATTTTTTAATAAATTTTGTGTATCTTTGCATGTTTTTTTGAAAAATAAGGAAAAAATATATGCAAATCATCAAAACAAAACAAGAATTGCAAGCTGCTGTTCAGGCCTGCAAGAATGCCGGAAAAACGATCGGTTTAGTGCCCACGATGGGGGCTTTGCATGAGGGGCACGCGAGCCTCGTCAGACGTGCGGTAGCAGAGAACGATGTATGTGTCGTTTCGGTTTTTGTCAACCCGACGCAGTTTAATAACAAAGAGGATCTGGCCAAGTACCCGCGTACGATCGAGCGCGATGCCGAACTGCTCAGTTATATCGGTGCCCATTACGTGTTTGCGCCTACGCCCGAAGAGATGTATTCGGCGGAAGAGATGAATAGCACCTTTGCCTTCGATTTTGCCGGACTCGACCAAGTGATGGAAGGTAAGATGCGTCCGGGACATTTCAACGGCGTGGTTCAGGTAGTAAGCCGTCTGTTCTATCTCGTGCAACCCGACAAAGCCTATTTCGGCGAGAAAGACTTCCAGCAACTCGCTATCATCCATCATATGGTAGAGCGCAGTTCGATGGCCGGTACGTTCGGAGACCTGCAGATCATCGACTGTCCTATCGTGCGCGAAGCCTCCGGTTTGGCACTCTCCAGCCGTAATGAGCGTCTCTCTGCGGCAGAAAAAGAGACCGCTTTGGCGATCTCCAAGACCCTTTTTGAGTCGTTGAAATGGGCAAAAGAAGCAGATGCTACCGTCGCTTCCGTACAACAACGCGTCATCGATACCATCAATGCCGTCGAAGGTCTTGAAGTGGAGTACTACGAGATCGTTGATCAATCGACGCTCCTGCCTACCGACACCTTCGACCACGCTATCGGTTGCGTCACCGTCTATTGCGGTCCGGTTCGCTTAATTGATAATATCAAGTATAGTAGATAAATCAGACTAACGAGACACTATCGAGAGAGAATCGGAACGGGGTTATTACGTGATCGGAACGTATGCAATACCTATGACCATCATCTTCGATAAACATATACCTTTTCTGCTTGAAGCCATTCAAAACGAGTGGCCTCAAGTGGAAATTTGTCCGTTGACACCGGAGGAAATAGATGCTGATGCGGTTCGCAACGCCGATGTACTCGTTGTACGTACCCGTACGAAAGTCAACGAGACCTTATTAGCCGGTTCACGCGTACAATTGGTTTGCACCGCCACCATCGGTTTTGATCATATCGATACAGCCTATTGTGATTCCCACGGCATCCGCTGGATGTCCTGTCCCGGCTGCAACGCCCAAGCCGTCTGCGATTATATCGAGGAAGCAATCGAAGAATACTTTCAACTTTCCATACGGCGTCAGCAGATCGGCAGAACTTTCAACTTTCAACTTTCAATCGGCGTTGTCGGTGTCGGCCACGTGGGTTCGTTGGTGGCGCAGATGGCTGAGCGTCGCGGACTGAAAGTGCTGCTCAATGATCCGCCCAAAGGCATAGGCGTTTCGCTCGATGCATCCGAAGGAATCGAGCCATTTAGCGGCGGAGAAATCGCTGATTGCGATATCATCACCTTCCATGTGCCACTTGATAAGTCTACGCACCATCTATGCAATGAGGCTTTTCTGAATAAGTGCAAACCCGACGCTCTTATCATCAATGCCGCACGAGGTGGGGTAGTAGATGAGCAGGCTCTCTTGCGCAGCGGACATCCCTTCATACTCGATACATGGGAGAATGAACCGAACATCAATCCTGAGGTGCTGTCTAAAGCCCAATTGGCGTCCATGCATATCGCCGGCTACTCGGTGGAAGGCAAGCGCAATGCCTCGCAAATGTGTCTTGACGCGATAGCTGAACAATTCGGCTTGCCTCCAATTGATATTTCGTTATACCGTTATACCGTTATACCGTTATACCGAAAAAATAACAGCGAACCATGGCTCGCTGCTATTACCAAACAACTCAAAGCAGATCCTACTGCTTTTGAGGCGCTCCGCAAAGCGTATCCACTGCGCGGAGTATAGGTTCGATAGACGGCGCTTCGCCTACCGCTTCGATCATCCACTGCTTCGGAGTCAAACGACCTAAACGATAGATACGCATGTATTCTTGTGCGAACTCTTGTTGATTCTCGCATTTCGCCAAATGCTCCTCCAACTGATACTGCACGATATGTCCGAGCGGGTAGTTCGGCAAATACATCGGAGCATTCACCATATGGCTATAGATCGCCAGCAAGATACAGTCATGTTCGCCTAAAATAGGTTCGTAATATTGATTCCAGATATCTTTGGCAATGCGCATTGTGGCTTCACACAGTTCTTTGGCGCTCGCCTTCGGATGATCGTATATCCACCGCCACATTGCCATATCCACCAGACTCACACCCATGATCTCGTACATCGACCAGAACTGATCCAGCACCTCATCGGGATTATTGACGCCATTCCCCATCTTGGCGCCGGGCAATAACTGCAAGTCTCTATGTTGCCATAAGAAAGCAGAAGCTTCGGTGTAAGCCGTATTCGGTACGCCGGAGAGCATGTAATGATCGATGAAATACATGTCCAGTACCTGCTCTACGCAATGTCCGAACTCATGTACGGCAATGTTATACCCCTTATAATCCATGCCGGAAGCAGGAATACGGGTACGCAGACGTGCGTCCTCTTTGCGACCCAGACACGGCCAGGCGTGACCCGAACCGCGAGCTGGTTCAACGGCGATATGATGTGCGATACGACGGGCATCCTCGCTATAGAAACCCATCTGTTGCAGCAAACGTACCATATCGGCAGCAAATGCATTCGCGTCCGGATAGAGCGTACGGGTCTGCTTACTCAATTCGTCTTCGTTCAAAGACGCACGGGCTTTGAAGCCGTCGTACCAAATATCGTACGGACGCAGATCCCGTCCCAGACGCTTGCGGATGATAGTCGCCACTTTCATCACTTGATTCGAACCCACCAAAGCCCTAAACAAACAGTCCAACTCTGCCGCAGGAATCTCAACCCCTTCTTCAAAATTACGCTGAATACCCGTCGGGGCAGACGGACAATAGGCATCTTCCGCCATATACGCCTGTGCGATATCCAAAATCTTCTGATATCTTGTATAAGGCTCGCTTTCGACTTTTGACTTTTGACTTTCGACTATACTATACGGCTTCCAAACATAGTTTGGATTATTGATCGCTTCTGCCGGAATGGTCTGATCCACAATGCGTTGCATCACCTGATAGATCATCTCCTGCTTCTCCTGTCCGTTCTCAACGCCGTACAAAGCTTTCAACTCATCGCGCAAGTTCCAGTGACTCAGCAGCACTTTGTCGTTCTCCCATAACTGACGATCATCGTCCGTGCGCAAGTTACCCATATAAATATTGTAATCTGCGATATAGTTCTCTGCGTTGGCCAGCACTTGCGCCATGCGCGTCTTCACTTCGGCGGGAATACGGGTAGTGAACACATCGCCCATACGCGCGTATGCCCATTCGAGACGCGTCCAGTGCTTACCCAACTCGTTCTTCTCTTCCAGCGTGTAATGCGGAAAATTGATGATCGTGATGAACGCCAATTTATTGGCGAACATATCGTCCGTGAAATGCGCCAAGGGACTGTAACCGGACATGATCCAATCCGGTGTCTCCGGTTCGGAGGCGTTCGTCAACTGCGTCGGACGCAGTAACTCTACCGTCAGCATGTCGCCGGACTGATAGACGTTCTCCAAGATACGACTCAGCGATTCATACAACGCCAGACGCTCACTGTCCGTCTGACAGTAATAGTCCGCTACCAATTGGTCAAAATCGGCTTGAGAACCGTCCTGCGCCGTCCATAACGCAGCAGCTTGTTGTACACCGCGAGGTGCGGATTCGTACGATTTCTTATCCATTTGGAACGATTGCTCCATCGGACTTTTTGCGGTACATGAGGCTAACATAAGGCAGCCAAGAAGAAAATGTTTAACGTTCATAAATTTATCTATTTGCGCTGCAAAAGTACAAAAAAAATCTTAATTACACAAATATTCTTACCGAAATCTTGCATATGTCGCAAAAAAGCAGTACCTTTGCACGCTTAAATGATGAAATGGTAAATGACTAAATCGTAAATTAATTCGATGTATCCGCAACAGATAATTGATGCTTTGCGCCATGTGCGCTATCCGGGAACAGGGAAAGACCTGATTGAGAGCGGGATGCTGGAAGACGACATCCGCATCTCCGGTTTTGAAGTCTCCTTCTCGTTGATCTTCCCCAAAGATAATGACCCGTTCCTCAAATCGGTTATGAAGGCCTCTGAAGTAGCCCTTCAGACCTATATCGACCCGAATGTGGTAGCTAATATCCATCCGAAATTCGTCAAGACACAGCTAACAGCTAATAGCCAAAAGCCAAAAGCCATCCATGCGCAGCATGTGATCGCCATTCACAGCGGCAAAGGTGGGGTGGGCAAATCGACCGTGACGGCGAACCTTGCGGTGGCATTGGCGCAGGCGGGTTATAAAGTGGGACTGCTGGATGCTGACATCCATGGTCCGTCGATGCCGAAAATGTTTCATACCGAGGACTGCCGGCCTTTCTCGGTCGAGGAAGACGGCCGTACGCTCATCGAACCGATTGAGCAGTATGGCGTCAAGATGCTTTCGATCGGGTTCTTTGTCGATCCCGAACAAGCGGTGATTTGGCGTGGAGGTATGGCTTCCAATGCCATCAAACAACTCATCGAAGATGCCCATTGGGGAGAGCTGGACTATTTCCTCATTGACCTGCCTCCTGGTACGAGCGATATTCATTTGACTTTGATCTCTGAGTTGCAACTGACGGGTGTCATCGTCGTGACGACGCCTCAACCCGTAGCGCTCGTTGATGCCCGCAAAGGGGTGGAAATGTTCCGCAATGAGAAAGTGAATGTGCCTATCCTCGGTCTCATCGAGAACATGGCATGGTTCACGCCGGCTGAGTTGCCGGAAAACAAATACTATATCTTCGGCAAAGACGGCGGTAAAGCGTTGGCGCAAGAACTCCATATCCCGCTATTAGGTCAAATCCCGCTCGTACAGTCCATCCGTGAGGGAGGCGATGAAGGAACCCCTATCGCTTTACAAATCGGTCATCCCGCTGCTGAGGCGTTTAGCCAAATAGCTAAATGTCTAAATAAATGACCAAATCGTAAATGACCAAATGGTAAATAACTTAGGCACAGCGCCTGTACATAAACTCCTATGGAAATACGCCCTTCCTGCCATCATCGCGATGACAGCCACTTCGCTGTATAACATCGTCGATACGATCTATATCGGGCATGGGTGCGGTGCATTGGCCTTGGGTGCGTTGACGGTAGCCAAACCGTTCATGGATATATGTGCAGCGTTTGGTAGTTTGGTGGGAGTAGGGGCTTCGTCCCTCTTGGCGATCTATCTTGGCGAGAAAGACTACGAGCGCGCGAACCGCGTATTAGGGAACGTGATCGTGATGAATATTATCCTCTCGGCGATCGTGATGACGGTAGGACTGATATGGCTCGATCCGATCCTGATGGCGTTTGGTGCCAGTGAGGCTACCTTAGGCTATGCGCATGAGTACATGGAGATCATTCTCTATGGAAATATACTGACCCATATCTATTTTGGTCTCAATGCGATGCTGCGTTCGGCGGGTCATCCGCGTTTCTCAATGACGGCTACTATTGTGGCGGTGATCATCAATATCATCCTTGATCCGATCTTCATCTTCGGGCTCGATATGGGCGTACGAGGAGCTGCGTTGGCGACGGTCATTAGTCAGGCGGTAGCAGTCGTTTGGCAGTTGACCAAGTTCATGGATAAGAACGAATTGGTTCGATTTCATCGGGGTATTTGGCGTCTGAACCGGCATATCACTTTGCGCGCTTTAGCGATCGGTATGTCGCCGTTCTTATATAATATCGCGCATTGTTTTGTGGTCATCATCATCAATAATCAATTGAAGACATTCGGCGGCGATATGGCGATCGCTTCGTACGGCGTCATCAATCGTCTGACTTTCGTCTTTGCAATGATGGTGATGGGTCTGAACCAAGGCATGCAGCCTATTGCCGGATATAACTACGGCGCCAAGCATTTTGATCGCGTACTCAAGTCTTTCTATCTTACCTGTGCATACGCGACCGGCGTGATGGGTGTGGTCTTTGTACTCGGTGAGTGCTTCCCCGAACTGATGACGCGTATGTTCACCCATGATGCGGTGCTTATCGCGCAAACGGTACGCCCGATGCGTATCGTCTGCTCGACGATGCTCATCATCGGTTTCCAGATGGTAACAGGTAACCTGTTCACCTCAGTCGGAAAAGCGGGCAAGGCGATCTTCTTAAGCCTCACCCGCCAAGTGCTTTATCTGATCCCGCTCGTCCTCTGGCTGCCCACGATTTTTACCAATCCGATCGACGGCGTATGGTGGTCCATCCCTATCAGCGACACCATTTCTGCCATCACAGCTATCATCGTCCTCTTCGCCTCCCGCCGAAAATTACACATTGGTCAATTTGAGGATGTGAATGAAAATTAACTATTTCTTAATAAATTTCATAAAAACAATTATTTGTGCATTTCTAGAGATATAGTACGATCTATATCTTGGCATGTGACTAATGCTATAGCCTAAGTTGCGTTTAATGTGTAAAATATGCCCAAAAATCGCCCGATTTCGGACGATTTTTCTTTTCTTTATTAGCTATTACTAGTGGTGTTTCCTAACAGAATTAGAAAAAAACGCATCTTCGGGTGCGTTTTTTTACATCTTTGTGGAAAAAATTGACACTATTATATGACTTTGCGTAAAAAACGACATAAAAAATGATACTTTGCGTAAATTTCTGCGCGTGCGTATTGCGTATGTGCATTTTTTTTTATAATTTTGCGCCGTGAGATAATCTTTTATGCGAAAACGATATGAAACAAGGATTGAAAATAATGTTAGGTTGGCTGGCAGGCATGATGTGTCTGCCGCTGATGGGTCAGGACCCGTACCCTCAAGCTCCTCGAGGAATTTTCTCCGTGGGTCCCAACAGGTACGTGCAGTTCAAAGAGATGAACGAGTCGAAATTGATGCAATGGTACTCCCTGCCGACGGAGGATACCTACGGTTGGCGAGTACTGACGAGCGACGAGTGGACTTACTTATTGGTAACCCGCGATGATGCGGAGCATTACAATACCTGCTTGAACAATCTGGGGCGAATCAAAACGGGTGAAGATACCTGGCAAAACGGTTTGGTCATTCTGCCGGACGGCTGGGTACAACCGACTGGCGTGCCTGATTTTGTGCCGGTGTCGGATGGGATAGGTTATGAGTTGAATAGTTATACCTCTGAGCAATGGGCGATCATGGCATCGTCCGGCGCTGCTTTCCTGCCCTGCGAGGGGTACGGATATAATGATCCGAGGGAGAAGACACAAGTCGATCCGGATGAGACCGAGAATGTCAGTGATCACGGTTCGTACTGGGCAGCGGATGAGCATAGTTCAAGTAATGCCCATCGTATGCAATTCAACGATGAATCCGGTGCGTCGGATATTCACGATTTGAATAATCGACCCAAATATACATATTACTCCGTTCGTTTAGCTCGGACGGTTGTTATCTTGGACGAGATGGACGAGACGGCTCTTTTCTTGACGAAACTATCGGAGGCGCGTTCGAAATCATTTGCTTTGATGCGCCGGACGCTCTACAAGGACGGTTATTTCAACACGATCTGCCTGCCGTTTGACGTGCCGGATATCGATGCCTCGCCTTTGGTGGCTGCGGAGGTGTACACGTTTGATGGTGGCACGGTGAGTGGAACGACGGGAAATGAGCAGCTGAACTTATCGGTGAGTCCGTTGGCGGGTAACCGTCTCTCAGCGGGCGTGCCTTATCTCATCCAATGGGCGAACACGGGCGAGGTGATGACGTTCTTGCGTTTTGACGACGTGGAGAATTGGGTAGCAGAGGACGTCTCGGAGGCTCCGTCCGACCCCGGCAACGAGAACATTAAGTTCCACGGCCTCTATCCCCGTAAGCGTATTCCTGGATACCAAACAGGCGAACAAGCTCACTATAATTTCTTTGTCGATGCGGAGAACACGCTTTGGTGGCCGGATGACAGTCAATACCCGGACTCGAAGATGAAAGGCTTCCGGGCATATCTCTACCTGGAGGGCGGTGGTCCGGACGGGCATAGTAACGGACCTTCGGGTGCAGCGCGATACCGCAATATGCCTGCCGTTTGGCGCATACAGAATACGGCTACCGGCGTTGAGAATGTACAAAGGGACAATGTACCATGTACAAAGATCATCAAGAACGGCGTCCTCCTTATCCGTCATGGTGGCAAGGAATATAGCATCCTCGGTGAAATGATCAAATAACCCTATGCGAAAGTGAGAAAATGCAAAAATATGAAAATGCGTAAATACATAACTCCCTCCGTGGAGATGCAGCCGGTACAGGCGTTGGGACAGATACTGAATACCAGTACCGAGACCAAAACAGGCGGTGATCAGAGTAGGGGACGAGCTCCCAAACGATCCGACGTTTCGCCGTTCTAATCTAAAACGAATATTAACTAATCTAAAACGAATATTAATAGTTAAAAATCTAATACGATGAGAGCAAAAATCCATCCTTTCAGCAAGCATCTGATGATCACTTTGCTTGCATTGACCGTTTTCATGCTTGCACCATGCAAAGTGCAGGCGGGCAATGATTACTTGCAGAAATTCGACAATTACTCTATCATGAGTATGGGTAATGGCGTATTGCGGTTCACCATCCCGTTGTGGATCTACGGTGAGGGGGACGGTAACACCTATTATCTGAACCCCCACACCGCAAATGACAATGACGCGAATGACTCCTATGTGTGGTTCAGCGAGTTGCCGGGACAGGGACGCGGTTCGGCGAACGTACACCGTATTGCTTCCTTCGGCGCGACGCGCCAGGAGAACTATTATGGTCGTTATCAGGGAGGAAGCGGTACTGCTTACCTGCTGGTAGATACCGGTACCTGCGTCGTAACCAACACCTATAATTCGGTTCCTCTGACCCTTCAAGCCCACGATAAATCCCACTGGATAATCGGTGATAATGATGAGAGCAGCCGAGCCAATTGGATCTATGTCACGCGTAAGAACTCTTCCTATGGCAAGTATCATGTCTATATCCAGTTTGACTGGTATATCCCCGTGGAGCTGCAGAACAAGAAGTTCTACATCGGCCTGAATGTCCGCGATTACTACGTCAAGAACAACAATCTCCATAATGCGTACTGGTGGCAATGGGAGACTTATTTCGACGGCGGCGATATACCGCAGAGTCCGCAGCTCTTCGATCCGTTCTTCTACAGCATGGCGGGAAGTGACATCAATACCTTGGGAAAAGCCGGTGTTCAATATATGACCTTCCAAGACCCTATCTCCTACCATACCTCTCTGAATCCGTCTGCTGAGATAGCCCAAGCGGAGCGGAGCGAGAAGATCCTGGTGGACATGCAGGACTCCGTGCAGGACCATTTCTATGCGGATTTCAATGTATGGATCAATAAGGATGGCGGTGTCAAACAGCGTCTCAAGACCAACTCGGTCATGATTCCCGCTTACCATAAGATTTACGGTTTTGAGGCAGAGGAGGTCAAGGATGCGCAGAACAGCGTGACGGGTGATGTGCAGCTGAGCTGGCACACGCTTTATCCGAATGACCAGGACATCTTGGAGGCGGATATGTACGAGGTGCAACGTGCTACCAAGGAGGATTTCTCGGACGCCCAGTCCATAGGGGTGGTGCCTTATGTCACCGGCGAGAACAACTACTCCTTTACCGATGCCGCTGAGGATGTGCTGCAGCTCTTCCACGACGACAGTCTATACACCGATTCCTATACCAACAAGATCTCGGTGACGCAAAATGAGGTGGAGGTAGAAAACGATAATGGGCTTCATGCACGCGTTACCGCTACGCTCCATTCGGATGTGAATATCCCGGGCGCTTCGCTCTTCTACCGCGTTCGCCGTGCGTCCGCCGCTACGTGGGGATGGAACCCGTCCGATTATATGGCTACCACTTCCATTGTCAAGAGTAATTATCTCTCTCCCTTGGCTCCTACACAGGAACCTTATACCCTCGATCCGGATTTTGAGAACAACCGGAAGGTACATTTCTTGCTCAAGATCGACAACCCCGCTATAGAACCGGTGATGCCCAGCGTCGATCGTACCAGTTTGGAGATAACGGTTGATCCGAATATGGCTTACGGAGTATCCGTGCCGGTGACGATCAAAACGGATAATACAGGGTGGAGTTTCGATTACTTGTTTGTACACTATTCGGCAGTGCAAGAGCTGAACGGCGTAATAACCCCTCTCGAAATGTGGCACCCGAGGAATACGTTTACTGCGCAGAGCGGTGCGCGTGTGACGGTGAAAGCCAAGGCTTGGAAAGATGCTTTTGATGAGTCGAAAGGCTATGTAGGAAACGAGTTATCGTTCTCGTTCGTGGTTCCGACACGCGGAATAACTGTCTATACCAACAGTAAGGTAGACTCCGATAAAAATCTCTTCACGCTGACCTATAATCAAGCCAAGGACGAGCGTAATGTCCTCACGGATGAGGAGCTGCAGGCAAGGGTTCTTGCGCAGATCGATCAGGACGAGCTTCGTAACAGGTTATACCCGTTTTTGGAAGCCAAAGCGCAAACGATGTTAGCCGGAGACCATTGCGTATGGGAGCGCAACGCGGACCTGGTACTCACCCGCACCGTGGTGGAGACCGGTTTGAAACAAGAGATCCGCGTGCCTAAAGACAGTATCGTCCTGCAGCCCGACGGGTCGTATCTGGCGCACATGACGGATGTGGCGGACATGAGCTGCGTACATTTCCGGTACGACGTGCGTATTGATCAGAGCAACGCCTTGCTCCAGGTACAGAAGAGCGAGCAGCTGGAACCGATAGAGATCACCGGTCCGGACCTCTATACCAACTCCTCGGCGCAGATCGCCTCTTTTGAAGCTACCGACGGTACCGACAAAAGGGGCGTCATCCTGACCTGGCAACCGACCGCCGGTTCGGTAGATCACTATATCCTCGAACGCCGCATACAAGGCTCAGAGGCACCTTTCGACACGATCGCTATTCTGGAGACAGAGGGCTATTTCGACGAGGCGAACGGTTCGCACCCGGTCGTACCCGGTCAGCGCTACGAGTATCGCGTCTCAACCTCTTTCTCCTGTAACGGCACAACGACGGTTCATACAGCCTCCACGGAAGGTAGTCGTTCGCCCTACGGCTTGATAGCCGGTAGGGTACAATACGAGGATGGAAGCGGTTGCTATGGTACCACCGTCACGCTCTCACGAGACGGCGCGGAGGATATACATGTAGAGACCGACGAAAGGGGCGCTTTCCTCTTCGACAGCCTCCTCTACGGCACTTCTACCAACTATTTCATCACGCCTACTTCGCAAACAGCCGAGTTCGTCTTCAACAATACCGGCTCTCCTACCGCCGCAGTCACACTCTCCGCGGAGAACAATGTGGTGGAGAACCTCAGTTTTGACAATATCTCTTCCGTCCGCTTCTCCGGACGGGTGCTCTATAAACTGTCCTCGGTGCCGGTACGGGATGCCAATATCCTGCTGAACGGAAAGACAGTCAAGAAATCCGGTGATGCGGTGAAGACCGACATGTCCGGTAATTTCTCTATCTCGGTACCGAAAGGATCCGCTTTCACGCTGCAGATCGTTAAGAATGGCCATACGTTCGAGGGCGACGGTTTTGTCCGTATCGACGGCGACAGTCTCTTGACCCTCTCCAAGGCGCTCGACGGCGTACGTATATGGGATCAGACCAAGGTACGTCTCGCCGGTAGGGTGGTCGGCGGTATCGACCAGGCTTCCTTACCGCTCGGACAAGGGCTGAGCCGTAATAATATCGGTGATAACCTGCAACTCGTGCTCGAGCTGGAAGGGGATAACATCGCCTATATCGTGCGTGACCCCGAAGATCTGACCCGTGATACCTTGGAATACACGATCGGTGCCACCCGGATCCATTATCAGCATAAGCGTATCGTCATCAACCCCGATCCCATCACCGGTGAGTACGAGGCGGATTTGTTCCCGACCAAGTACAAGGTGGTACAAGCTACGGCGCAGGGTTACGCTACGCTCTTCGCGCAAGGAAAAACCAGCGAGACCATTGATCTGAGCAACACCGAACCCGGTGTCTTCTCTATCATCTATCGCACACCGATAGAGGTGACCTATAAACAATCGCTTTACGGCAAAGAGTATGATTATTACGGTCTGAAATCCTGGACAGCGGAGGCGCTCAATGGGGAGGAGATGAAAGTGGATCTGGTGTCGCAAGAAGCGGACGGAAGTTACAGTTACCTCTTTGGTGCTCCGGTCTTTACGGCGGGGCAGTACCAGTTCCGCGTGTCCGCACATGAGGATTACTATTATAATAATGATCGCACGCGCGTACCCGACCGTGTTTACCTCAAGGGAGGAAACCTTAAGATTTACAACGGCATGCGTGAAACAACGGATATCCAATCCGCGCCGCTGGATGCCAACGGTTCCGCTCTGGTGAACGTGATTTTCGACCAGGTGACCTTTGTCCAGACCGGAGAGAATGCGTTGCATTCATTGGATTTCTCGGTGGAGAGCGAAGGAGAGTATGTTACCTCCAATCCGCTCCAGGCGTATGTCTTAGGAGCCGTGGAGAAAGCAACGGATTTCATGCAGCGCGATACAGCTTCGACTGGTATAACGCTACTCGATATACTTCGTGACCCTCCCGGAAGTGCCTCGTATGCTTACCTCGAGAAGGGTACTTCCTATCACGTCAAATACAAAGAACCTTCCAATTTCCGTATAGGTCTCAACCTCTTCGTTAAATGGGGAAATAACAGCCAGTATTTCGTAGGTACCTACGCAGGCTCTCCGGCAGCAGGTGCTACAGCTGGCGTACTCAATACAGTTGAGAAAACCACCGATTGGAATTTCCCGCTTACGGTACAATGGTATGGATATAATCAAGCGGACTACGAGTTTAAGACCACCGAACGGATTCAGACCGGTTCCGGTCCATACCAGGTTGGCACCAATGCGGATGTCTATATCGGTGTGACCAACGGTGTGATGACCTCCAAAGCCGACGCTTTCCGCATCGTGGACTCGATCTCTTTCGAGCAGATAAAAGCGAAAATCAACAACAAGAGTTACCGCATCGTTCAGCAGAGTGTGGACGCCAACGGCAAACCCTGGTATCTGATGCGAACCGAGGATGTGCTGATCAAGAAATTTATCCAATCCTCCTTCGCTTACACACAACAGTATATCACCGGCACAATCATTCCGGATCTGCTCTACCATCGTAACAGTCTTCTGTTGACCGGCACACGAGAGGAAGCGGTGACCCAAGCTATAGCCAAAGACCGGCCGGTTTATTGGAGTAAGGTGCATCCGGACTCCCTCGGATTCGGTGAAGAAGGAAACTACGAGATCATCACGCCGGACGGGCTGAACTGGATGATCTTCGACCAAGTACAGTTGGACAACAAAGCCGTGGATAACTGGATCGGAGTTCTTGCTACCAACGAGGCGGAGAAAGTGTTAGCTATGACCAAAACACCGCTTACCACCCATTCTATCAGCGGCGGTCTGACGCAGACATACTCCGAGTCGTATTCGTATGTAGATACCCGTTCTGCTTATTTCGCTTGGCCGTGGAATCACCAGACAGGTGAAGGAGTAACGAGCTCGAGTGGCTTTTTTGGAGACGGCTTTGGTCCTTTGGCAATAGCGCGTCTGAAGGATTTGTTCAAAGGGTCTAAAGGACTTCAATTACTGATGAAACACCTGAATGCTGCCGACAAAGGTACCTCTCCTTCGCAGTACGTACGAGCGGAGGTGGGTGGTGTGAAATTCGATCTGGACTGCAAGTTTATCTTAGAGACCGGATTTAACCTCCTGCCGGAGAATGGTGAGAGCGTTGGCTCGAGCAAGACCACTGGCTACGTACTGTCCCTCAATCCGTTGGAGCATCTGACGTTCAATGTGTATAAATCGCTGACGGATGATTTCAATGAGCAATCGAAAGAGACGCGTTATGAGGCACACGACTTCAATAGTGATAATAAGAACAAATACCTCTTTGGCTCACTGATGTACTCCACTTTAGGTGGCGCTACCAGGTGTCCTTGGGAGGCGGCGGACTCGACCTATTTCTACAATCCGGGTACACCGCTTAATGCTGCCACTCAGAAGATAGAGAACCCGCAAATGGTTATTAACCGTCATGAGGTCAGCAATGTGCCGCATGATCAAGCCGCTAAGTTCAAGCTCACGATGTGGAACGAAACCGATGAGGTCGTGGGGGCTGCCAGCGGTCCGGCTGTGTTCATGACCCTCAAGATGGATGATGCCACCAATATCAAGGGCGCCAAGATAAGTATCGATGGTGTACCTCTATCCGATGGACGCGAGTTCCGCTTCCAAGGCAATACTCCGATCATCAAGACCATCGAGGTACGTGCCGGAGATGATTATGATTATGAAGACATTTGTCTTATCCTGCAATCGGAATGTACTCCTACGATCACCTGTCAGAAAGTGTGCTTCTCCGTCCATTACATGCCGGTTAGTTGCGACGTGAATATCTCTTCTCCATCGGATAAATGGATCATGAACACACTCTCTCCGCGTGACGAGAACGGCTATTACATGCCGGTATCTATTGACGGCTTTGATGTGAACTACGACGGTTTTGACCATATCGAACTGCAATACAAACTAACGACCCAGTCCAATGACGCATGGGTGAACCTTTGTTCCTATTATGCGGAAGATAGTCTCTATCAACAGGCTTCGGGCTCCAAAGCGATGATTGAGGGCGGACGAATAGAGAATTTCCGCTTCTACGGTGAGCGGGATCCGATGGAGCAGCAGTACGATCTCCGTGCAGTATCCTTCTGCCGTCACGGATCGGGTTTCGTAACCAAGTCTTCGCCTGTATTGACGGGTATCAAGGACACCCGCCCGCCACGCGTCTTCGGTGAACCCGAACCCGCTAACGCGATACTGGGCGTAGGCGACAACCTCAAGCTGCGCTTCAATGAACCGATAGCCGGTAATTATCTGGACGAGGACAATAACTTCCAGTTGGCAGGATATACCAATGAATCGGGTATTGCGGCCGGTACATCGCTCCATTTTGGCGGTACCATAGATTCGTATGCCGAGTCCAAAGTGTTGCGGTCGTTCCTGGATAAATCGTTTACGATTGACATGATGGTTCGTTTGAATGATCCGAGTCAGACTGCCATGCTTCTTGAATTGCGATCCGAGAAGGGAAGCATTCATCTGGTATATGGCAATAATCACTTGATGTTGTTGATCAATGGGTTACAGGCTACTCATTCCTTGCCTTTCCCTGAGCCCCCGACTGCATTTACGCGCTTTGTGACCGAATATGACCATACCACCCGAGCTGTGCGTTTCTTTGTCGGAACGCAGGATATAACCAATCCGAATACGCCTCCTCTCATAGATTTCCTCAAGATATCGACGATTAATGCACCTATTGTTATCGGTCGGAATCTGAATGGAAACATGATGGAGGTACGCCTCTGGTCCAAAGCGCTGAGTGCGGATGAGGTAGCAGAGACCCACATGCACCGGCTGACCGGCTACGAGCGCGAACTGATTGCGTACTATCCTATGGATGAGGGTACGGGTGATGTCCTGATGGACAAAGCTACCGGTGCGACGCTGTACACGCATGGAACGTCCTGGGAGCATCAGACGGGTATATCGCTCCGTGTTCCGGAGAATGAACGGATACCCCTTGACGGTAACCTGATGAGCCGCTCCGACATTCAGGATGAGACCCTTACCTTCTGGTTTAAGACCACTGGCACAGGTACGCTCTTCTCCGCCGGAAGGACGGATAACAAGCATGGTTTTGAAATGATGGTGACGAGCGGAGGCCTGACCCTTTACTCGGACAGCACTTCGTGGCCGATGGCAGGATCCTATTCGGATGATGCATGGCATCACGTAGCCATGGCGGTCAATAGAACCTATAATAATGTGGCGGTGTATATAGACGGTATCCTGAAGCAGACCTTCGCTGCCCGCAAATTGGGTCCGATTAGTGGCGCTATGTATTTCGGAGGTAAGAATTTTGCCGGTAATATTGACGAGTTCGCGATCTTTGAGCAGGCGCTGCCGAAGTCCCTCCTGGAGTCCATTTCCATGATCTCTCCGGTTGGTAACGAGATGGGTCTGATGGCTTTTCTGCCTTTCAATGAGATGAAGGAGAACAGCAATGGTGTTTACGAGCAGATCTTCTCTGTCAATGACCAGCGCGTATTCAAGACCACTGACGGCACGATTGTTAACAAACAGGTACCGCTCATTCTCAATACTACCGCTTCCCCAATCGAAACCTATGCCGACAAATCGACCTCCGCGCCGACTCATAACATGGGCAAATTGACCAAACTCAATTTTGATTGGGCGTTTAACAATGACGAACTCATGATCAATCTGAATATGCTTGACCGTGAGATCAACAAACGCACCGTCTATGTCACCGTCCGCAATGTGGAGGATCTCAACGGTAACCCTATGGTTTCTCCCGTTACTTGGACGGCCTATGTGGATAAGAACGCCCTTAAATGGGAGGAAAAGACCATCAAAATGTACGCGATCTACGGCGAGGAGACAGACGGGGTTGAGTATATCACTCGCGTGCTTAACCACTCCGGTAAACGCCATCAATATACCATCGAGTCCTTGCCCGATTGGCTCACTGTTAACGCTGCATATGGTTCGATCAACCCCACCGAGGAACTATACCTCATCTTCACCGCGAATACCGATATCGCTCCGGGTATCTACGAAGATATCGTTTACGTGACGGACGAGAACGGATTATCCGAACCGATGAAGGTTGAGCTAACCATAGAAGCATTGCCGCCTTACGAAGCTGTAGATGAGCATAAATATCCGCTCAATATGTCCGTTTGTGCGCAGGTGAAACTGAACGACACAGAGTTCGACACCGATCCGAATGATATCGTATATGCGTTCTATCAGAACGAGTGTGTCGGAATGGATCATGTCTCCTTCAACGAGAATACGCATAAGTCCAAGGTTTATCTGACTGTTTACGGCAATGATGCCATGAACCGTAAGCCGATTCAATTCCGTTTGTGGAGAGCCTCTACAGGTAGGGTTTATGACTTGTCAACCAACCGCAATGTGATCTTTGCTCACGGATTCGTCTATAACTGTGGTGATAGCGACCCGCTCATCCTCACCACGTATGGCAGCGAAGTTCAGATGATCGATTTGGAGGCAGGATGGAACTGGATATCCACTAATATGGATCTCACATCTTCCGGCGGCTATTTGGCGAACTGTCTGAGCGCTAATGAGCCGTGGAAAGAAGGCGACATCATCAAGAACCCCAATACCCGTAAGTTCAGCACGTATAGTGAGACGTCCGCAGAGTTTATGGGTACGCTGGATAAACTGCATTACTCGCAGATCTTCATGGTGTACAGCCAAGCCGGCAACAGGATGCGTATCTCCGGTGATTCCTTACCGGAAGACTCTATGTGGGTGAAGGTGCGTGGAGACGGGCAATGGAGCATGCTGCCTTGCCTCTTCAACCGTACCACACCGATCTCCGAAGCGCTCGCAAGTTATTTCCAGAAAGCGCAACCGGGTGACCTCATCAAGGCACATGACCGCTTTGCCGTCTTCTCCGAGGATCTTAGATGGGAAGGAAACCTGACCGCTCTCCGACCCGGCGAAGGATACCTCTTCCGACGTCTGGGACTGGGAACCGTAGTGATTCCGTTCTATCACCAAACGACGGATCATGCGCCTCAGAAGATGCAGGAGACGGAACTGAAGACGACGGATCATTTCCATAACCCCGCTGCCGCAACGAACATGACTATGATCGCGAAGGTACAAGGAGAAGTAGTACCAAGTACCAAGGTGATGGTCTATATCGGCGACGAGCTCGTTGGTGTAGCGGAGCCTTACAGCATTCCATCATTAAGCGAAGCGTCACCATTATACTTCCTCACGATCCAATCCGATCATTCCGGTACACTACGCTTTGAGACCGGGGACGGGGAGCCATTAACAATGTACGATGCACAATGCACAATGAATTATGTGCCTGACTCGCATCACGGATCGCTTGAGGAACCCGTCATTCTCGTTCCTGAGGCACCGAGTCGCGTGTATAAGGTAATTGAAGATAATCATGTAGTAATCATCCGAAACAATGAAAAATATGATGTCACTGGTAAGAAATTGTAATCTTCTCCTTCTCAGCATCCTGCTACTATCGGTAGCAGGTTGCAAGAAGGATGTTAACGAACCTCAAACGGTTCCGGTACCTGTTCCTGCCACCGAAGAGCAAACGATTCATGGAAACCAACCTCGTCCTTCATGGGTGGTGACCGATGAGTCCAATCTGCTGTCTTCCATGACCGCAATCATCAAGGTCACTACGCTCAACGGGCAAGCCATCGATGACACGATGGTAGGAGCCGATGATCTGCTTGCGGCTTTTATCGGAGAGAACTGTGTCGGTATCGCCGAGTACAAAGACGGGCTGTTTTACCTCTATCTCTCCGCAGAGGAGGGTACCGTCACGCTGCGTTATTACTCAGCGTATTATACCAACCTCTTTGAGGTGAAGGATGCTTTTGTGTATCGCAATAATGCCTCTATCGGTACCGTTGCAGAGCCCTATTGTCCGCAATGGGTGGTCATGTAACCCGCAAAAGCTCGCTCTTTTCTTTATAGTGGTGTTTCCTAACAGAAAATCTTCCAAATGTGGGTCAAAAAGTATAGATTTGGACAAAAAACACATGTTTTTCTTCCAAATGTGGGTTAAAAAGTATAGATTTGGACAAAAAACACAAAATTTATTTGGTCAATTCAAAAAATTATTGTACCTTTGCTCCGGTTTTTAAAGACAGTGGTATGGAAAACTTGATTGGACGTCAATTAGAGTTGGCTGAATTGCAAAGAACTTTGGATTCGAAGCGTTCGGAATTCGTTATATTGTATGGGCGTAGGCGCGTAGGTAAAACATTCTTAGTAAGGTGCTTCTGCAATGATACCTATAGTTTTCATTTTGTGGGGGCACATAAACAGCCTCTCCAAGCGCAGTTGACTAATTTCCGTGAGGCGTTACAGCGCTGTAATCCTGACGTAGACGTTCCTGAACTAACCAACTGGCATGAGGCATTTCGGCAGTTGGCGAATTACTTGGAGCAATGCAAAGAGGCTCGCAAAGTGGTCTTCTTTGATGAGATGCCGTGGATAGATACGCAAAAGAGTGATTTTGTAAGTGAGTTAGAGTATTTCTGGTCCAGTTGGGTGCAGAACAGAGATGATATAGTGTTCATCGCGTGCGGAAGCGCAACTACTTGGATGAAAGAGAAACTGGAAGATAACCAAGGCGGATTACACAATCGTATAACCCATCGTATCTATTTGCGTCCGTTCTATTTGAGCGAATGTAAGCAATACCTGCTATCTCATGGATTTAGTTGGGACGACTACCAGATTTTGCAGTTTTATATGATCTTCGGCGGCGTGCCCTATTACATGAGTTTGCTTCGTCCCCAATTGAGTCTGGTGGAGAATGTGGATGCCCTTATTTTTCGTAGAGGCGGAGAGTTGAGCGATGAGTTCAAAGAACTATATAACGCGCTATTCAAAAAAGCGGATAAGTACATACGGATAGTGCAGCTATTAGCTACCAAACGTGAAGGGTTTACAAAGACGCAGATTTCGGATGAAACCGGCTATTCCGGCGGCGGACTGACTAAAATTTTAGAGAACTTGGAACGGTGCGATTTTATAGTGTCTTACGCACAATATGGCAATAAGACCAAACAGACTCTATATCGTTTGTGCGATTTCTATACACTTTTCTATTTTAGTTACGTCAAGGACAACCGTTCGAAGGATGAGCAATATTGGTTACACCATTTCCAGGACCGGAGCGTGGAGAGTTGGGAAGGCTTTACGTTCGAAGAGGTCTGTCTGAGACATCTTCCTCATATCAAACGCGGTTTAGGTATTTCCGGTATGGCGACCGAAGCTTCTTCATGGCGATTTGTGCCGGGAAAGAATGATAAACGCAAAGGAGCACAAGTGGATTTGGTCATTTCACGTGCCGATAAAATGATTCATCTATGCGAGATGAAGTTTTCTGCTACCCCTTATACCATTAAGAAAGAATATGCCGAACGGCTTATCAAACGCAAACAGCTGTTTATGGAAGAGAATGATATCAGCCGAGGCGTTGTATTGACGTTTGTCACCCCGTATGGATTAAAAGAGGGACTTCACACTTCGCTTGTTCATTCGTCGCTATCTGCCAAGGACTTATTCCATGCAGAATGATGAGACAGATTGGAAGATTAACATTATTAACGAACTATAATAAAAAATTTAATAAAAAATTAATTTTTACGCATAAGATGATACAAATCCATCTATATAAGGTTGATTGTTTGTGACAACA
>CACZEL010000014.1 GCA_902780235.1 uncultured Bacteroidales bacterium | reverse complement strand
TCACCAATAACAACAAAAAAAGGATTGCAACAAAAAATCATTGCAATCCAATTTGTTTTATGTATTTTTAACAAAAATACATCGTTTTTCAGTGCCCTCGTAATTCCAGGATTTTTTTAATGAAAATCACGGGATATATACATAGTATATATAAGGTGCGGTGGGATACGATATTACCCCACGATGCATACACAGCGCATAGTCGATGTGTACACAAAGAGAATACAAATCCGCCAATCATGGCGGATAGAAAAGGAAAAAGCACAAGATTTTTGCGGTTTCTCTTGCATATATCAAAAAAAAGCAGTACTTTTGCAGCGAAAATCAAAATCAAGGGGTGCTACGGCTGAGAAAAGACCCTTCGAACTTGAACAGGTAATGCTGTTAAAGGAAATGAAAAAATCATCTTTTTTTATCGACCAAGCATGGTCGATTCTGGTAGGCGCATTGGCGCTATGTATGTCTGCTTCTGCGCAGACGAGTGAGGACACGCTGACGATCTTGATGCAGCAACTCGAGGATATCGAGGTGAGTGCGAAGCGTGTACAACAGACCACCCTTTCCACGGCGGTAGTGAAGAACGAGGAGTTGAACCGTGACAACACGGGTCAGAACTTGCCGTATCTGCTGTCGAAGACGCCGGGTTTGCAGGTGACGAGTGACGACGGTTTAGGTGTGGGTTACACCTATCTCCGCATTCGCGGAACGGATCACACGCGTATCAACATGACGGTGAACGAGGTGCAGTTGAACGATCAGGAGAGCCAGACCGTTTTCTGGGTGAACATGACCGACATGGCGTCTTCGGTCTCGCAGATCGACGTGCAACGCGGCGTAGGAACGAGTACGAGCGGTTCGGCTTTCGGCGCAGGACTGAACATGCAGACGAACAGTCTGGATACGCTGAGTCATATCCAGTTGGCTTTCAACGGCGGCATGTACAACACGTTCCGTGAGTTGGTGAGTGCGCACGCTTCGATCGCGAACCGATGGATGATGAACGCACGGTTCACGAAAGTGAACTCCGACGGCTTCCTCTACCGCACGAAGAGTGACCTCTACAGTTACTACGGCGACATCGGTTGGTACGGCCAAAAGACGCAAGTGATCCTGCGCGCTTTCGGTGGCGCAGAGAAGACCGGCATGGGTTGGGAAGGTGTCGATTACAACACGGCCTACGGCATCGACGGCGCCGACCGGCGGTATAACCCGGCAGGCGAATATACGGTGCCCGCCAAGGATGGTTCGGACTCCGTGGTCTATTATCCGAACCAAACGGACAACTATGCCCAACAGCACGGTCAATTGACTATCAACCACCGTTTTACGCCACAATGGAGTTTGACAGCAACGCTCCATTACACCCACGGAGGCGGGTACTACGAGCAGTACAAAAAGAAGAAATACAGTTATTGGGGATTGAGCGACAGCGGGAAGAGTTACGGGCTGTATATGAAGTACCTCAATAACCATTATGCCGGCTTTATCGCGTCCGCCAAGTACCTGTCCGAACCGGCTGACGTGCAGATCGGCGTAGCGGGTAATAACTACTACGGTCAGCACTACGGCATCCTTGACTACCTCGCCAAACCGGCTGCCCAACTGCTACCCGTGCATTACGAGTACTACCGCAATGATGCGAACAAGATCGACGTGAATACGTACGCCAAAGCCAATTGGCGTATCATCCGTCGGGCGAACGAGCAATTGGCGGTCTATGGGGACTTGCAGTACCGCTATGTGCGGTATAGCATGCGCGGAATCAATGACGAGACGATGACCGAACTGCCTCTGATGCGGGAGTTTCATTTCTTCAACCCCAAGGCCGGTCTAACCTATCAGAAGAACGGACATCAGTTGAGTGCCTCTTTTGCGCTCGCGAACCGCGACCCGAGTCGCAGCAATTATACGGAGAACCTCGTCTATGATGCGGCTACCAAGAGCTATACCGGTAAGATGCCGGAAGCGGAGACGCTCTATGACTACGAGTTGGGCTACTCGTACGCGCATACGCGTTTTAATATAGGTCTCAACCTCTATTTCATGGACTACGACAACCAACTCGTGCTGACGGGCGAGTACAACGATGTGGGCAAATACCTCACGACGAACGTCAAAGACTCCTACCGCATGGGCGCCGAACTGATGGCGGGCGTACGGATCACCGATTGGTTCCGGTGGGAAGGAAATATGGTCGTCAGCCGCAATAAGATTCAGAACTACAAGCAGTATATCGACCTGTATGATAATCAGAACGATTGGAACTGGATCGGACAAGACAGCGTGTGCGGCGACGTGACGATCGCTTTTTCGCCGACTATTACTGCGATGAGCCTGTTTACCTTCGATTACAAAGGCTTCGTAGGCACGATTCAGACCAATGTGGTCAGCAGTCAGTACCTCGACAACACGATGGACAAGAACGCCATGCTCAAGGCTTACACGACGACGAACGTGCACTTAGAGTATAGTCTGCCTATGCGCAAATGGATCCCCAATAAGAAAGGTGTTCCGGCGGTTAAGCTCTTATGTCAACTCAATAATCTCTTCGACGCCAAGTACGCCAATAACGGCGGCGCGGAAGCGAGTCGCTTTGCAGATGGCAGCCGATGCTGCTGGTACTACGCCCAAGCGGGCATTAACGTTCACGGAGGGTTTGTTGTACAATGGTAGTGCCTAACCATGCCAACAAGAAAGAACCGGCGGGAATCCACGCGAACAAGTTCTCGGAAAGTGAAAAGTGAAAAGTGAAAAGTGAAAGGTAGTTGCCTACCACGATCCAGATAGCTATCATCGCACAGCCTATCAGGGAGGCTAAGAACGAGCGGAAAGAGAAGAGGTTTTTGTAGATCAGATAGACCCAGACAGGCAGGAAGAGGAACAAGACAGACGGCAGCCAATACGCCGCGATGCTCAGCAGTACTCCTACCTCAAAACACTCTTCCACGGACGAAGCATGCCGTTTGATATGCGTGATCAGATACATGCAGATGAGCGCCAAGATCGCCACCACGTATCCTTCCCACGTACGATAAAACAAAACACTACCACCTATTGCCAATAGCCAGAAGACTATCGGCAAAAGGTGGTATAATAATGTTTGGGTCTGACGTTTCATGGAAACATTAGCTGTTAGCTATTGGCTGTTAGCTTATTCTATGAAACCTTTCCGACGAAGGAGGTTCTTCGGATCGGCTTCTTTGCCGCGGAACTCGATATACAGTTCCTGCGCGTCACGCGTACCGCCTTGCTCCAACAAATGACGGAAACGTTTGGCCGTTTCGGGTTCGAACAGATCGCCAGTCTCTTTGAATGCCGCAAAAGCGTCTGCATCGAGCACCGCTGCCCATGTATAACTGTAATAACCTGCCTCGTAGCCGGTGGTGAAGATATGGTTGTAGAAGGTCGGGCGGTAACGCACGATGATCTCGTCGATCATACCCATCTTCTCCAGACTCTGCTTCTCAAACGCATTGACATCGAGCCCTTCGGCTGTCGTCAACTCATGGAAATCCATATCGAGAATAGAAGCGCTGAGCAACTCGGTCGTCACAAAGCCTTGGTTGAACTTACCGGCTGCATTGATCTTCGCGATCAGTTCATCGGGGATGACCTCGCCGGTCTGATAATGGAAAGCGTAGGTCTTGAGGACCTCGGGTTCATACGCATAGTTCTCCATGAACTGACTCGGCAGTTCCACGAAATCGCGCGGGGTATTGGTACCGCTCAGGCTCTTGTAATGCGCCTTCGAAAGAAGGCCGTGCAGCGCGTGACCGAACTCATGGAAGAGGGTCTCTACGTCGTCCATCGAGAGGAGCGACGGGTTGCCTGCGGTCGGTTTGTTGAAGTTACCCACGTTGATGATCACCGGACGATGATCGACCCCTTCGGCATCGATATACTGCGGCAGGATATTGTTCATCCATGCACCCGGACGTTTGCCTGCGCGGGGGAAATAGTCGGTGTAGAGGATACCTACGAGACTGCCATCGGCTTCGGTCACTTTGAAGACCTCTACTTCTTTGTTATAAACCGGCATGTTCTCCAGTTTTTCAAACTGCAGGCCATACAACTTGGTCGCTACACCAAACGCTCCTTTGCGCACGTTGCTCAACTCGAAATAGGGCTTGATCTCTTCCTCGTCCAGCGCATATTTGGCTTTACGCAGTTTCTCGGCATAATACCACCAATCCCAGGGCTGCAATTGGCTGTTAGCTGTTGGCTGTTGGCTGTTAGCCAAGTCCTCGTCAAGCAGTTTTTGGAGTTCAGCCGCTTCGCGTTTGGCAGCAGCCAAGGAAGGTGCCCAGACGGATGCCAGGAAAGCATCGACCGTCTGATGGTTCTTCGCCATGCAGTCCGCAAGGATATAGTCCGCGGGGTTGTCATAGCCGAACAGTTTGGCTTTCTCGATACGCAGCTCCATCTCACGGGTGATAACGGCTTTGTTGTCGTTGTCGTTGTCATGGTTTGCACGCGTGGTATAGTCCATGAGCAGTTGCTTGCGCAGCTCACGGTTCTCGCAGTACTGCAGTACCGGCGTGAAGGACGTACGCTTCGGCGTGAAGAGCCACTCGCCCGGATGACCGGCAGCCGCAGCCTCTTCCGCAGCAGCCGCTTTCGCGCTCTCCGGCAGACCCTTCAACAGCGCCTCGTCCGTCACAAAACGCTTCACCTCATCGCTGTTGGTCTCGGCTACCACGTTGTTACCGAACTTAAGCGAGAGCAGACCCAACTCTTGGTTGATCTCCTTCAAACGGGCTTTCTTCTCCTCGGGCAAGTTCGCTCCGTTGTCCGCAAAATTCTTGTAGGTCTCCGTCAGCAGACGCATCTGTTCGGGGTTCAGCCCCAATTGGTCACGCTGGTCATAAACGAACTTAACACGTTGGAAGAGGGCATCGTTGAGGATGATTCCGTCGCTCAGTTCGCTCAACATAGGCGACACCTGCTCTGCGATCTCGTTCATCTCATCGTTTCCGTCCGCCTCGAGCACGTTGAAGAACACGCCTACTACGCGGTCCAACAGCAGTCCCGTACGGTCGAGTGCCACGATCGTGTTCTCGAAAGTCGGTTCAGCTTCGTTATTGATGATCGCTTCCACCTCAGCTTTGTTCTGGCGGATCGCCTCTTCGAAAGCCGGCAGGTAATGCTCGATCTTCACTTGGTCAAAAGCCGGTACACTGTACGGCGTGTTCGGCTGCTCCAACAAGGGGTTCGTTTTGTTACATGCTAATAAACTCATAGCAATTACAATGTAAAAAAGTTTGATCTTGTTTGACATAGTTTGATATTGTTTGATTTTATTGTATTCTAACGTTTTTCTCAAGGGACTGCTTGATCATCTGGCGTAATTCGAGGGACTGCGTATCGGCTTTCTGATACCAATGCGGCTTGAAGTCCTGCGCGAACTTACACTTGGCCAGTTTGATCTTCAGATCGTCCATCGTGCCGCCCACATGTACACCTAAATAGATCGGGCTGAGCACATTGATGTCGTAGTCAAAAGACATATCGGTCTTATGCCGACCACCCAGCGCGACCATGTAATTATCCATCTGTACGCAAAGCGGATAGACGTCGATATCGTTCTTATAGACCGTGATCTCGGCATTGATCGAATCGATCTTGTTCTCCGTGTGCTTCTTGAATTTCAGCAGTTTGGCGATGGTCGAGAAAGTCTCGCTATCCATGACGACGAGGTCCTTGCCGGTCAGCGAAGCAGCTCCGCGCAAGGTACTCATCTTGGGCTCGTAATTGCTCTTGAGATAGGTCTCAGCCGCCAAATGGAACTGCGCGGACCCCTTGAACGACTTCAACATCGGTACCATGTCTTCGAGGTTCGGGATCATCGTCAGCAGTTCGTCAATATCGATATCGAGCATGTGGTAGTCAAAACCGAGATAGAGGTGATTCTTTCGCGGCGTACGGTACATCGCCGTCAACTGCAACTTGGCAGCGCGGCAGACGAAACCCACCTCGTCCAGCATCAGCGTACCGTTCTTGACGAAGATACCGCCCTGCAGGTTCTTGGCATGCTGATTGAAGATCTCCACCTCTTTCATGTGGGTGTTAAGCGCCAGATCGACGTCGGTAGGAACCATGAAAGGATCGGACTCATTTGCCATTTGGTCATTTACCATTTTTTCATTTGTCTGCTCTGCCGCAGGACTCTCTTCTGAACCTTGGTCGGCACTGAACCAGGCTAAGAGTTGGTTGACGTCGCAGTGATCGGAGACGATGTCCAGTTCACCTTCGAGGATGTCTTCGTGCCGGAACCATTTGCCGATCTTGCGCACGTTGCCTTTGAGGTTCAGATCGGAATTGCCCAACTCGATACGACTGTTGTCGATGGTCATCTCGCGGTTGGAGTACTTGAACTCGATGGAGGGGATAAAGACCGTCTCGGGTAAGCGTTCCGGCATGTTCAGCGCACCGTTCTTGAGGTTCACTTTCAGGCGCGGATTCCACTTGAGCAACGCGTTCTCGCCGTCCTTGTTATACCGTGCCGACGCTTCGATCGCCAAGTTACCGGTTTTGGCCTGTAACTCTTCGCCCATACGTCCGTTGAGCGCTGCTGTCTTCAGTTTGGCACTCAGTTTCTGTCCTCCGCTCACGAACGCCTCCAGTTCCGAAGCCTTCAAGTCGGCTATGATATCGTCGTACGTGGCGTCAATTGCATCGAAGGCGAGGGTAGCAAAATAGTCCTGTCCTTTCGCCAATACATTCGCTATCTCGGCATGCAGTACCGGCGCATCGATCATCGCGTGGGTATTGTTGCCCATGACGAAATCCAACTTATCGGATGTCAGATCCAATGCCGCCCAATTAACGGACTTGCGCGTTGGAGAGTTATTCGGCAGTTGGAGCGTGACATGACTCTGCGGCAGTACCGCCAACATCGAGTCTTGCGTATAACGGATATGTTTCAAGTCGAGATCGGCACTGATCTGCCCTTTCTCCAGCTTCATCGCCGTCAGGTCGTTCAGGCGTATCTTGGCCTTCACCGTTCCTTTTGCCTTGCCTTCCACGGTCATCGACTCCGGCATAAAATAGGCGAAGTCCGGCAAGTTGGCATCGAGCTTCATCTGCAGATCAAGCAGCATGTTACCCATCAGGTCGTTGACCTTTCCTTGCGCACTCAGCGCACTCTCTTTGGTCTTGGCTGCCAAGTGATGGATCGTCACATTCGACTTACCGCCTTTATTGAGGTTCAGCGCCGCGTCGGCTTTCAGGTTCAGGTCCCGCAAGGTATAAGGCAGCGGTTTGTACGCGCCCTTACCATCTTGGAGTTGCACCTGCGCCTCGATCAGCGGCATGGCGTTCTCGCTGTACGTGCCCTTGGCGGTTGCATCCAAATGGATCTTACCGTCCACATCCAAGTCTTTGAGGCTCTTCGTGAACTTCTTTGGGACCAACGCCAAGAGCGGTTCGATCTGCCATGCGTCTTTGGTGGAAAGACCGACATCGAGTTTGATGTCATCCTGTATATCCACCGTTCCGCCGAACACCAATGCGAACTCGTTCACCGCCAACTCCGCTCTGCGGAAGGCAAAATGCATGGAGTCGAGGTTCATCGCCAAGGGGGCGTCCAGACTCAGATGCAGGCTGTCGGCATAGGTCTCGTTCTTCAGGCTCGCACACACGTCGTGGGCGTCCAAGGAAACGAACATATCGTCCCAGTTATTCACCCTCACGCGTAAGTCCGTCTCACCCAAAGCCGCAGCGATCGTGTCTTTCGCATCGACGAAAGAGATCGCGTTCGCCTGGATACGCAGCCCATCGACCAACAAGGCATCAAACGGCATCACAAAAGCCGTGGTGTCCTCCGTCGTGTCCGGCGGGAGCACAAAGACATCGGTCAGGTTGGTTGACCCATCTTCGGCAATGAAGAAATGCACCTTTGCCTCTTCGAGCTTCGCTTCGTGGACATGGAGGTTCTTGTTGTTGATGAATTCCATCACATCGACGGTCGCTACCAGATGCTTTGCTGCTACCACCGTGTCGTTCTGCGCACCCGCTTTGGGGTTGATCAGCAGCAAACCGTCCGCCCGCAGACCAAAACGCGGGAAGGTAGAGAAGAAAGTCAGATCGACCTCTCCTATCTCGTGCGGACAAGCCACATACTGCGCCGCTGCTTGGCGAGCAATAGGTGTCAGACGTTCCGGCGTGAAAACCACATACACCACGATACCTACTGCCGCAACAACCGTCAGTATGATACCAAACAGTGTCCAGGCCAGTATTTTAATCGCGCGTTTCATTTATCTTGGTGTATGACTGTTTCTCGTTCTTGTAACCCTTCTTGTAGTACACGAATTGGCTGCTCGTCAGCGTCGTGATGGTGTAATCCTGCGGGATATCCGCCCAGTTATTATTCATCTTGTTGATCTGGTGCCAGCCTTCACCGTCCAAGCGGTACATGAACCAACTATTACCGTGGTACATACTCGGTTCGAAGAGGTCGCTCTCTTCCGTACCTTCTGCCTCGTCCCACTCGTAGCCCCATAAATAACCGGCTTTGAGGTCATTGGCAGACTCGGTGGTAAAGCGCATAAAATGCTCCGTACCATTCTCCTGCCAGAGGCCCTGCATGTCGCTGAGCGAATACTCGATCGGATCTACTTTGGAACATGCGCTAAACGCAATGCCTATCAGCACGATGAGCGCCAAATAATAGAATTTTCTCATGCTTTTTCAATTTTAATATGGATAGTATAGCCGTCCATTTCGATAGCTGTTGGCAATTCGATATTAGCTGTTAGCTCTAATTTCGTCGCGAGGACTTGCGAAGCAATGTAGTCGCCGCAATGCAGCACGGCGTTATGGATCTCAGCGCGATCTTCGATGAGCACGTTGATTCGATCGGTGATCTCCAGACCACTCGACTTACGCAGGTTCTGGATACGGTTGATCAGTTCGCGTGCGATACCTTCTTCGATCAACTCGTCCGTCAACTCGATATCCAGCGCGATCGTCAGGATTCCGTTGTTCGCTACCAACCAACCCGGCATGTCTTCGGTGATGATCTCGACATCCTCGGCGATAAGGGAAACCCCACCCTCGCCCTCCCCACAAGGGAGGGAAATAAAGAATGTCCCTTCTTTCTCCATTTGGGCGATATCGTCTTGCGACATAGCGTTGATGGCAGCGGCTACGGCTTTCATCTGTGCGCCGACTTTCTTACCGAGCACTTTGAAGTTTGGTTTGATCTTCTTGACGAGACGGATCTCTGATTGCTCAGCCGGAACAATAACAAGCTCTTTCACGTTCACCTCCGATTTGATCAGGTCCGCTACATGCAGCAAAGCCTCAGCGGTTTCCGTATCCGGCGTCGGGATAACGGCCTTCTGAAGCGGTTGACGCACGTTCTTCTCGGCGCGTTTACGCAGGCTGAGAATCATACTCGTCGCCTGTTGCGCCAAGTACATCTGACGCTCCAATTTGAGGTCGATGAGGCTCTCGTCCGCTTTCGGCCACTCGCTCAAGTGCACGGTCTCGCCCACCAAGTCGCGGTAGAGCCGATCGGCATAGAACGGTGCGTTCGGCGCCATGAGTTGAGCGACGGTCTTGAGACAGGTATAAAGGGTCTCATATGCCGCTTGTTTGTCAGCGTCCATGCTGCCACCCCAGAAACGTTTGCGGTTCAGACGCACATACCAGTTCGAGAGGTCGTCCTGCACGAAATCGCTTATCGCACGACCGGCTTTCGTCGGCTCGTAGGCTTCGTAGGCTTCGGTGACCTCCTTCACAAGCGAGTTGAGCTTGGAGAGGATCCATTTGTCGATTTCCGAGAAATCGGCTTTTAGCTTTTGGCTGTTAGCTATTGGCTCCCAATTATCCACATTCGCATAGAGCGCAAAGAAGCCGTAGGTGTTATACAGCGTGCCAAAGAACTTACGTCTTACCTCGTCCACACCTTCGGGATCGAACTTCAGGTTCTCCCACGGACTCGAGTTCGTCAACATGTACCAACGAACAGGATCGGCTCCATAGGTGTCCAAGGCACCGAACGGATCCACCGCATTGCCCAGACGCTTACTCATCTTATTGCCGTTCTTATCGAGCACGAGACCGTTGGAGATGACGTTTTTGTAGGCTACGGTGCCTTCGATCATGGTGTGGATCGCGTGGAGCGTGAAGAACCAACCGCGGGTCTGGTCCACACCTTCGGAGATGAAGTCCGCGGTACGCGGTGCGTCTGCGTTCTCAAACGGATAGTGATTCTGCGCGTAAGGCATAGCGCCCGAGTCGAACCAAACATCGATCAGGTCCAACTCACGCTTCATAGGCTTGCCGCTCGGCGAAACGAGGATGATACTATCCACGTACGGTCTATGCAGGTCAATCACACTCGGTTCGTAGTTCGCCTTGCTGTAGTCGCCTACTTTGTGGTTCGGCCATGGGTTCGCTTGCATGAAACCTGCCTTGACGGATTTCTCGATCTCTTCAAACAGTTCCTTGATGCTGCCGATACAGATCTCCTCTTTACCGTCTTCGGTGCGCCAGATAGGCAGCGGTGTTCCCCAATAACGGCTGCGACTTAAGTTCCAATCGTTGAGGTTATTGAGCCATTGTCCGAAACGCCCCGTACCTGTGCTCTCCGGCTGCCAATTGATCGTCTTATTGAGCGCGATCATCTCATCGCGTGCTTTGGTCGATTGGATAAACCAAGAGTCCAGCGGGTAGTACAACACGGGTTTGTCGGTACGCCAGCAATGCGGATAAGAGTGCACGTGCTTCTCGGTCTTCAGCAGACGACCGTCCGCTTTCATCTCCAGACACAAGTGCAGGTCGAGCGACTCAGCCTTAGCAGCTGCTGCCTCATCGTACTTACCATCTACCGTGAACTGCGGATCGTAAGCGTTCTTCACCCAACGACCGGCGTACTTGCTGTACAACGCATCGTTGACATTGGATTTGTACCAATCATGGTCCAAATCTTCCACGCGCCAATATTTGCCGGTGAAATCGACCATCGGACGCGGACCGTAGTTTTTGGTCTGCATATACAAACCCGGTACACCTGCTGCGTCACCTACTTTCTTATCGTCTGCACCGAAAGTAGGCGCGATATGTACGATACCTGTACCATCTTCGGTCGTCACGTAGTCACCCGGGATGACAACATAAGCTTTTACAGGTCTGACCTGGCTGTTAGCTGTTCGCTTATCTATCGGATTGACCCACGGGAACAGCGGCTCGTACTCCAAGCCCACGAGGTCCGCACCTTTGTAACGGGCTACGACCTCGGCGTTCTCGAAATACGCACTCAGACGAGCCTCCGCCAAGATGATATGTTCGCCGCTTTCGAGCGCGATTTCCACGTAGTCGATCTTCGGTCCTACGCAGAGCGCGGTGTTCGAAGGCAAGGTCCACGGCGTCGTCGTCCAAGCGATGATATATGTGGCTGCGCCGTTTGAGGGTTTGAGTTTGTTTGAAGGTTTGAGTTTGAACTTAGCCGTACAGGTGAGGTCTTTCACGTCACGGTAACAACCGGGTTGGTTGAGCTCGTGCGAGCTGAGACCCGTACCGGCAGCCGGTGAGTACGGCTGAATGGTATAACCCTTATAGAGGTAGCCCTTTTTGTAGAGTTCCTTGAGCAGGTACCAAAGGGTCTCGATATACTTGTTGTCGTACGTGATATACGGATCATCGAGATCGACCCAATAACCCATCTGCTTGGTGAGGTTCGTCCACTCTTTCGTGTATTTCATAACCTCCCGACGGCAAGCGGCATTGTACTCATCCACACTGATCTTCTTACCGATATCCTCTTTCGTGATACCTAACATTTTCTCTACGCCCAACTCAACCGGCAGACCGTGCGTATCCCATCCCGCCTTACGACGAACCTGATAACCCTGCATCGTCTTGAAGCGGCAGAACGTATCCTTGATCGTACGCGCCATGACATGGTGAATACCCGGCATGCCGTTCGCCGAAGGAGGACCCTCGAAGAACAAAAACGGCGTGTGACCTTCGCGTTCGGACACACTCCTCTCAAACAACTTCTCCTTCTCCCAAAGTTCCAACACCTCTTTACTCAGCGCCGGCAAATTCAATCCTTTGTACTCGTTAAATTTCTTCATTGTATCTCGTTATAATTTTATATGCGCACATTTTGCGGCTGCAAAATTACTACTTTTTTTTGATATACGCAAGCCCGCGCGCGATTTTATTAAAAAATCTTCATTTTCAGTGCCCCAAAATTTGCATATATCATTTTTTTGTAGTAAATTTGCAGCCGCAAACCGGATTAGATCCGGAGCAAGATAGAGAGACACAGACAAATTACACAAACATAACACACAAAACACAAAATTAAATCTAATTATGTCAAGCGTAAACAAAGTGATTTTAATTGGTAACGTAGGAGCAGATCCCGAAGTACGTTACTTGGACAGAGGCGTAGCAATTGCAAACTTCAATTTGGCAACGACCGAACGCGGCTATGTGATGCAGAACGGTACCCAAGTACCTGACGTGACCGAATGGCACAGTATTGTGCTTTGGCGCAACCTCGCAGAATGGGCGCAACAGAACTTACGGAAGAGCATGAAGGTCTATGTGGAAGGTAAGCTCAAAACGCGCAGTTGGGAGAAAGACGGACAGATTCGCCGTAAGACCGAGGTGATCGCAGAAAACATCCAGATCTTATACCGTCCGGATATCTATAGAAACGGAGTCGAAAGTCAAAAGTCGAAAGTCGAAAGCGAAGAGGCTTTTAACGATGAGGCCGCTCAGGCTCTCGAGAGCCAAGAAGAACAAGGCGGATTCTTCAGCAATATTTTCTAATGACCAATAAAGAACGTTACATCGAATGGGTCGCCGCACAGGAGTACGTGCCGATCTTCATGCAGCCGTGGTGGATGGACGCCGTGTGCGCAGGGAAGGTTTGGGACGTACTGCTGGCGGAAGATTCGGAAGGTAATATCCTTGGCGCGATGCCGTACCTGCTGCGCAAGAGGGCATGGTTCAAGTATATCGTCATGCCCCAACAGACGCAGATAGGCGGTATCTGGGTGGACTCGTCGGTAACGGGCGACAAATGGAAGACGGCTGAGGTGTGTCGTGCGCTCAAAGAGCAGATGGACACGATGGGTCTGGCGTATTACTACCAGCAGTACCTGCCCGGCAGCCTATGCGTGGAAGCCATGCACGGTTTGGGATTTAGTACCAAAGAGCGGGTGACCTATCGCGTGGATGATCTCAGTAATTTAGATGCTGTCATCGATAAGTTCAGTAAGAACAAGAAACGGCAGTTACAGAAAGCCTTGAGTCTGCATGCTGACCGTACGATGGAAATCGAAGATTTCTATCGTTTCCATGCACAATGTCTGGCGACACGCAAACGGAAGATCAGTTATTCGCGCGAGTTCCTGCTGGTGTTAGAGCGCAAGGCACGTCGGCTCGGTCAGTGTACCGTGCTGAGCGTGCGTAATGCGGACGGCGAACCATACGCAGCGGCTTTCCTCGTGTGGGATCAGAAATACATGTATTACCTGATTCCGGCGATCAACCCTGCTTTCGGCGATTCGGGTGCAGGGGCATTGTTGGTACTCGAGGCAATGAAGATCGCCCGTGAGAAACATGTGCTGTTTGATTTTGAAGGCTCGATGGATCGCGGTACGGCGAAGCATTACCAGCAGTTCGGTTCGACTCCCGTCAAGTATTTCAGCGTAGAGAAATACTACAAACCGTTCTTCCGTCTCGCTATCTGGTTTCAGAAGATTCGGGAATTTAAATTCCGTTAAACCGTTAAACTGTTAAATCGTTAAACCGTTACAATGCGGGTTTTATTCCTCACCCCTTGGTATCCGTCCGAAAAGGACGCTATGTCCGGTCTCTTCGTGCAGAAGCATGTGGAGGCCGTTCGTGCACAAGGGGTGGACGTAAGAGTCATTTTCTCACTAACGTTGCGGGATACTTGGCGTCAATACAAAGCGCTCCAACGTGAAAACTGGACACCCGACGTCGTACAATTGAACGTTATCCAGAAACAAGGTCTCTTGGCTTTGTGGCTGAAAAAAAAGTACGGTATTGCGTACGTGGTTGTAGAGCATTGGAGTGGATATCTGCCGGAGAACGGTCAGTTCATGCGAATGTCTCGCCCCAAACAACGTCTCTACCGCCATATTGCTCAAAAGGCTTCGATCATCCTAACCGTCAGCCTTCCGCTGCAACAAGCCATGCAAGAGTGCGGTATTCAGAATACGAATTGGGGACGAATCAATAATGTTGTTGATGATTTCTTCTTCGACATCTCGAAGTCCCGCCATCTCGACGCCTCGAAAAGAATCAAGACTCTTCTCCACGTCTCTTGTTTCGACGAGCGCGCCAAGAACGTCAAAGGTCTTCTCCGTGCAGCCAAGATGCTCTCGGAGAAACGTCAAGACTGGCAACTCGTCCTCGTCGGCACAGGTATAGACTACAAAGAGGTACGCGCGTACGCGCAGACTTTGGACATTCCCGAACAGCTTCTCCGCTGGACCGGCGAACTCACCCCTCAACAAGTCGCCGAAGAGATGCGTCAAGCCGATGCTTTCGTGCTCTCCAGCCGCTATGAGACCTATGGTGTCGTGCTCGCGGAAGCCTCAACAGCAGGACTTCCTATCCTTTCCACACCCGTTGGTATCGCAGATCAACTCAACGCGCTCATCGTCCCGCAAGAGATAGCGCAACACAAGCCCGGCACCTTCGCCGAGTTCATGGAAACGATTCTGTGGCGCCACGAACCAGCAATGACCAGTTTGGAGAATAAAGACATGTTCTCTGCCCAAGCGATAGGGAAGAAACTGAAAGATATCTATGAGCAAGTTCGATGACTACACATACAAAGCGGAGGGATGCTCTTTAACCGTGTACGGCGTGCTCTTCGAAGCAGACCGTCCCGAACAAGCTATCCTTCGTTACCGCGCGGGAGAGACGGTATTTTGGAATTCATGGCGCGGCTCTTTTTGTGGCATCTTGCACGATGAGAGGAATGACACAACCCTGCTTTTCAACGATCATATCGGCAGCAAAATACTCTTTTATGCACAGACGAAAAACGGTTTTTTCTATGCAAGAAACATCAAAGAACTGAGCAAGAAAACTGGTTTCCAGCAACCGAACGAAGCATTCATCAAAGCGATTATAGATAAAGGTTATACAACGGACAACTCCACCATCTGTCAGGGAATATATCGTCTCTTGGCCGGGCAATATCTTATTGTTCAAGGCAATGAGTTTCAACTAAAAACTTACCATCGTTTCGACAACACGCCTTGGCCATACAAGGAGCAAGAGATGTTGGCAGAGACGAATCGTCTGTTCCGGCAAGCAGTAGAACGTGTTATTCGCAGAAACGAGAAAGAAGGCTTGCAGCACTTCTTCCCGCTCAGCGGAGGATTGGACAGCCGGATGTGTCAGATTGTGGCGCATCAATTAGCCACACAACCCATCACAAACTTTACCTATTCGCAGACCGGACATTATGACCATATCTTACCGCAAGAGATAAGCCGATATTTGAGCAACGAATGGCAGTTTATGGCATTGGATGGCGGAGATTATCTGGCACAGGTAGAGGCCATATCATCAGCGACTCAATGGCTCATCAATTACAACGGTCCTTCGGAAATCTATACGTTTGCCTCACAGCAGAAATGGGACGACAAAGGCATTGTGCTAACCGGTGTGAATGGCGATAATATTCTATCTGTTATTACCGACAGCAAAAATGAGATAGATTTACTGTACAGCCTCAGTTTCGCCGGAAACGGTATCGGTTCACCGCAGGTGTTACAACATTACACGGAGAGTTATTCGCCTTTCTGCGATGTGGATTTTCTGGAGTATATCCTGCATATTCCTAACCGAAAACGCCGCAACTATGCCTTCTACGACAAGTGGATTTTGACCTACTACCCCGAAGCGGCACAATGGCATCACAAGCATGAGCGCATCGGTCATCGTCATTGGATGGTAACCGTCGCCGGACGTAATATTTTCTTAAAAGACCTGCCGAAACGAATTCTATGGAGTATTCTCAAAAGGCTGCATATATACGATGGATATCAGATTGATGCGGATTCGATGAATCCGTATGACCGATGGGCGAAGTCTAATCCGAAACTGCTGCAGTTGTTAGATGCTTATTTCAACGACCACAAAGAAGTACTCCGAGGCTTAACATTAGAAAACGAACTGCTACTACTCTATCAAAGGGGAAACATCACCGAGAAATGTGCCGTATTAACGATTATTAGTGCCTTGCGCCCATGATAGCCGTTTGTATAGTTACATATAATCAAGAGCAGTATATTGCCCAAGCCATAGACAGTGTTCTCGCACAGAAATGCGACGAACCTGTGCGCATCTATATAGGCGACGACACCTCCACAGATGGCACACAAACAATCTGCGAACGTTATGCCAAACTAAACGAACGTATCTTTTATATCCGACGGGAGAAAAACATGGGTTTGGTAAACAACACGCTCGACCTTTACCGCCACATTATGGAAGACGGCTGTGAGTTTATCGCCATGCTTGACGGGGATGACTACTGGATCAAAGAAGACAAACTGCAATTACAATTAGATTATTTGCGCTCTCATCCTCAAGTCGGCTTTGTACACACAGCGGCTTACGATGATATAGACGGACAACTGGTAGATGCAGACAGTGCCGACAAGCCGACGGGGGATATTCGTCTTCAATATAATCGGGGAGGTGCCTCGCACACCAACAGTACGGTCGTTTTTCGGACATCCTTATTGCATAATGGCGATTTGCAAGAATTAAAGAAACAGCATTTCCTTGTTTTGGATTATCCGTTGTACGGCATCTTCTCACAACATACAGAATTTAGTTATTTATACATTTATACCGCAGCATGGCGTAAACATAATTCCGTATCGCACCCCAAGGCTTTAAGCACGCTGCTTCGCTACCAGTTCCATTATGTTCGTGCTTGGCATTGGCTCGATAAAAAGTACAGCGGACACTTCCATTTTCATTGGTATCGTGCTTTTTTATGGTACTTATGGCAATTTTTTTACTTTTTATTTGCATATATAAAAAAAAAGTAGTAATTTTGTAGCCGATTTTGTAATCACGACCTAAAAAACACAAGATATGCAAGTCAAAAAATCTGAAAATGCCAGTTTAGAGAAGGACAAACTCGTCTATGTATTGATGGGTTTGGTTTTCACTTTAAGCCTCGTATTTGTGGCGCTGGAATGGACCGAAAAAGAGGTCACGAAGTACGAAGTGACGGACACGGAGTTCTTGTTTGAGGATGAATTGGACATCCAACAGACGAGCCAAGAGACTCCTCCCCCTCCCCCACCCCCTGCAGTGCAAGAGGTTGAGGTGCTGAATGTGGTAGAGGATAACGTGGAGACCGAGTCGATCGAGGTAAATACCGAGGACGACAAGGCCGAAGAAGTCGTTATTGCTGCTCCGGTAGAGGCACCAGTTGAGGAAGAGGAAGAAGAGGTTGTCTTCGTCATCGTAGAGTCTATGCCGGAATTCCCGGGTGGTCAACAGGCGCTGTTCAAGTACCTGTCCGAGAACGTGAAGTATCCCGTGATCGCGCAGGAGAACGGTATCCAAGGTCGTGTAATCTGCCAGTTCGTGGTGAACAAAGATGGTTCGATCGTGGACGTAGAGGTTGTTCGTTCGGGTGGTGATCCTTCGCTGGACAAAGAGGCCGTTCGCGTCATCAAGTCGATGCCGAAATGGAAACCGGGTAAGCAACGTGGTAAACCCGTACGCGTGAAATATACTGTGCCGGTTAACTTCAAGCTCCAATAAAACTTTGGCTTTTAGCTATTAGCTATTGGCTGAAAAAGCTAACGGCTAACGGCTAACGGCTAATAGCTAATGGAACTCTCTCATAGAGATATAACGTATTGTAAGAATGTCGGTGCGAAGCGTGCCGACATTCTTCGTAAAGAGTTGGGCGTACATACTGCGCTCGACTTGATTCGGCAATATCCCTATAAGTATATCGACCGAAGCCGGTTCTACAAGATCGCCGAACTGGACGATGAAGATACGTACGTGCAGATCATAGGTGAGGTGACCGAATGGCACACGATAGGTATCGGTAAGGCACAACGCTTGAGTGCGACATTCTTCGACGGGACGCATCAATGTGAGTTGGTGTGGTTCAAAGGCGTACAGTACGTCAAGTTGCAACGCGGCGTCAAGTACCTGCTTTTCGGCAAACCGAGCCGATTCCAACATATATACAATTTTGTTCATCCCGAACTGACCCTTTGGGAGAAGGTGACGCCGGAGATGACGCAGGGTCTGGAGCCGTACTACAACACGACCGAGACGATGAAGCGGCATGGCATCAACTCCAAAGCCATGCGGACGATGATCGCGGGACTGTTGCCCGATCTGAAGGCCGGTGTACCCGATACGATAGGCGCAGATATATTACAGCGTTACCGCTTGATGAGTCTGACCGATGCACTGATCAATGTGCATTTTCCCAAAGACACGCCGACCATGCAGAACGCGCGGGCAAGGTTGAAATTTGAGGAACTGTTCTACGTCCAACTGCATCTGCTTCGCCAGATGAAACGGCGGGAACAGAATCCGGGCTTTGCCTTGCCGCTCGTCGGGAGTCGTTTTCACGCGCTGTACAAAGCCCTGCCTTTTGACCTGACCGGCGCCCAGAAACGGGTCATTCACGAGATACACGATGACCTCAAGTCCGGGCATCAGATGAACCGCCTCCTGCAAGGAGACGTCGGATCGGGTAAGACGCTCGTCGCGCTGTTCTGCTGTCTATTGGCGGTGGATAACGGCTATCAGGCATGTATCATGGCACCGACGGAGATCCTTGCGAACCAGCATTACGAGACCCTCAAAGCGTTCTTGGCACCGCTAAATGATGTACAAGGGGACAATGTACAAGGTACAAAGGACAAGCATGTAAGCATCGCTTTATTAACGGGATCAACGACAGCGAAGAACCGTGTTCCGATCCATAACGGGCTGATGAACGGTACGATCCATATTCTCATCGGTACGCACGCGCTGCTCGAAGATGCCGTTCAATGGAAGAACCTCGGTTTTGTCATCATCGACGAGCAACATCGTTTTGGTGTGGCCCAACGAGCACGCCTATGGAGTAAAACCCGGCGCGTCGCCGGAGACGGATATGCGATGCCGGATGTGCCGCCTCATGTGCTCGTCATGTCGGCGACTCCGATCCCTCGTACGCTGGCGATGACCGTGTATGGCGACCTGCGTGTTTCGATCATCGATGAGTTGCCGCCGGGACGCAAACCCGTGCAGACCATACATTATTCTATAAAGAAACGCGCGCAGGTGTACGCGTTCGTGCGCGAGCAGATTCAGAAAGGACGCCAGATATATGTCGTCTTCCCGCTCATCAAAGAGAACGAGAAACTCGACCTGCGCGACTTGGAGAATGGGTTCAACGAACTATGTGAGACTTTCCCTGAGTACAAGATCTCTATGGTTCATGGTCAGATGAAAGCGGCGGACAAGGACCTGCAGATGACCCATTTTGCGAATGGTGAGACGCAGATCCTTGTGGCTACCACGGTCATTGAGGTGGGCGTCAACGTACCGAACGCGACCGTCATGATCATTCAGAACGCCGAGCGGTTCGGCCTGAGTCAACTGCACCAGTTACGCGGACGCGTTGGTCGAGGCGGTGATCAGAGTTTCTGTATCTTACTGACGGACATGGAACTCAGTGCCGACACCCGCAAACGAATGGATATCATGGTCGCCACGAATGACGGTTTCCGTATCGCCGAAGAGGATCTGCGTCTGCGTGGAGCCGGTGACCTCGAAGGAACCCAACAGTCCGGTATTCCTTTTGACCTCAAGATAGCGAACCTCGCTACCGACGGACAGTTACTCTCTTTGGCGCGGCAAGCCGCGTTGGACATCCTTGATGCCGACCCGCTGCTCGAAGATGAGATGAATCGCATTTATAAGCGGCAATTAGACCTCAAAAGAGCCGAAATGCCCCAGAATTGGAGCGAAATAAGCTAAAAAATAGCACTTTCTGCAAAAAAAATACAAAAAAATTTGGTCAATTCAAAAAAAAGCAGTACTTTTGCACGCTTTTTCTCCCTGAAAGGGGTGACGAAGTAAGCCCAGGTGGCGGAATTGGTAGACGCGTTGGTCTCAAACACCAATGGGAAACCGTGCCGGTTCGATCCCGGCCCTGGGTACTCGCTTGCATCAGAATTTCGCGTGACTCGCGATTACATCGCTCAATGACGCCTACGTTCTGTGCTACGCTCTCCCCATAGCAAAACAAGTTTTACTCTGGGGACCCTAAAAATAAGCAAATAAGAGTATTAACAATAAGGGTCAGGCGACAGACTTAAACAGTCGTTATCACTCAAAACAGGCTAACTGCCTGGAGAGTAAAAGAAAAGGGGGTGCATTAGCAATGATTATCGTTCCTGTTAAAGAAGGTGAGAACATCGAGCGCGCGATTAAGAAATTCAAACGCAAATTCGATAAGACGGGTGTCGTAAAAGAACTCCGTCGTCGTCAACAATTCGACAAACCGAGCGAGCTGAAACGCGTTAAGATGGCGCATGCTAAGTATGTGCAGTCGTTGCACGCTCACGACGATATGTAATTCTATGTTTAGTAGAAGTACAGCCCTATTGGGCGAAAAAAGTATGGCACTGCTGCAAAGCAAACGTGTCATACTTTTTGGTATAGGGGGCGTCGGTTCATGGTGCGCCGAGGCTCTGATCCGTACGGGTCTCACTCATCTGACGATAGTGGATGGAGACACTGTCCAAGCCTCGAACCTCAACCGTCAACTACCCGCGACCCAAGCGACCCTTGGTCTGCCTAAAGTGGAAGCCCTCAAGGCTCGTCTTTTGGAGATCAATCCGAATGCAGAGATCGAGGCGATATATACAATGTACAATGTACAATGTACAAAGGAGGGACCCTTCGATTTGTCGCAATATGACTACGTCATTGATGCGATTGATGATGTGCAAGCCAAGGTGGACCTTATTTTATACGCGTCGCGCGTACGCGGGCTTAAGATCTTCTGCTCCATGGGCGCAGCCTTGCGTCTGGATCCTACGCAGGTCACGACCGGTGAACTGATGTCCATCAAAGGAGACGCGCTCGCCAAAGCCGTCCGGGCACGGATGAAAAAGATCGGACAAAAGCCGTATAGGAAAGTCAAATGTGTTTATTCCACAGAGCAGGCGCAACCATGCGAAACGAGGGGCAGTCTGATGCAAGTGACGGCTGTGTTCGGCATGACGCTGGCCAGTATGGTGGTGGGCGATATACAGAAATGTACGGCGAATGTATAGTGTCCGTTAGGCTTGCGCATAGGCTTTCCCCCCGTGAATCAATAAGCAATCATTAAGCAATATATAAGGAATAACTAAAGTTTTAAACGCTCTGTATTATATACTACGTATATAATACTATATGTTTTGCGGTTTAATCCAGACGAAATAGACGGAGCAAAAAAATCGCTCTGCACATTCTGCACTATTTGCACTATTGGAGATGAAAGTGCAGAAAGTGCAAATAGTGCAATGCGAAAATTTGCATGAGAAAAGTGAGAAAGTTGAGACAATGGACGATATGACCGGAATAACATTCCGGGCTAATTGACGAAGAGAAAAGATACGCGCACGGGTATGTGCGCGTATCTTTTAAGGAGTATGGATTTGATCCGCCAAAATTGGCGGATAGGGAGAGCGTCGTATTACAGACCAAGCGAAGCTTTGATAGCCGGAACGCGGGCTTCAGCTTCTTCGGTGCAGCGAACGTAGTCGGCGCCGGTGAACGGTTTGCCGCTCTTAACCGGGATCTCGAAGTAGAACTTGATCTTCGGCTCGGTACCCGACGGACGAACGGAAACCTTCAGACCACCTTCGGTGAAATACTGGAGTACGTTCGAGGTAGCGTTCAGCGGCATCTCTATTTTCTCATTTACCCATTTACCATTTTCCAATTTTTGCTGCTCCAAGAGCTTGAAGTCTTTGATCTTAACCACTTTCTCGCCTGCGATCTCCTGCGGCGGGTTGTTGCGGTAGTTAACCATCATTGCTTGGATCTCTTCGGCACCGCTCTTACCCGGACGAACGACGTTGATCGTGGTCTCGCGTTGGAAGCCGTAGTCCTCGTAGATCTTGAGCAGGTAGTCATACAGCGTCATGCCGTTGTCCTTTGCGTAAGCAGCGATCTCGCAGATGAGGCAGATAGCCGAAGGCGAGCATTTATCGCGAACTGCATCGTACGGCAAGAAGCCGAAGGACTCTTCACCACCACCGATATATTTGCGTTTGCCTTCCCACATACGGATACGGTTTGCAATCCACTTGAAGCCCGTATATTCATCGGTCAGCGTAACACCCTGTGCATCAGCAATCTTACGGATGAGTTCGGAGGTAACGATGGTCTTAACGATATACATATCGTCGCGCATCTTACCCAGACGCTTCATGTTATTGATGATGTAGTAGTGGTACATGATATTGGTCTGGTTGCCGTTGATGATGACCCACTCGCCCTTGTCGTTACGACAAACGATAGCGATACGGTCAGCGTCCGGATCGGAAGCAATAACCAGATCGGCACCAAGCTTGGTGCCTAACTTCATACCAAGGGTCATCGCCTCGGCGTTCTCCGGGTTCGGGCTAACAACGGTCGGGAAGTTACCGTCAATAACCATCTGCTCAGGAACAACGTGAATGTTCTGGAAGCCCCAGCTGCGCAAGCACATCGGAACGATCTGACGGCCTGCACCGTGCATCGGGGTATAAACGATATTGAGGTCTTTCTGACGCAGGATAGATTCTTGGTCGATCATGACGCTCTTAACAGCCATCATGTAGTCGTAGTCCATCTCGCCGCCGATGATCTCAATCAGGTCGGGGTTAGCCTCCCATTTGACATCCTCCATGCGCACTTTGTTCACCTCGTCGATGATACCTTGGTCATGCGGCTGGAGAACTTGCGAACCATCCTCCCAGTAAGCCTTGTAACCGTTGTACTCTTTCGGGTTGTGACTCGCGGTAACGTTCACACCACCTTGACATTTGAGGTGACGGATAGCGAAGGAAACCTCCGGCGTCGGGCGCAGGCTCTCGAACAAGTAAACCTTGATGCCGTTTGCGGAGAAAATGTTGGCAACTGTCTCAGCGAAGAGACGACCGTTGTTACGGCAGTCGTGACCTACAACGACAGCTACGCGACCGTCCTGAACATTCTCAAAACCGCCTTCGCGTTGTACTTTGAGCATGTAGTTAGCGTAACCCTGGGTAGCTTGAGCAACGATGTACTTGTTCATACGGTTCGTGCCGACACCCATGATACCGCGCAGACCGCCGGTACCGAACTCGAGGGTACGATAGAAAGCGTCGATGAGTTCTGTCTTGTCCTCTGCGTCCATGAGGGCTTTCACCTCTGCACGTGTCTGTGCATCAAACGGCTCGCGAGTCCAAACCTCAGCGACTTCCATTACTTTTTTCAATTCTTCGTTCATGGTAGAATTAATGATTAATTAATAATTAATAATGAATATTTTTTTATTCTTTGACTTTATAGATTGCATCTAAGTTACGGACAAAGCCGTCGAAGTCGAGACCGTAACCGATCACGAACTCTTCGGAGATCTCGTGGCCGACATAGTCAGGACGGGCATCATCGTACTCGAGTTTCTCGGGCTTAAACAGCATGGTCGCTACACGAACGCTGTTCGCACCGAGTCCGCGCATGTGGGCTTTGAGTTGGTGGATGGTCAGACCCGTATCAACGATGTCTTCGACAATGATGACATCGCGGTTCTCTACTACTTGTTGCAGGGGCACAATGAACTCCAATTGTCCCGTGGAGGACATGCCCCAATAAGAGCTGACACGAATAAATGTCACTTCGCATCGCACGTCCTGCAAGGCACGCAGCACGTCCGCTGCAAAGACAAAAGCACCGTTCAACACTACGACAAAAAGCGGCTCTTTGTCTTTATACTCAGCGCTGATACGTTCAGCTACTTGCTTGACGTCCTGCGCGATCTGCGCCGGAGTCAGCCATTCTTCAAAATGATACCCTTGTTCGTCAATACTTCTCATACGTCGTAATTTTGGAAAAGAAAATCATTATACGGATAGCGTTTGATATGTATGGCCTTGATTCGGTCATACATCAACGCTCTTAATGCATCTATGTTATCTTTGTTTTTCGCCGAGATGAAGATACAGTCCTCGCCCAGACGCGCCATCCACGTCTTCTGCAGGTCATCGAGCGACAGGTTCTCACGCTGAATCGGCGTGAGGTCATCTTCCTCTTTGGGAGTATAGGTGAAATTGTCGATCTTGTTGAAGATGACGATGGTCGGTTTATCTTCCTTGCAGATATCGGCGATTGTCTGCTGTACAACCTCGTACTGCTCCTCGAAGTTCGGGTGGGATATATCGACCACATGCACCAGCAAGTCCGCTTCGCGCACCTCGTCCAGCGTCGATTTGAAGGACTCCACCAAATGGTGCGGCAGTTTGCGGATGAACCCGACCGTGTCGGAAAGCAAGAACGGAAGGTTCTCGATCGTTACCTTGCGGACGGTGGTGTCCAGCGTCGCGAACAGTTTGTTCTCCGCGAACACATCGGATTTGGAGAGCAGGTTCATCAAAGTCGATTTGCCTACGTTCGTATAACCCACCAAAGCCACTCGAACCATCTTTCCGCGATGCTGGCGTTGGGTAGCCATCTGTTTGTCGATCGTCTTGAGTTGCTCACGCAGCAAGGCGATACGCTGACCGATGACTCGTTTATCCGCCTCTATCTGGGTCTCACCCATACCACGGTTGGTACCTCCACCGCCTCGTTGCCGATCCAAGTGCGACCACATACGCGTCAGACGCGGAAGCATGTACTGCAAATGCGCCATCTCGACCTGCGTCTTGGCGTAACTCGTCTGCGCACGCTGTAAGAAAATCTCCAGAATCAATATCGTACGGTCGATGACACGCACGTCAGGTTGACCTTTGTGATTCAGCGCCTTCTCAATATTACGTATCTGCCGCGGACTCAACTCGTCATCAAAGATGACCACGTCTATAGGATGATGCTCCTGGATATATTGATCAATTTCTTCGAGTTTGCCTTCACCTACGTATGTTGCTGTAATGGGCAGATTCAAGCGTTGGATGAATCGCTTGACAGGCACAATGCCGTGGGTATCAGCGAGAAACGCCAATTCGTCCAAATATTCTTTGGTGCGATCCTCCGGTTGGTTCGGCGTGATCAATCCCACCAAAACGGCATGTTCTATGTACGGTTTTATTTCTATCATAAACTTTTGCGCTGCAAAAGTACAAAAAAAAAATGACATATGCAAAAAAAAACGCCCAAAAGGACGTTTTTTTTGCACTTTGGCTGTTAGCCGTTAGCTGTTAGCATTTTAGAGGCCAATAGCCAATAGCTAAAAGCTAAAGTTTTTTTACTTACGAATACCGAGTTCTTTGATGATAGCGCGGTAACGCTCGATGTCTTTTGCCTTCAGGTAGTCCAACATGCGGCGACGTTTACCAACGAGGGCAGTCAGTGCGCGCTCTGTACCGAAGTCCTTACGGTTAGCCTTCAGGTGCTCGGTCAGGTGGTTGATACGGAAGGTGAACAAAGCGATTTGGCTCTCTGCAGAACCGGTGTTCTTAGCGTCGTTGCCGTATTTTGCGAACAACTCTGCTTTCTTTTCAGCTGTTAAATACATGATTTAATTTGTCATTGGTCATTTGTCATTGGTCATTTGACTTTAGACAAATGAGGGTTATACAATCACCACTAAAGCCGAATCTATTATCCTAACTTCGTGGCATTAATGTGCCTTTTCACGCGAAAAAGCCTGCAAAATTACTGCTTTTTTATGAATTGCGCAAATTTTTCTTCACTTTTTTGTGTTTTTTTTGCATTTTTTCAGCAAAAACGCACGAATTAGCGAACGCGCTCGCAGTAGGAACCGTCACGGGTGTCGATACGGATGATCTCGCCTTCGTTGATGAAGAGCGGAACACGTACCTCAGCGCCGGTCTCAACCGTTGCCGGTTTGAGCGTGTTGGTAGCGGTATCGCCTTTGAGACCCGGCTCGGTGTAGGTTACTTGCAACTCTACCTTGGTCGGCAGTTCAGCAAAGAGCACGGTATCACTTGAAGCATCCGAAACAACCTCTACGGTCATACCCTCTTTGAGGAAATCCACACCGGTGATGAGGTCGTGTGCGATAGGTACTTGCTCGAAAGTCTCGTTGTTCATGAAGATGAAGTCCTCACCCTCTTTGTAGAGGAATTGGTACGGACGACGCTCTACGCGTACATCCTCCAGTTTCTCACCGATATTGAAGCGGCGCTCGAGCACGCGACCATCCACTACATCTTTGAATTTAACACGCATGATCGTGTTACCTTTTCCCGGCTTAACGTGCAGGAACTCAATTACAAAATACAGACGGCCGTCCATGCGGATACATACGCCGTTTTTGATGTCTTGACTGTTTATCATACTAGTATAAAATTATATATTTTCGAAAAATCGCTGCAAAATTAGTAAAAAATTTGCATATATGCAAGAAATTTTGTAATTTTGCGCTCTAAAATGTAAAAATGCTATGGAAACTATACAAAATTTCTTCGCCGATTTGGATATTTGGCAGATTTTATCGGCTTTTGTATTCATGATCGCTATCATCGATCCGTTTGGTAACATTCCCATCACCATTAACATGGAGAAAAGGGGGATTAAGATTAACGCTTTTCAGGTTTGTCTGGCGAGTTTGGTCATTTTGATGGCCTTCCTTTTTGCGGGTGAATGGATCTTGAAGATCTTCGGCGTAAAGATCGAGTATTTCGCGATCGCCGGTGGTTTTGTGATCTTCCTGATGGCGATGGAGATGGTGCTGGACATTACGATTTTCCAGAACGATAAGTTGGAAGGCGAGATCGGTAACGGCAGTTCGATCGTGCCGCTGGCTTTCCCGATGTACGCCGGTCCGGGTGCTTTCACGGCCTTGCTGGCTATCACGGCGGAGTATAGCACGAGTAATCTGTGCGTTGCCCTGATATTATGTATCTTAGTGCTGTATCTGGTACTGATCGGTACGCATTGGTTGACGAAATTCATGGGGCAGACCACGCTCTATATCATCCGTAAGTTCTTCGGCATCATCGTGTTAGCGATCGCATGTAAGTTGATGTTCGGAAACCTTGCAATCGTATTCTAATTGATAATTGTAAATTGATAATTGATAATTATGAAGAGTTTTAGCGAGATGACCATCGCGTTGGCAAGTGACCACGCCGGTTTTGCATTGAAGCAGAAAGTGCAGCTGTTCCTTGAGGACAACGGCGCTAAAGTGAAAGATTTCGGTTGTTACAACACGGAGAGTTGTGACTATCCTGATTTTGCTCATCCTCTGGCTGAGGCGGTAGAGAAGGGTGAGTATGAGTTCGGTATCGTCATCTGCTCGACCGGTAACGGCATCTGCATGACGGCCAACAAGCATCAGGGTATCCGTGCCGCTTTGTGCTGGGAGCCGAAGTTGGCTGAGTTGGCACGCGCGCACAATAACGCGAATGTTCTGGGCTTGCCTGCTAATTTCGTTTCGGCAGTACAGGCTTTGGACATCGTTCGTACGTTCTTCCAGACGGATTTCGAAGGCGAACGCCATGAGCGTCGTATTAACAAGATCCCGTGTAAGTAACGCTATCCGTTGCTATGTCAATTACGCGCTGAGCCGTTTCGGTTTGGTGCGTAATTCGCATTTGCCGCTCTTCGTGAGCGTTGAACCGGCGGCTATCTGTCAGTTAAAGTGTCCCGCTTGTCCTGTGGGTAAAGGAGAAAGGTTAAAGGTGAATGGTGAAAGGACAATGTCCCTTGACACTTGGCATCGGGTGCTGGCTGAGATACGCGATACGGCTTTTGTGGTGCAGTTCTATTTTCAGGGCGAACCGCTGCTGAATAAAGATCTGCCGCAGATGATCAAAGAGGCGCATGAAGCCGGACTCTATACGATCGTCAGCACCAATGCGCAGGCGATGACCGCTTATCTGGCGGAGCAGTTAGTAGCAGCCGGGCTGAACCGTATCATCGTTTCGATGGACGGGTTGAGTGATGAGAGTTACAATGCGTACCGCATAGGCGGCAGTCTGACACAATGTATCCATGCCTTGTCCTATCTGCGGGACGCCAAAGAGCAACTCGGCGGACGAACGACGATTGAGTTGCAGGTACTGCGTCTGAAGACGAACGAGCACGAATGGAAAGCCTTTCGATATGCTTACAAACGGCTTGGCGCAGACCGTTTGGTCTTTAAGACCGCGCAACTTTACGACTATACGCACGGTCATTCGCTGATGCCGTCCGACAAGCGATATAGCCGCTATGTGTTGGGCAAGGATGGCATCTATCATCGGCGTCCTTTAGGCAAAGGGTGCTGGCGCGTATGGAGCGGTGCGGTCATCACGACGAACGGCGAAGTGCTGCCCTGCTGTTATGACAAAACGCACGCGCATGCGTACGAAAATATTATGGAGTCGCCGCTCAAAGAGTTGTTCCATAACGAGAAAGCGACTGTTTTCCGCCAAGCGGCATGGCAAGAAAAACCTGATATTTGTAAAGAATGTTGGAAGTAAAATCTTTTATATTAGGTCCGTTTGGGACGAACACGTATGTGGTGAGTGACGATGAGGGCAAGGTGTTGCTCATCGATCCGGCATGCACTACTCCGTACGAAGAGCATATGCTATATACGTACATCACGCATCTGTCTTCTATGACAGATTTGAAGATCATTGCTACGCATGGTCATCTGGATCATCTTTGGGGTGCCAAATGGGCAACGGAACAATGGAAAACACCGGTTTTGATGCACGAAGCGGACATCCCGTTGGCGCAGGCGATGCAGCAACAGTACGACCTGTTTGGCGTTCATCGAACGGCAGAGACGTTTCCTATGGAAAGTATTCAGCCGTCAGTTTTCAGTTTTCAGATTATTCATACGCCCGGACACACGCCGGGTTCGATATGCCTCTATTGGCCGGAAGAGAAGATCCTGCTGTCCGGCGACACCTTGTTCCAGATGGGATACGGTCGTACGGACCTACCCGGCGGCGACATGGGGCAATTAATTGATTCTTTGGAGCATTTATTCACCTTGCCGGAGGAAACCCTTGTCTATTCCGGGCATGGAAACCAAACCACGATAGGAGCAGAAAGAAGGCTATGAATCCCTATATCACATCCTTGCGTTTGAGAACCTTACCGCTTTCGGTAGCAGGTATTATCTTGGGAAGCGGTCTTGCCGGCTTTTGCCATTTGGGCGTATTTGCGTTGGCTGTATGTACGGCTCTTTGTTTGCAGATCTTAAGCAACTTAAGCAATGAGTTAGGTGATGCACAAAAAGGCACCGATGCGGATCAGCATGGACGCGAAGCGTACGGACTTCAAGCGGGTACGATCACGCAGAAGCAGATGAAAGGGATGATTCTGCTCTTTGCCGGTTTGGCGATGGTGTCCGGTTTGGCACTGCTGTGGGCTGCTTTCGGTTCGCTGTTCTGCACGCAGAGTCTGGTGTTCATCGGTTTGGGTGCCTTGGCGATCATTGGCGCAATAACCTACACTTTGGGCAAACACAGTTACGGCTATATCGGTTTGGGTGACTTGGGCGTATTCCTCTTCTTCGGCTTGTTGAGCACAATAGGCAGTTATTATCTGCAGACGCAGACGGTGACATGGGAAGTCGTCTGGTGCGGTATCGCGATCGGTCTTCCGTGCGTAGGGGTACTGAACCTCAATAACATCCGCGATATGCAGAATGATATCGTGCATGGCAAACGCACCTTCGCCAGCCTCTTGGGACCTGTCGGCGCACGGATCTATCATTATCTGTTGTTGCTGTTCTGCTTGATGATTTTTGTCATCGAAAGACATTATTGGGTAGGTTGTGTCGTGCCTGTCTGGGCATGGCATATCCGAATGCTCGGTACACATAACGAAAGGCTGGACAAACAGATGCCGGTACTGATGTTTTCTACACTACTCGTGTCAATTTTAGCACTTATTTGACAAATTTTCCACATTTTACTTGCACATGTGGATTTTTTGTTGTACCTTTGCAGCCGCAAAGGTTTTTTTGAAATTATGAAAGGAATTATTTTAGCCGGAGGAAGCGCGACGCGTTTGTATCCGTTGAGTAAAGCGATTAGTAAGCAGATCATGCCGGTGTATGACAAACCGATGATTTACTATCCGCTCAGTGCCTTAATGCTTGCCGGTATCCGTGAGGTGTTGGTGATCAGTACCCCGCGTGACCTGCCGATGTTCGAAGAACTGCTTGGCGACGGAAGTCGTATCGGTATGAAGCTGAGTTATAAAGTGCAATTAGTGCCGAACGGTCTGGCGCAGGCGTTTGTGTTAGGTCGTGAGTTCCTGAACGGCGAACCGGGTTGTCTGATTTTGGGCGATAACATGTTCTACGGTCAACATTTCGGTCACATGCTCCGTGAGGCAGTCGAAAGTGCGCAAGAAGGCGGTGCATGTATCTTCGGATACGAAGTAGCCGATCCGCGTGCCTACGGCGTCGTTGAGTTCGATGCAGAGGGTAAGGTGCTGAGCCTCGAAGAGAAACCGGCGAACCCGAAGAGTAATTATGCCGTTCCGGGTCTGTATTTCTACGATGAGACCGTTTGTGAGAAAGCAGCGAACCTGCAGCCGAGTGCTCGTGGCGAGTACGAGATCACGGACCTCAATAAGCTCTATCTGAACGAAGGTACACTGAAGGTGAAACTGTTCAGCCGCGGTTTTGCATGGCTCGATACGGGTAACTGCGACAGTTTGTTGGAGGCCGGTAATTTCATCGCTACCATCCAGAATCGTCAGGGCTTCTATGTAAGCTGCATCGAAGAGATAGCATGGCGCAACGGATGGATCAGTACGGAGCAGTTGGCTGCACTAGGCAAAGAGATGAAGACGGCTTACGGCCGCTATTTGGAGAGACTCGCAGCGAAGGGATTTTGATTTAATTACGATCGGTAATGAAACGATTTCTTTGGGCTTTCTGTCTGTTGGCTTGTATGGCGAACTTGTCCGCCAAGGAGCACTATGTGATACAACATTACTCCATCAAGGACGGCATGAGTCAGAACACGGTGATGGCGATCATGCAGGACAAGCAGGGCTTCATGTGGTTTGGTACGTGGGACGGACTGAACCGCTTTGACGGCTATGTGTTCGAGACCTTCAAGGCCATGAACAACGGCGTGGAGGCGCATGTGAACAACCGTGTGGACTTGATATACGAAGATGAAGCGGAGCAGATTTGGTGGACGACGTATGACGGCCATTACTATCGTTTGGATGCCGCTCGTAAGGTGACGACCGAACAGTCTTATGACAGCCTGCCGGAAGGGATGTTGGAGAAGATGAGCGACGCGGAGAAGAACACGATGGTCGATCGTCAGGGCGTCATCTGGCAGACGGACGACACAAACGGTATCCTGCGTTACCGCTTCGGACAATGGAAACGGTTTACACCTCCTTTGGATAGCCGTTATGCGGGACGTCTGAGACAACATTTCTTCTTGTTGGAAGACTCGCAAGGTCGCACGTGGGTGAACCCTACCGGAGGCGGTTGGAGTTACTATGACTACGACAAAGATGAGTTGGTTTATCCGATCGAAGGACTGACGAACATGATCCACACGGCGTATGTGGATCGGGACGGTTTGATGTGGGTAGCCACCTACGACGGCGGTGTCGATTGTATCAACATGGAGCCGACGCCCTATCAGTTACACGACTTACGCCGTTCGTCTCAAGACAACGGTGAAGTGCGTGCTTTTGCGCGCACGAAGAGCAATGAAGTACTCACCCTTATCAAGTCCGAGACGAATGTCTATTGTGCGTTGGAGAGCAGTCATGGCATGTTGTATGGTACAAAAGGAAGCGGACTCATAAAAGGCGAATTGGGTAAAGTGCGTGGAGAGCAGATCCCTACTTCGCATCCCGATATCTATGATATCGAGGAAGGAGGCGACGGAACCTTGTATGTCGCTACGTATGGCGGAGGCGTGAACATCATCCGTTGGAACGGATCTAACTGGACGCAACCGCAGGTAGTGGGTAACGGCATGAAAGTGCGTGACATCGAGATGGTGGATGAGACCCTTTGGTGCGGTACGACGACCGGTGTACTGAAAGTCAACCTGAACACCTTGGAGAGCACGGTACTGCCCAGTTACGACATCCGCGCGATCTATTACAGTCACGACAAATTATGGATCGGTTCGTTTGGCGGCGGACTGATGATGCTTGATCCCAAAAATCCGAAAGTGCAACTCACGCGCATCGAGACTTTCCATGATATCATCTTGGCGATGGTCGGCGATGGAACAAACCTATGGTTCTGTTCGGAGAGCGATATTGCGCAGTTGAACTTAGAGAAAGGAGAGTTGTACTATTACGATGCGCTGGAAGGAGAGGATAATACCTATTTCACAGAGGCTGAGGCTTTGCGTACACCGGAAGGCAAACTGCTGTTCGGATACTCGAACGGATACTGCTCTTTCGATCCTTCCCGTATCCGTCGCATGACATCCGTTCCGCCTCTGCGCATCACCCGCATTGAGGTGAATGACAAAGAGTTAAGTGGCGACACGATCACGATCGATCACGGCAGTAACATCACGATCGAGTATGCGGCTTTGGATTATATAGGCGCGAAGAAGATCGTCTATTCGTATAAGATGGACGGCATTGACAAGGAGTGGTTACATGCCAAGGACATCCGTCGTGTGACCTATAACAACCTGCATCACGGATCGTATATTTTCCATGTTCGTTCTACCAACCGCGAAGGTGGAGAGGTGGACAATGAGAAAACGCTGGTCATCATTGTGCAGAACCCCTTGTGGCTCAGCTGGTGGGCGATCCTGTTGTATATACTGGGTATCATCCTATCTATCGGGTTGACGATTTATGCGATCGCGACCTATAACAACCTGCGCCAGCGCGTCAAAGTGGAGCAGCAGGTGACGGATATCAAGTTACGTTTCTTCACGAACATCAGTCATGAGTTACGTACGCCGTTGACGCTTATTGTGGCGCCGATCGATAATATTTTGCAGAACGAGCGTATCAGTCAGAGCGTCCGCAGCCAATTGGAGATCGTGCAGAGCAACGGGCAGCGTATGTTGCGCATGGTGAACCAGCTGTTAGAGTTCCGCAAGGTGCAGAACCAGAAGATGAAACTCAAACTGCAGCAGACGATGCTCAGCAGCCTTGTGGAAGAGACGAGTGCGAACTTCAAGAAAGAGGCGTACGAGAAACATATTCAGTTTGAGATAGAGAACCGCGCCGAAGACTCCACTGTTTGGGTGGATCGGCAGCGAATGGATACGATCCTGTGGAACTTACTGAGCAATGCGTTCAAGTTCACGCCTGCCGGCAAAGCGATCCGCGTGATTATTGACTCCAAACCGGGCTTTGTGACCCTTGCGGTACAAGACGAAGGTATCGGCATCGCACCTGAGAAACGCAGTGTGCTGTTTGAGCGCTTCTCCAGTAACAACGAGTTGAACAACACCGGAATAACAGGTACGGGTATCGGTATGAACCTCACCAAAGAGTTGGTGGACCTGCATCACGGTTATATCGAGGTGGAGAGCGAAGTAGGTAAGGGAACGACCATCACCATATTGCTGCATACCGGTAAGGAGCATTTCGGTGACGATGTAGAGTTTCTCGCCGATGAAGAGATGGTAGCACCTCCGACCGTTGCTCCTACCTTCGAAGACAAGATGGAGCAGCTGGAAGGCGATGCACAAGACTCGGCACGCACGATCCTCGTGGTGGATGACAGCGTAGATATGCGTAATTTCCTGACCAACATCCTCAGTCACGACTACCATGTGCTGTCGGCGAGTGATGGCGCTGAGGCGGAAGAGATCATACGCACGAAGACGGTAGATCTGGTAGTGACCGACCTGATGATGCCGAATGTGGACGGTCTGGAGTTGACTCAGTTCATCAAGCGCAATAAAGACTACGACTTCATTCCTGTGATCCTGCTGACCGCCAAGACGGCGATCGAGAGTCGCTTGCAGGCGATGGAGTATGGCGCGGATGACTACGTAACCAAACCTTTCGAACCAGAGTACTTGCGCGCGCGTATCCATAATATATTGGTTCAACGCAACCAATTGGAGCAAAGTTACCGCGAACGCCTGATGCGTCTGGAGCCGCAGAAAGCAGATGAACCCATCCCAAGCGATGCGTTCCTTGCCAAGCTCTTAGACGTCATGGAGAAGCAGATGGATAACAATACCTTGACGGTTGACGAACTGGTGGACGAGATGGGTATGGGTCGAACCGTGTTCTTCAATAAACTGAAGAGCCTGACCGGCCTCAGCCCGGTTGAGTTCATCCGTGAGATGCGTATCAAACGGGCGGCTCAACTGTTGGAAGAGCAGCGGTATAACATCACCGAAGTGACCTATATGGTGGGTATGAACGACAGCCGTTATTTCGCGAAATGCTTCAAGAACACCTATGGTGTAACGCCGAGTGAGTACCGCCGGGCGGCCTTGGCAAGAAAAGGGGAATGAAAGGTGAAAGGTGAAAGGTGAAAGGAGCATAGTAGTTTTTCTGCTGTCGGCAGTAATGGTAGCTTGCGGACATCAGGCGCCGCAGACACCAAGTCAGCGCAAAGGGCAGGCGCCGCAGGTGGATAGTACGGCTTTAGCCTTGCTGCAACTGAACCAACAGTTGGCTGAGGCAGCAGATAGAGAGTTGACCTCCTTGGCGCAGGCGCAGGACAGTACGTTCGCCCTATACGAAGCCGGTACGTGGATGCATATCGTCAGCAAGGGGGACGAGACGACCTCTACGCCGCAACCCAACGCAGAATGGACAATACACATGCGGGTGTATGACCTTGCGACGAACCTCTTGGTGGACAGCGAGGCTACGTACCGCATCGGGAAGAAAGAGTTACCGCAAGCGGTAGAAGACAATATCGGCGAACTGCATCACGGGGCGCAGGCACGCTTGTTGGCTCCTTGGTACACCGCCTTCGGTTTAAGAGGAACGGAGCATGTGCCGCCGTATGAAAATGTGATAATAGACATCGAATTGAGATAATATGAAAAAAAGTATTGTATGGGCATTGATCGGATTCGCGTTCATCGCGGTAGGGTGTAATAACAACACCTATTCCAAGTTGCGCGATCAGGAAGATAAACTCATTGCCAATTATATCAGCCGGAATAACTTGGTGATTTTGGACGAAGAGCCGGCGATAGACCACGTGTGGGGCGCGAAAGAGTATTACAAGGTGAAAGGATACGACAATTTTTATTTCCACCTTATCTCGCGTGGGGATTCGGTCAATATAGACCCTGTCACGCAGGATACGACGAGCCTCAAGATCGTCGCCAACGACCTGATCATTATGCGCTACAAACGGTACGAGTTGACGGAGAATTCCGACACCTTGGACTATTGGACAACGCTCGAACAAGCGTATCCGGTGGAGTTCCATTACTACAACACCAGCGAATGTGAATGTGTCGCATGGCACTTGGCGGTGGGGTTGATGAAGTACCCGAACTCGCAATGCGAGATCATCGTTCCCAGCAAACTCGGCTTCTCCGAAGAGCAGAGTTCCGTTACGCCGTACGGCTATATTCTGAAAATCAAAGTCAAACCATAATATGAGTTTAGTTAAATCTATTTCCGGTATCCGCGGTACGATCGGAGGCCGCGTAGGAGAGGGTCTGAACCCTGTCGATATCGTTCGTTTTACTGCTGCCTATGCGACGCAGCGTCGTGCAGCTTTGCCGGATAATAACACCATCGTTGTCGGTCGTGATGCCCGTTTGAGCGGTCACATGGTCGAGCAGATCGTGTGCGGTACGCTGATGGGAATGGGCTATGATGTAGTCAATATCGGCTTGGCGACCACGCCGACCACGGAGTTGGCCGTTACCGGTGAGAAAGCCGCAGGAGGTATCATCCTTACGGCAAGTCACAACCCCAAACAATGGAATGCGCTCAAACTGCTCAACGAGCATGGAGAGTTCCTCAACGATGCCGAAGGCAAGGGTGTCTTGGCGATCGCCGAAGCAGAGGATTTCACTTTCGCCGAAGTGGATAACTTGGGACACATGACGAACAAAGACTACCTGCCTTACCATGTGCAGCAGGTATTGAACCTCAAGTTAGTCGATGTAGAAGCGATCAAGAAACGCAACTTCACCGTTGCGATCGACTGCGTGAACTCCGTCGGCGGTCTCGCTATTCCGGCGATCCTGAAGGCGGTAGGCGTAGAGAATATCATCGAACTGAACTGCACGCCGAACGGTCATTTCCCCCATAACCCCGAACCCCTGCCGCAACACTTGACCGAGATCAGCGACCTGCTCAAGAGCGGTAAAGCGGATGTGGGCTTTGTCGTGGATCCGGACGTTGACCGTCTGGCGATCATCTGCGAGAACGGCGATATGTTCGGCGAAGAATACACGCTGGTCAGTGTAGCCGATTACATCCTGCGTCATACGCCGGGAAATACGGTAAGTAACATGTCCTCGACCCGTGCGCTGAGCGATGTAACCCGCGCACATGGCGGTGAATACAGCGCGAGTGCGGTAGGCGAAGTGAATGTGGTAGCCGAGATGAAACGTGTGAACGCGGTCATCGGCGGCGAAGGAAACGGCGGCGTCATCTATCCCGAGTGCCATTACGGTCGAGATGCGTTAGTAGGTATCGCGCTCTTCCTGAGTCATCTGGCGCACCTCGATATGAAAGTGAGTGAACTGCGTCGTACGCTGCCTGACTACTGCATCAGCAAGAACCGTATTGACCTTACGCCGGATACGGATGTGGACGCTATCTTGGCGCGCGTGAAAGAACTTTATAAGAACGAACGCGTGAACGACCGCGACGGCGTAAAGATCGATTTTGCAGACGGCTGGGTACATCTGCGTAAGTCCAACACAGAGCCTATCATCCGTGTTTACTCGGAAGCGGCAACGATGGACGAAGCAAACGCACTTGCTCAGAAAGTGATCGATGTCGTCAAAGGCTAATAGCCAACAGCTAATAGCTAATGTCCAAATACTTCTTAATAGCAGGAGAAGCGTCCGGAGATTTACACGCAGCTGAACTGATCAAACAGATCCAATTGCATGACCCGGAAGCACAGATAGCAGGTCTCGGAGGCGACCGAATGGAAGCCTCCGGGTGTCGGCTTTACCGCCATATACGGCACATGGCATTCATGGGTTTTGCCGCGGTGATCAGTCATTGGCGCGACGTGCAGGATAATTTCCGCATCGCCAAAGAGGCGTTGTTGAACGAAAAACCGGACGTACTGATCCTGATTGACTATCCATCCTTCAACCTGCGCATGGCAGCTTTCTGCAAGCAACACCTGCCCCAAACCAAGATCATCTACTATATCCCGCCGAAAGTGTGGGCATGGAAACGCCGGCGCGTGCATCAGATAGCCCGCTTGTGCGACGAGGTGCTCGGTATCTTCCCCTTCGAACCCGCTTTTTATGCCCAATATGGCTACAATTGTCGCTATGTGGGAAATCCCACCGCAGAGGAACTGGCGCGCTTGCATCAGCCAATATTGGCTGATAAGCCCATGATCGCCATCCTCCCGGGAAGCCGTCCTTCTGAGATCACGAACTGCCTGCCGCGTATGTTAGAAGCCGCACGGCGGTTCTCAGATTATCAGATTGTCGTGTGTGCTGCACCGAACATAGAAGATAATCTCTACACTTCGTACCTTCGCGCCAACGAAACGCTAACACGGGATACTTACGGTGCCGTTCAGCAAGCCTCAGCAGCCGTGGTGAACTCCGGTACGGCGACTTTGGAAACCGCTTTATTGGGCTGCCCGCAAGTGGCGGTGTATCATCTGGCGTGCTCCAAATTGATCGGGCTTATCCGTTGGGCACAACCGCTCCTTTTCTCCATCCCGTATTTCACCTTGGTCAATATCATCGCCGGCAAAGAGGTCATCGAAGAGTGCGTAGCCAACACGTTCACGACCGAGAATGTCGCCGCCGAACTATCTCGCTTGCTGAGCGATGAAGCCTATAAAAAAGAGATGCTCGCTTCCTACGAGCACCTCGTTCAACTATTGGGTTCTCAACCCGCCTCGGTCACGGCTGCCGAGATCATCACATCGAAACGATAATCGCTGCCAGGATATACGGCAACGCCCCAACCAAGACGCCTCTGGACAGGCGCCATGTGTCCGTTGTGTAGAAAACGAAGATCAGCGCCAAGTCCGGGAAGACACTCACTAACAGCAGTTTGGATAACACCCCTCCTGCGTGAAACTGAAGCGTCTGCAACGGATACCAGAGGTTCATCACATCGATATACGTGAGCCCGAAGATCGCCGGTAACAGCAGGCCGACCAGTATCCCTATCCAATAACGGTCAAAGCGATCCATAGTCCGTCCAATCCAATGTCAGCGGCGTGATGGCCAATAACTGATGCTGCATCGCCCATATATCCGTATCGGTAGCCGATGGTTCATCGTTGATGAACTCACCGCCTAATTTCCAGCCTTTGAGTACCCCTTCGGGCAGCTCGCCCTCGATAGGTACCAACTCTTTGGACCAATGTCCAACGCATTGCCGAGTCCAGCGGATACCTTCTATCTCACCTACCGGCGCGTTGATGTTAAACGCCGTCCGAGGAGCGATCCCTTCTTCGTACAGGTGTTGCGTCACCTCCACCAAGAAAGGTTGCAACCAGTGCAGATCGACGTCCGGCGCGTGGCTGTCTATTGACCAGCCGATAGCGGGAATACCTTTCTCTGCCGCCACGAGACAGGCACCGATCGTGCCCGAATACATGGCGTTGATCGCCGCATTGGAGCCGTGGTTGATACCCGACACCACCAGGTCGATCGTCTGATCCGGGAAGAGGTATTCGCGAGCTATCTTGATGCAATCTGCGGGTGTACCGTTGGTCGTATAGACCTCGGCGCCGTTCAGATCGTGTTCCTCAACCCGACGGATATACATCGGAGTAGCGGTACTGATAGCGGCTCCAAAACCGCTTCGTGCGCCATCGGGGCAGATGACCGTTACTTTGCCTAACTTGGTCATCTCTTTTGCCAACAGCCGTATTCCCGCCGTGCCCCATCCGTCGTCGTTAACAACTACTATATTCATCTTTTTTCTTTTTTCTTTCAGCGAAGCGGTCTTTTGACTAGTTCTCCGGGAACATGACTACTTCGAACATATTACCTGCCTTGACGAGTTCCTTGAGGGTCGCTTGTACGGTCTCGGCGGTGATAGCCTCAACGGCTGCTTTGTAGTCGCGGATATGATTCTCGCCGTACATGTAATACATGTACAAGGACTGACGCCAATAAGTGTTCTTCTCCAGATCTTCCTGGTAGTCCTTGAGCATGGACTCTTTCTCTTTCTGCAGGTCAGAAGCCAGCGGACCGTTCTCGATGATCGTGTTCACCTCTTCGTGGATGATCTCCATAAGGCGCGTCTGCTTCTTCGGATCGGTGTCGAACTGCATCAGCAGGCCGGCACGCGGACTCGGCAGTGCGGTCATATAACCGTAGGTACCTACGCCGTACGAACCGCCTTCGCGCTCACGGATGGACTCCAGATAACGGGTACTCAGGACGCGACCGATCATCTCCATATTCAGGTCGTTCGCCATGGTGTAAGGCATGTCGTACGAGGTGTATTGGATGCGGTTCGAAGCCGTCGTGGTCTCCATAGGACGGGTGAAATAGTTCTTCTGCTGACCCAAAGCAACGGTCACATGATGGTCGATGACCTCTTCGTGGCAGTTCTTCTTGGTCTTCATACCGCCGAGCCATAAGCTGATCAGTTCTTGCACTTTCTTGTCCTTCGGATCGATGTTACCGACGAACACAAAGGTGAAGTCAGCCGGGTTCGCAAAACGTGCTTTATACACCTCGAGAGACTTATCCAGCGTCACCTTATTCAGCAGCTCCATGTTATAAAGCGGCGAACGGTCGGAGTGGTTCGAACTCATTACCTGTACCGAGTCGTTGAACGCGTTCTTGGGGTTCTTGTCGCGGTTGAGCAACTGGTTCTTAAGCAAACCGATCAAGGTCTCGTACGCCTCTTCGTCACGACGCGGAGCCGTGAAATAGAGGTACGTCAACTGCAGCATCGTCTCCAGATCTTTGACGGACGAAGAACCGTTGATACGCTCTGTGTTCTCTGCTATATCGGCTTCTACGGAAACAGTCTTGCCGGTCAGCGCTTTCTGCAACTGGGTCGCGTTGAAGCGATCGATACCGGACATCTCGATCACGTAGGTCGCTACTTCTGCCGATGGCAGGTCCTCCGTCTTCACTTGGCTGTAACCGCCTTTGGAGAACGCTTGCATCAGGATCTCGTCGGCCTTGAACTCGGTCGGGTGGAAGACCACCTTGATGCCGTTGGACAGCATCCACTCGGTAGCCTCGATCTCTTCGTTGTAACGCATCGATTTGATTTTCCCTTTGTGCGGCACTTTCTTGACCAACTCGCTGTCGATCACTTCCTCTTCCGGCGCCTCGATCGCCAACTCACTCAAGCCGGCCAGCGAAGCAAGGATCGCCTCTTCGGACGGGATATGTACGCCTTCTTTCTCCGGACCGGAGATAGCAACGGTCGGGTTCGCGTGCGTCAGCGCTTTTGCGATCTGATTCACGGTCTCCAGACTCACTTTCGGCAGCATTGCCTTCACGAATTCATACTCCCATTCTGCGCCCGGCATCGATTCGCCGTTCTCGAAATTGCGGATACACTCACGCGCTAAAGTAATGTTCTTGCGCGTGTTACGCTCGTTGTAGTATTTCTCCATAGAGTTCAGTTTCTCGCTCTTCACGCGATCCAACTCAGCGTTCGTGAAACCGTAACGGTGCATCTTCTCCAATTGGAAGAGCAGGTCGTTATAAGCATCTGTCTCGCGACCCTCTTTGGGGATAGCGATGCCGAAGAAAGCGTCCATCTTCTTTGCCGTCTCGCCGTACTGACATCCTGCGCCCGTGAACGATGCTTTCGGATCGAGTGCCAACTCCTGGAAGCGGTTGTTGAGCATGTCGCAAGCCAACTCGCGCACAAGGTTCAACATGTATTCCTGCGCCGTACCTTGCAGCATCTCGGGCAGCTGGTCGAACTTGTACTCCAACGTGATACGGCTGCCTTCGGCCTCCGGATCGGTCACGATAGCGACTAAGGGTTTGTCGTTATGGTTCACCGTATAGATCGGTCGCTCGCCGTAGTTGGCACGACGCGGTACCTCTGCCCACAAGGCTTTGATCTTCGCTTCGATAGCATCTACGTCAATATCGCCCACCACGATGATCGCTTGGTTATCCGGTCCGTACCATTTATGGTAGTAGTCACGCAGCGCTTGGTATTCAAAATTATTGATCACCGCCGTGTCACCGATCACGTCACGCTTCGCGTACTGTGTACCCGGGTACATCTTTGCGTTCAGCTCTTTCCAGATACGGCGACGCGCCGTACGACCCGTACGCCATTCTTCGAGGATGACACCACGCTCGGCATCGATCTCTTCCGGTAAGAGCAACAGACCGCAACTCCAATCGCGCATCACGAGCAGCGCACTGTCCACGATGCCTTCGCGGTAGGTCGGCACGTCGCTCAGACGATAAACGGTCTCGTCGATCGAGGTGTAAGCGTTGATGTTCCCACCGAAATTGACACCCACCGACTCGAAATAGTTGATGATGCCCTTACCCGGGAAATGTTGCGTACCGTTGAACGCCATGTGCTCCAGGAAGTGCGCCAGACCGTTCTGATGATCCTCTTCGAGGATAGCACCGACAGCTTGCGCGATATGGAACTCCGCACGTTGTTTGGGCTGCTCGTTATGACGGATATAATAGGTCAGTCCGTTGTCTAACTTGCCGTAACGAACCTCAGGATCCATCGGCAGTTTCTCCGGCGCTTCTTGCGCCGCAAGGCTCATCGCTGCACACAGCAGCACGATGTTAAGCAGTAGTCTTTTCATTATCGTTTGATGTTGTTTGATCTTGTTTGATATCGTTCTTTTGACTTTCGACTTTTTTCTTTCGACTCGTTCTTTTCTTCGGTTTCTCGGCTTCAGCGAGCGCGGCATTGACTTCTAACAGTTCATCGCCGCGGCTCTTCCACGGACGCGGACCAAGGATACGTTCCACATCTTCGCTGGTGATCACCTCGCGCTCGATGAGTAGTTGCGCGATCTGGTGATGCCCTTCGGCATTGTCCGTCAGGATTTGTTTTGCGCGCGCCATCTGCTCTGCGATGATACGTTGGGTCTCATCGTCGATGGTCTTCGCCGTATCTTCTGAGTAGGGTTTAACCAATCCGTAGTCATAACGACCCGTGGAGTCATAGAAGCTGACATCCTTCAGTTTGTCGCTCATACCGTAGTAGGCTACCATCGCGTAGGACTGTTTGGTCGCACGCTCCAAATCGTTCAGTGCGCCCGTCGAGGTCTGGTTCAGGAACAACTGCTCGGCAGCACGACCGCCCAAGAGCGAACAGAGTTCGTCCAGGATATGTTCCTCGTTCGTCAACTGACGCTCTTCGGGTAAGTACCATGCTGCGCCCAAAGCCATGCCGCGCGGAACGATCGTCACCTTCACCAACGGGTTCGCCCA
>CACZEL010000013.1 GCA_902780235.1 uncultured Bacteroidales bacterium | reverse complement strand
TGCGCTGAACAAAATCAACAAGAAGTCGCCCCATGCGCAGGACCAGAAGATGGTGCTCACCACCCATCGTAAAGCACCCACCACTTCGCCTGACTGCTCGCGCGTCTATCTGCGCGGCCTGAGTTCCGTTTCGCGCTCGACCCAACCGACGACCAAAGAGTTGGCAGTCCGTGCCCGTTTTGCAGCTGTCTCGGCAGCCGTTAGAGAACGTCAAGACGACCTGCAGTACGTCACGGCCGACCAAGCTGCCTTCCTCGCTCAGAAGGACACTGCCGGCGGCAAAAAGACGATGAAGTCTTACCTCTGGTCGATCTGCGCAGCAGCCTACGACGCCGAGCACAGCAACGGCTAACGTGACGAAGTCACCATCTTAACCTTTTAACGTTTCTGAAAGAAACCATTTTAACTGTTTACAGTGTATCCGGCGCATTATCAAAACCCGGTAAGAACGGTCAACATGCTTGCGCAAAAATGCTGTTGGGTACGCACCGTGTAGCAGCTACTCAGTCTAAAGACTGCAACCGTCTCTACATCCGCAAGAAAGTGGAGCGTTCGACCCAGCCCACCACCAAGGAGCTCCAGGTTCGTGCTCGTTTCGCAGCCGTTCGTGCGATGGTAGCCGAGCGTGCGGACGACCTGTCGCACATCTCGTCTGACCAGGCAGCCTTCATCGCGCAGAAAGATCTTGCTAACGGCAAGAAGACCATGCGTGCCTACCTCTGGATGGTCTGCGGCGCAGAGTACGACCAGGAGCATCAAGGATGATGCTCGTTTGAGGTTTGAGGGTTTGAAGGTTTGAAGTTTGAAGTTTTAAACGATCTCAAACGACATCAAACAATCTCAAACGACATCAAACAAAATCGAAAAATCGCCCCTCAAAAGGCGATTTTTCACATTTTATTTGCATATATGCAAAAAATGTTGTAAACAAATATTTACGTAACGTCGAGGGCACCGACACGGCTGCGCCGTCCCACCTCGAAGTTACAATCGCACATTGGTGCGAATAGCAAGTCTTTTCCCCTAAAAATTCATATATAATATGATTTTTATCGTCAAATCCTTGCATATTCCAAATATTTGTTGTAACTTTGCACGCTTTTTTGTGAAAAAATTAAATTTGGAATCATAAATCATAAATAGTCTATGGACTCGAAGTATAATCCTACTGACATTGAAGCCCGTTGGTATCAATACTGGCTTGACAACAAGTTATTTCACAGCGAGCCGGATGCGGTCAACGACCGAGGTGAGCAAAAAGAACCGTTTACCATCGTTATTCCGCCGCCCAACGTAACGGGTGTGCTGCATATGGGTCACGTGCTGAACGAGACGATCCAAGATATTTTGGTTCGTCGTGCGCGTTTGGAAGGCAAAAACGCGTGCTGGGTACCGGGTACGGACCATGCGTCGATCGCTACCGAAGCGAAGGTCATCAAGCGCCTCAAAGAGCAAGGTATCAATAAATCCGACCTGACGCGCGAGGAGTTTTTGAAGCACGCGTGGGCATGGACGGACGAGCACGGAGGCATCATCTTGAAGCAGCTCCGCAAACTCGGCTGCTCTTGCGACTGGGACCGTACCGCTTTCACGATGGACGAGACGCGCAGTAAAGCGGTCATCAAGGTTTTCTGCGACCTCTATAAAAAAGGTCTCATCTACCGCGGTCTGCGTATGGTGAACTGGGATCCGGAACGTCAGACGGCGTTGAGCGACGAGGAGGTTATCTACCACGACGAGCATAATAAGTTCTACTACCTGCGCTACGAAGTAGCGGAGGAGCCGGGCAAGTACGCCATCGTGGCTACCACCCGTCCGGAGACGATCTTCGGCGATATCGCCGTTTGTATCAACCCCAAGGAAGAGAAGAACCAATGGCTCAAGGGAAAGCATGTGATCGTACCGGGTGTCGGTCGTGTGATCCCGATCATCGAGGATCGCTACGTAGAGATCGGTTTTGGTACGGGCTGTCTGAAGGTGACGCCGGCACATGACGTGAACGACTACATGTTGGGTCAGAAATACAACCTCAAGACGATCGATATCTTCACGCCGGACGCGCATCTGAACATGGACACGGTGGAGGACGAGCTGCAGGCTAACGTACGCAAGTACCACGGCATGGACCGTTTCGAATGCCGCAAGCAGATCGTGGAAGACCTGCAGGCTGCAGGGCTCGTGGAGAAGATCGAGGACTACGACAACAAGGTCGGTTACAGCGAGCGCACGAACGTACCTATCGAGCCGCGGTTGAGTCTGCAGTGGTTCGTGAAGATGCAGCATTTTGCTGACATCGCCCTGCCGCCGGTGATGAACGACGAGATCGTTTTCTATCCCGCGAAATACAAGAACACCTACCGCAACTGGTTGGAGAACATCAAAGACTGGTGTATCAGCCGTCAACTCTGGTGGGGTCACCGTATCCCGGCGTATTACGACGCCGACCTGCTCGCGCAGACCGGTCTGGAGAACTACCCGGACGACAAGATCATCGTTTCCGAGACCAAGCCGGAAGGCAACTACGTTCAGGACGAAGGTGCGCTGGATACATGGTTCAGTTCTTGGTTGTGGCCGATCAGTTTGTTCGACGGCATTGAGCACCCGGACAACAAAGAGATCAATTACTACTACCCCACCGCTGACCTTGTAACGGGTCCGGATATCATCTTCTTCTGGGTAGCACGTATGATCATGGCGGGCTACGAGTACGTAGGTAAGATGCCGTTCAAGCATGTTTATTTCACGGGTATCGTGCGCGATAAACTCGGTCGTAAGATGTCCAAGTCGCTGGGTAACTCGCCCGATCCGTTAGATCTCATCGAGCGTTTCGGCGCGGATGGCGTACGTATGGGTATTCTGCTGAGCGCACCTGCCGGAAACGACATCCTGTACGATGACTCGCTCTGCGAGCAGGGACGTAATTTCTGCAATAAGATCTGGAACTGCTTCCGCATGGTGAAGGGTCTCGAAGTAGCGGACATCCCGCAGCCTGAGACCAGCAAATATGCGATCGACTGGTTTGATGCCAAGCTTTGCGAGACCGAGGCTGAGATCGCGGACTTGTTCAGCAAATATCGTTTGAGTGAAGCCCTGATGGCGATCTTCAAACTGTACTGCGACGAGTTCAGCGGTTGGTATCTGGAGATGATCAAACCCGCTTACCAGCAGCCGATTGACAAAGCTACGTACGAGGCATCGCTGGCGTTCTTCGATCGCTTGCTGCGTGTACTCCACCCGTTCATGCCGTTCATCACGGAAGAACTCTGGCAGAACCTCTATGAGCGCAAGGAAGGAGAGTCTATAATGGTCGCTTCGCTCAATGATGCAAATGGTGACGCTTCGCTTAATGGTGAAATTCTCAAAGAGGTTGAGAATCTCAAAGAGATCATTGCCGGTGTACGTAACGCACGTGCTTCGAAGAATATCCCGCAGAAAGAGCGTCTGACGCTCATCAGTCCGATCGCGCTCAACGCGCTTGTAGATAAATTGGCAAATGTGGAAGTAGAGCTAACAGCTAACAGCCAACAGCTAACAGCCAATTGCTCCAAGTTCATCGTTGGCACGACCGAGTTCGCCATCCCGATGGATGCGTTCATCAACGTGGAAGAGGAACTCAAGAAACTCGAAGCTGACCTGCAACACCAATTAGGTTTCCTGAAAGGTGTCATGGCCAAGTTGAGCAACGAGCGCTTCGTGCAGAACGCAAAGGCTGAGATCGTGGTGCTGGAGCAGAAGAAGAAAGCGGACGCCGAAGCCCGCATTGCGGCGCTCGAAGAAGCCATCAAAGCCCTTAAAGGATGATACAGATTTTGACAGCCCTCGTGCTGGGATTGCTGACGATACTGGACCCGTGTACACTGGTGACCAGTATCACAGCGATCAGCTATATCGATAAGGAGATCAACAACAAACGGAAAGTGCTGGGCAACGGCGCGATGTTTGTGTTGGGAAAGTTAGCGACCTACGTGCTGCTGAGTGTGCCGTTTCTGGCGGGCGCGCAGACGGAGGGCATCAAGCATGTGTTAGGGCATTGGGGTGAACCGATCTTGGCGGCGTTCATGCTGATATGCGGTGTGGTTCTGCTGTTCAGCGGCCATCATCATCACGAACATGATCACGGCGTGAGTAAGTTCCTGCAGAACGCCGATTCGAATGCCAGTTGGCTGTGGTCGTTCATCCTTGGTATCTTCTTCGCGATCGCTTTCTGTCCGCATAGATTGGTCTATTTCCTGACGATGATCGATATCACACTGACCCTGCCAAGCACGTGGAACTGGTTGATGCCGGTCATCTTCGGTCTCGGTACCGGTCTGCCGATCATGCTGATCGCATGGCTGGTTAGTTACAGCGCGGTAAGTATCGGTAACTTGACGCAGAAGATGAACACGTTCGAGAAATGGTTCCGGCATATCTGCGCAGTACTGTTTATCGGTATCGGTATCTACCTGTGCGTGCATTGCGTGATCGAGTTCCACGAACACGAACATGATGGATGTTCATGCGGTCATGAACATACCGAATTAAGAATTAAAAATTAAGAATTAAGAATTCGTGTCTTTTCGCTTTAAGCAGTTTTTCATAGAAGACAGTAAGTGCGCCATGAAGGTAGGAACGGATGGCGTACTGCTTGGAGCGTGGGCGCCTGTATCTGAATTAAGAATTTTAGACGTAGGCACAGGCTCCGGACTAATCGCGAGAATGCTGATGCAGCGGTGCCCGGAAGCGGAGGTGGAAGGGATCGATATTGACGAAGCAGCTGTCGAGCAAGCCCGCGAAAATGGCGTGAAGGCCTTTGTATCGAGCCTGCAAGAATGGCAAGGTTCTTACGATTTGATCGTATCTAACCCGCCGTATTTTCAGAATAGTTTGAAGAATCCCGATGAAGGAAGAAAAGCTGCGCGGCATACAGACACGCTCAGTTATGCCGAACTGATTCATCATAGCGCACGTTTATTAACCGAGCATGGTCAATTGGCGCTTATTCTGCCGGCAGAGGCAGAGAATGAGATACGCCAACTGGCTGCCGCAGCGGACCTCTTTCTCACGCACGTCACGCGCGTATATAGTAAGGAGAATAAAAAGCCAAAACGTGTGTTGCTTTCTTTCGAGATGTCGAGATGTCGAGATCTCGAGATCACGAGTGACACCCTCGTCTTAGAAGACGAAAAAGGCGGCCGTTCTGCCGCCTATTCGGAACTAACAAAGGACTTCTACCTGTGAGGCAGAAGTCCTTTATTTGCTATTGGCTATTAGCTGTTGGCTATTAGCTTATTTTGCCACGTTGACAGCGCGCACCTCGCGGATGACGGTGACCTTGATCTGACCCGGGTAGGTCATCTCGTCCTGGATACGTTTTGCCAGATCGAAGGAAAGCAGTTCGGTATCCTTATCGGAGATTTTGTCCGCACCAACGATGACGCGTAACTCACGACCGGCCTGCAGGGCGTAGGTCTTAACAACACCCGGGAACGACATAGCGAGGTTCTCGAGGTCATTGAGACGCTTCACGTACGATTCTACGATCTCGCGACGCGCACCCGGACGGGCGCCGGAGATAGCATCACACGCTTGTACGATAGGTGCGATGAGGGTCTTCATCTCGCATTCGTCATGGTGAGCACCTACGGCATTGCAGATATCGGGTTTCTCACCGTATTTCTCACAGAGTTTCATACCCAGCTCCGCGTGCGGCAGTTCGACATCATCGTCTGCCACCTTACCGATATCGTGCAAGAGACCGGCACGCTTGGCCGCCTTCACGTTCAGACCTAACTCTCCGGCCATGGCCGCACAGAGGTTTGCTGTCTCACGGCTGTGCTGGAGCAAGTTCTGACCATACGACGAACGATATTTCATCTTACCTACGAGACGAACCAGTTCCGGATGCAAACCATGGATACCCAAGTCGATCGTGGTACGTTTACCTACCTCGACGATCTCGTCCTCCACTTGTTTGGTCACTTTCGCTACCACCTCTTCGATACGTGCCGGGTGGATACGTCCGTCCTGCACGAGTTGGTGGAGCGCGAGACGCGCTATCTCACGACGTACGGGGTCGTACGCAGAGAGCGTGATCGCCTCCGGCGTATCATCCACCACGATCTCGACACCGGTAGCCGCTTCGAGTGCACGGATGTTACGTCCCTCACGACCGATGATACGACCTTTGACTTCGTCATTCTCGATATGGAAGACGGAGACGGTCGATTCGGCTGCAGTCTCCGAAGCCACACGCTGGATGGTCTGGATGATGATTTTCTTTGCCTCTTTGTTGGCCTCCAGACGCGCATTGTCCATGATCTCGTTGATGTATGACATTGCGGCCGTCTTGGCTTCATCTTTGAGTGCCTCCACCAGCTGTTTCTTCGCTTCCTCAGCAGACATGCCGCTCAGTTGCTCCAATTGGCGTTGTGCCTCGTGGTGCATCTTATCGACTTCTTGCTGACGGAAATCGAGTGCCTGTTGGCGCTGCTCGATGGTCTGCATTTTTTGATTCACTTCATTGAGGCTACGCTGTACATCTCCCTGACGCTGATTGAGCTGTTGCTCGCGTTGCTGCAGACGTTGCTCTTGCTGCTGCAAGCGCTTATCCTGCTCACGCACACTATTGTCGTGCTCCAACTTCAGGGCGATGAATTTCTCCTTAGCCTCAACGATCTTGTTCTTTTTGATCATCTCCGCTTCCTCTTCCGCTTTCTTGATTAAGCTAACGGCCGTAAAACGGGAGATGAGGTAGTAGATACCGGCTCCAATGAGGAGTCCGCCTACTGCACAAATAATTGCTACGATCATTGATTCAGTTTTTCTAATATTAATTGATTTAACTCTTTGAGTGCTTTCTCTACAGGCACAAGGCTCTTCTCACGGGCATCGGACTGCAAAGCGACCGCTACTTCCAATGCCGTGTACATCCATAACTGCTCTGCCGAAGCGTTGGGACGCAACTTCAGATAATACTGATAGCGCTTATTGAGCAACTCCGCTGCATTGCGGTAGTTCGCCTCCTGATCACGCGGCACATCGAGCCCGACCGTGTGGGCATCGAGATGGAGGTTTATATGTTGGCGATCCGGATTTAACATTAGCTATTGGCTATTGGCTGTTGGCTATTGGCTGTTGGCTATTTTTTTAAAGCAGCTATTGCGCGATCAACTTGTGCGATGAGGGCATTGAGACGTTTGGTGGCCTCTTCGCGGCTCTCGGCGGAGGTCATCGCGTTCGCTGTTGCCAAACGTTTGTTCTGCTGCTGTAAAGCCAGCAGTTCGCTGTGTGTCCGAATAAGTTCTTGGCGTTGACGCTCGATATCCTCCCGCAAAGCAGCATTCTCCTCTTGAAGCGTCGTATAGCGCTCCAAGAGAAGATGCACATTTTGCGAAAGATCGTCGAGAGCTTGCATCAGAACGAATAGCCTACGCCCAGACCGATGATACCTTTGAACTGTACGCGCTCTGCCTCAATGCCGTTCACGTCAGCGATGAGCGTACCCGGATAGTACTTGAGGCTGGTCTGAAGGGTCACTTGCAGACATTTGAGGAACTGATAACTCAGCGCTACGTCCCAATCTACGTCGAAATTACCGAAACGGCGGTTCATGTCGCGGTACTGGAAATACGGATCGCTGATCAAAGTCTTGTCCCAAGCATACGGGGTGAAGAGAGCCAGCGTGGTAGCCAACTTAAAGTCCTGATAGGTGTATGCGATAGCGCCCTTGAAACTCAAACCGAACTCAGCACGTGCGTTACGGTCGAACTGCTTGTCACCGTTCTTGTCATAGTAAGCAACGCCCTGCTCATTCTTCAGAGCAGAAGCCAAGTCCGTATGGGCATCCTGCTGAGCCGAGAACGAATAAGCAGCAACAGCGGCATCGTAAGCGGCTTGGTTGATGTCACCGGCAGCCAACTGATCAGCCAAATGACCTACATACGCCTCTTTCGTATATTTCTCATTCCATGCAGCGCCCGTGTAAGCGGTCGTGATACGACCTGCGATCGGAGACAGATAGATCGAGAAGTCCGCACCTTTGACACTCTTCTTCCAGTCAATACCGACCGATATATCGGTATAAGAAGGAGCCAACCATTTGGAGATGATGTCGTTGTAGCCGTCTGCATAATTGCGACCCAACGCATACTGGCTTTGGAACGAACCGAGAACGGTCAGATACCAAGTCTCTTTAAACTCCCAACCGAATTTGGTAGCCAACTTGATGTTATCGCTTGATTTCTGGAACGGATCCTCTTTCTGCTGAATCCATGTCATTCCGAAATCGGTGTCGAAATTGGTTTCCCAAGCGATTGCATCTTTATGATAGAGAAGGTGCAGTTTTGCATACGCGATACCGTTCACGTTGTTCTTACCACCGGCAGCCCAGTTGACCAAACCGGTAGCGGCAGCGTTCAAACCAATCGTCCCATCAAATTTCCAAGCCTTGTCACCAGCCTCCAGCTTTTTCAAGTCAGCCCCTGCCTTCGCAGCTGCATCCGCATTGTTTGTCACTTTGGCTTTATCCACCGTTTGAGCGGTCATTGTGAGCGCTGCAACAAGTGCCAGCGCTACAGATAAAATCTTTTTGTTCATTGTATTCAAAAATTGTTTGTTACACATGTTTTTTATGGTTTCTCAAAAACCGGGCACAAAATTACAAAAAAAATCTCATATACGCAAATAAATAATGTACGCGCGCGACTTTTTCTTTTAAATGTGTCAATTTTTACACATTTTTTTTGAATATATGCACATTTATGTGCAAAAAAAGCAGTAATTTTGCAGCGTGATTTAATATCCCCTAATGTGGGCGAATGAAAAGTGAAAGGTGAAAGGGGAAAGTTGAAAGGATAATAATAAACAAAACGATATGAAAAACATTATTAAGAGTTTGTTCATTGTATTGAGTTGCCTTATGGCAGTTGATGTGTTTGCGACAGACGTTGTTGCATTAGCGCCCAACACGTACTCGCTATCAAGTGCCCCTGCCACCAGCGGTTCAAAAAAATTTAACATGAACCAAAACATCTACTATGGTCGAAATGGAGGTGGTTTGGCAGGCAATAATGGTGTAGAAGTAAAAAGCGGCAGTATGGTTGCTTTTAAAATCAAAGATGCATCTACTGTCAAATTTAAAGTTCGCAATAGCAAAACAAAGTCCATTACAGATACTTGGACCGTGAAAGCTATCTCCGATGCTGATTTTGCAGGCATTATTGCGCAATATGATGCAGGTGGGAATGCTGCCACCTATTATAGCAATAGCAGTTCGGAACTATCGACATTAACGATCACACATACCGGTGTAACAGAGACCTATACCAACGAAACGAGCATTCTTCAACCGGGATGTTATGGTTTCTATTTGAGCGGTCATACGGCAGATGGTGATTTCCTTTCCGAAATAGTTATCACCGGTGCCGGTCCGTCTAATGATGCAACGCTGAGTGCGCTGACCTATAACGGAGGTACATCCGTTCCGAATTTCTCGCCGCAGACCCTTGACTACAATGTCGAGTTACCGGCTGACTTTGTGGGGAATCCTTCGGTCGTTGCGACCAAGAACCACAACGGTGCCAACGTGAATGTCACCCAAGCTACCAGCGTGCCGGGTACAGCTACTATCGTCGTTACGGCAGAAAACGGCACGACGACCTTGACCTACACCGTCACCTTCACCCGCGAGAGCGCCGAGCCGAAAGTAGAGAGCGCGACATGGGCTAACATACGCGGAACGGCAGCGATCGATCAAGTGAACAAGACGATCACCGGTCAAGTGACCAACGGAAGCAGTCTGATGCTGACGCCGCAATTCACAGGAAAGAACATCGATCATTGGACACCGGACGATGCCCAGGATTTCAGCACGGGAAATAAGAACTACATCTTCTTCTCTTCGACCTCCGAGTCCACGCAATATACGGTCACCATCACCGAAGCGCCGGCGATGTCGTCGGATGCGACTTTGAAGAGCCTGACCTACAACGGTACATCCGTACCGAATTTCTCGCCGAACACCTTACGATACGACATCCAGTTGACAGCAGGCATCAAGACGCCGCCGACGATTGCTGCAACGGCCAATGACACAAAAGCAAACGTCCAAGTTAACCAAGCTCAATCCGTTCCGGGAACAGGTACCGTGGTGGTAACAGCGGAGGACGGGACGCAACTGACCTACACCGTCAACTATACCGTACCCGTTCCGGTCAGCGGTTTGGCGCTGCACGTTCCGGAAGTGTATGAAGGACGTATGAAAGACGGCGGATACGGAACGCCGCTTGTGGAATATAACGAATATTTCTATGAGATCTACTATACCGGCAAAACCAAGAACGAAAGCGGTTCGTCCGTAGGCGGTTTCGCTACCAAATTGGGTACGGACGGTAAGATCGCCAATGTCATCGGCATGGCCGGCGCTACCACCTCGGCCGATTGGTTTGAAGGTCAATGCAACAGTCCGGACGAGAGCACCTCTGCTTCTTCTATCAAACAATTCCCCGGTTATGGTGGATCATGGAAGATCTACGGAAACGAGATCAAGATCCACATTTCGGGCTACGACCAGTTCAGCGTGCTGGCGAAAGACAAGAAGAGCAAACTCAGTGACGGCAGATATATCCAGATCAAGGTCGATGGAGCAGATGTCACCAAAGAATCCGAACTCAGTACCAGCGTCACCGCAAGAGACTATACCATCTCCACCGGCGAACATGTGATCGAGATCATCGGTACCGGTAGTGAAGCCAGCCAGGTCTATGCGTTCTCTCTTCGTCTGCCGAAAGAGCCCAAAACGAAACACTTCAAGGGTAATGACTCGACCCAAGTGCTGCTTCAAACAACAACCATGCGTTCTGTCGTTTACACGACCAAGTATAACAACCTGCCTACGGCAGAGACTCGTCTGGAATGGCTCAATACCCCTGCTAACGGTATCACGCTCAGCGAGAAAGAAGGCGGCATGGTGGATACCCTGACCTTGGGCGGTACTGCGAATTGTCCGGTAGGTACCTACCCCTATGCCGTGGTGGCTTATTACAACGGCGCGGAGACCAATCGCGTCACCGGTACATTCAAGGTCATCTCGGAGATATACTCCACTTCGGATATCAATGTGACCGTTTATCAGAACGAAGAGATGGATCAGATCACCTTCAAGTACTACGCCCTCTCTGCAGACGACGTAACGCTTCGCTGGACGAACGGAAATCCGGGCGGAACGGTACAAGGTAACGGAAGTAACGGCACCTATATCATCGGCGGTGTACCGGCTAACGTTGGCATTTACCCATACGAGATCTCCGTCTTGGGAGCCGACACGGTCATCAAAGGTCAGATAAAGGTTAAGGAACTGGACTACGGTACGAACCCCGTGCTTTACCTGCAGCGAACCGACAACGCATGCGACGATGATGCCGTCTATAAGTACTTGGAGAGCACCGGTAAATGGAGTATGATCGCCCGCCGACAGAAAGCCGACGGTTTGCGTGGTGCCGACCAGTACCAGCGCTATAAATGGATCATCATCTCCGAAGATGTCGATGCCAACAATCCGGAGGTCATACAGATCATCCGTGGAGGAGCGAACCTGCCGGTTCTTAACCTCAAAGGTTACACCTATGCTACCGATGGTTTGGACGACGAGACCCGTTTGGGTTGGGGAGATCCGAACAGCGGTGCTATCGACTCGACGGCACAGAAAGTGAACGGATGTAAGATCAAGATCGAGCAGCCTACCCACCCCGTCTTCGCCAAGATGAGCGGTGCTACAAAAGATGCCGAGATAGCGATCCTCGACGGCTATGCCAAGAACGGCATCATGCCGATCCGCGTCTATAAACAAGGTACCCTTTGTCTGGCAACGGGCTATACCCGCTCCATCGAAGATTACTACAGTTTGGGTGAGTTACAGACGGCGATCCATGAAGTACCGGCAGACATGCGTGGTGGTAAGAAATATATCTGCCTGCCTATCGCCCGTACCGCGTCGCTCAATACGCAAGGTAAGCGACTGATCGACGGTATCGTGGACTATCTGACAAGCGGCACCGCTTCGCCGGTTCAGATCCCTTCGACCCAGATCATGCAGTTCACCGTTGCCGGAATCAATGCCGACATCGACCATGCCGGTCATTCGATCGTGCTGAAGATGACCGTAGAGGACTACGTGGCCAACGACAGTCTGCGTGCTGCCAAGCCGAAGATCACCTTAGCCGATCCGGCGAACACACATGTTACTCCTGATTCGGAAGAAGAGGTGGATCTGCGCTTTACCGCGGTTGGACTCACGAAGAAATACACCGTGTCCGACTATATCAACCAATGGACGTATAATTTCTCCATTAAGCTCTACACGCCGCAAGGCATCGAAGAGGCTTACGAGAGTGGTATGTGGGTGAATATATACGATATCTACGGTCGTAAGGTAGCGACAACGAATGAAGACATCTATTCGATGGATCTGCCGCACGGCATGTACATCGTTGTCACGGAAAATGGTAGCACATTGAAAATCATGCGATAAGAGATGAGAACGGAGAATGAATTAGAGGGAGTAACGCTGTTGGGAAACCAAGGCGTCCACTATAGCGATCAATACAATCCCGAGGTGCTGGAGACCTTTGTCAACAAACACCCGGAAAATGAGTATCTGGTGACGTTCAACTGTCCGGAGTTCACGACACTCTGCCCGAAGACCGGTCAGCCCGATTTCGGACATATTTATATCAGTTATATCCCGCGTGAAAAGATGGTGGAGAGCAAGAGTCTGAAGCTCTATCTCTTCTCTTTCCGTAACCACGGTGATTTCCATGAGGACTGCGTGAACATTATCATGAAGGACCTGGTGGCACTCATGGATCCCAAGTACCTCGAGGTCACCGGCTGGTTCATGCCCCGAGGCGGTATCAGCATCTATCCTTTTGCCAACTACGCGGATGCGGAGCATGAGGAGCTCAAAAAACAGAGACTCCTTGACCAAATGACCAAATGCCAAAATAAATAGTAAATGGTAAATGACTAAATGGTAAATGGTTTCATGAAAGATAGTCTGATTGTTTTATCGGGTGGTTTGGACTCGACGACGATGTTGTACGAGTTCAAGGAGCGTATCGGCATGGCGGTGTCGTTTCATTACGGCAGCAATCATAACGACAAAGAGTTGGAGTTCGCCAAACTGCATTGTGAGCGGTTGGGTATTCCGCATTTGGTGATACGTCTGCCGTTCATCAAGCAGTTCTTTCAGTCCTCGCTCTTAGCCGGCGCAGACGCTATTCCCGAAGGGAACTACGACGACATGAACATGAAATCGACCGTTGTACCCTTCCGAAACGGGATCATGCTCTCTATCGCTGCAGGAATCGCAGAGAACAACAAGATGCAGTATGTCATGCTGGCGAACCATGCCGGTGACCATACGATCTATCCCGACTGCCGACCCGAGTTCGTTGAATCGATGGACGCTGCAATCCATGCCGGCACATGGAACGGCGTGCACTTGTTGACACCCTATACGCATATCACCAAGACGGACATCGTGCGGCGCGGTATGGCGCTTGGCATCAACTACGACGAGACCTGGTCGTGCTACAAAGGCGGCGATGAACCCTGTGGCGTATGCGGTACCTGCCGCGAACGGGAAGAAGCCCTCCGCGACGCCGGATACTATGAAAAGTGAAAGGCTAACAGCCAATAGCTAAAGTAAATAAGATGTATTACGTAGAAAAAAGAATAGAGATATCGGCGGCGCATAACTTGATGCTGTCGTACGAGAGCAAATGTGAGAACCTGCACGGTCATAACTGGATCATCGTTGTATATTGCAAAGCCAAGGAGTTGAATCAAGACGGCATGGTGACCGATTTCACACATATCAAAAAAGTCGTGAAGGACACGTTTGACCATAAGTATATCAACGACATACTCGATGTCAACCCTTCGGCGGAAAATATCGCCAAATGGATCTGCGACCATGTCGAGAACTGTTACAAGGTCTCCGTCCAAGAATCCGAAGGCAATATCGCCATTTATGAACGAGACTAACAGCTAAAAGCTAACAGCTAATAGCTAATGTATAGAGTAAACGAAATATTCTTTACCCTTCAAGGGGAGGGAGCACACAGCGGGATTCCTGCTGTGTTTGTTCGTTTCAGCGGTTGTAACCTCAAATGCCCATGGTGCGACACGGAGTTTGCGGACTATACCGAGATGACAGCCGAACAGATCGTGGCTGAGATACTTTCGCTCTACGACGTACCAAACGAGCGGCGGAAAATGTGCGTACTCACGGGCGGCGAACCGAGTCTGCAGGTGGATAAACCGCTGATTGATGCGCTCCATCAGGCGGGCTTCTATATCTGCATCGAGACCAACGGTACTCGTCCCCTACCCGACGAAATCGACTGGATCACCTGTTCGCCCAAAGAGGGCACAAAATTGGCGCTCAAGCAAGTGAACGAGGTCAAAGTGGTCTTCACCGGCACCTACGATCCCGAAGTTTGGCGGCAACAAATAAAGGCTGAACATTGGATGTTACAGCCTTTACGGTATAATGGTGAGTGGTTATTGCTCAGCGGTATCGATGACTTCGAGATTGATAGTAACGATAACTTAGAAGACACCGTCCGCTATATCCTTTCCCACCCTTTCTGGCGCCTCAGCGTTCAGCTACATAAAATCGCAGGACTTCGATAAGAAGCCTGCGATTTTTTACATTAACTTTTAACTATTAATATTGCGCAGCGTCATAGACGGCATCGGCAGCCTCTGAACCTTTGAGGCGCTCAATGATGCAGAACGCGAAGTCGGAACTCAGACCCGGACCCTTACCGGTAATGATATTATGCGATTCAACGACCAAGCCGCCTACATAACTCTCGCCCAAAGCCTCCTGGAAACCCGGATAACAGGTCGCCTGCTTGCCTTCCAGAATACCCAACTTACCCAATACAGCCGGTGCAGCACAGATAGCCGCGATCAGTTTGTCGGCTTTGTTATGCTCTACCAGCAATTCACATAAAGCGGAACACTCGCCGAGTTTGGTTTGTCCTCCGGGCAGAATCAACATCTCAGCATCCGAGAAATCAATGCGTTCGATCAGTCCGTCCGCTTCTACGGCGATGTTATGGGCGCCGAGAACCATCGGATTTCCGGTGATAGACACTGTCGTTACCGCGATGCCTGCGCGACGTAACAAATCAATAGTCGTGATTGCTTCGATTTCTTCGAAACCGTTGTCAAGAAAAAGATAATTCATACGATTTTCGATTAGTGATTTTCGATTTTCGATTAATTAAACTTGAAATTATAGGTAATTGTTCCGATCTGATCATGATCGCCCTCGGTGAATTTCGCCTTCTTGGCAGCATCGAGTGCGAGTTGGATAGTGGTCTTGTCAGAGACCGTACCGCCTTTATGCACAGCGGACACCACTTGTCCGGCGGCATTGACGCGGATCTCCACGATGACACGACCTTCCTGATTAAACGTGTTGGCAGGTTGAGGCAACGTACCCTTGATGCCACGTCCGGAGAGGCTCCATGAGTTTCCTCCCGATGAACCGTGACCGACAGGGTTTCCTTTCTGTCCCGATCCTTGACTGTCGCCCGAACCGGAGTTATTGCCGCTGTTGCCGAACAGCGAACCGAACTGATTCGCTTTGGCGATCGCCTCCGCCTCTTTGGCTTTGCGTTCAGCCTCAGCTGCTTCGCGTGCTTTGCGCTCTGCTTCCAAACGAGCTTGCTCTTCGCGTTGACGCTGTTTCTCAGCCGCCTCCGCTTGCTTGCGTGCCCGCTCTTTCTCTTCCTGCGCCTTGCGTAACGCCAGCGCCTCATCGTCCTCCTGCGTCAGCAAGTCGTTATCCGAAGGAGCCGAAGGGAGCACCGGTGCAGCCGGTTCGGGAGCAGGTAACGGAACGGCTTCTGACTCCTGTGCCATATAACCGCCGGCTTCCTCTACTTCACCGAAAGCGATCTCTACCCCTTCTTCCTGTTCCGGCACCACGGCATATAGCCGCACGAGCCATAGAATCAGGAAGACCAGCAACATAAAGATCACCGTGCCTACTGTTGCAATAATATGTCGTTGTTGTTTCTTACTTAACATTAGCTATTAGCTGTTAGCTGTTAGCCATTATCTACCGTGTTTCGTAGCGACTACTAACTTCATATGATGCTCGTTCGCAATATCGAGCACACGTACAACCTCTTTGTAGGCTACATCCTCATCGGCATGCAGCGCGATATAGGTCGTGGAGTCCGTGGCTTGGATTCCACTCAGATAACCCTCAAGGCTCTCCGGGTCGATCTGCACGGGTTTCTCTTTACCGATCGCCACAAAATAGTTGCCGATATTGTCAATCGACACTTTAGCCACCTGAGGTTTTGTCACGTTCTTCGCACGGGACGTCGGCAGGTTGATCTTGATATCGTTGGGCGACGACATCGTAGAGGCCATGACGAAGAAAAGGAGTAACAGGAACACCAAGTCCGTCATGGAACTCATCGCAAACGTCGCTTCAACCCTATTGCGTTTCTTGAGACTCATTATGCGGGTTCATTCAAAAGGTCCATAAACTCGAGTGTACGGCTCTCCAAGAGACGAACCACACGGTCGATACGAGCCACGAGGTAGTTGTAAGCGAACATCGCCAGAATACCTACGATCAAACCGCCGATGGTGGTCACCATGGCCTGATACATACCCGTTGAGAGCGCACTCATCTCGATCACGCCGCCGGACGTCTGCGCCATGTTGTAAAACGTCTGAACCATACCCAGCACCGTTCCGAGGAAACCGAGCATCGGAGCACCGCCGGCGATAGTAGCCATGATAACGAGTCCTTTCTCCAAGCGACCTACCTCCAAGTTGCCGACGTTCTCAACCGCTACCTGTACGTCCTGCATCGGACGACCGATACGCGTGATACCTTTCTCTATCATGTGCGCGGAAGGCGTATCCGTCTGCTTGCAGAGGTTCAGCGCCGAGTCGATCTTACCCTCATGGATATAGTCGCGGATGCGATCCATGAACGACTTGTCCTCGTGCGTAGCCTGCTTGATCACCACCAGACGGGCGATGAAGATGTAGCATGCCACACCCAGCAATATCGCAAGGATGATCATGATCCAGCCGCCATATTGCGCCATCTCCCACAAGTTAATCGATGTCTCTTGTACCGTTTCTTCAATCATCGGCTCTTCTACAGCCAAGGTGTCAATAATTTGTAAAAGCATAAAGATTATTTACGATTTAACGATTTACGATTTATTTTTTTAAGCACTCAAGGTACTCTTGAATGGTTTCTTGGATGCCAAGATAGAGGGCGTCACAAACGATCGCATGACCGATGCTGACCTCCGCCGTCCAAGGGAAAGCCTTGACGAACGGCTTGAGGTTCTTGAGGTTGAGGTCATGTCCGGCGTTCATACCCAGACCCAACTCATGCGCTTTCTCCGCTGCCGGACGATACTTGGCGATCGCAGCCTTCGGATCGGACTCAAACAGCTCGGCATAAGGACCGGTGTACAGTTCGACACGGTCTGCGCCCGTACGCAACGCGTACTCCACCATCACCGGATCGGGATCCACAAAGATACTCACGCGAATGCGATAGGCATGCAGTTGGTTCACCACCCCTTTGAGAAAATCCAGATGCCGGCGGGTGTCCCAACCGTGGTTGGAGGTCAACTGATTCGGATCATCCGGCACAAGCGTCACCTGCGTCGGACGGATATCCGTCACCAATGCTAAAAACTCCTCCGTCGGGTTGCCCTCCACATTCAACTCCGTGGTCACCATCGACTTGAGTTGATACACATCTTCCTTACGAATATGGCGCTCATCCGGACGCGGATGAACGGTGATACCCTGAGCTCCAAACAGCTCGCAATCCACCGCAAATCGTTGAACATCAGGCAGATTCCCTCCACGCGCGTTACGCAGCGTAGCCACCTTATTGATATTTACACTCAGCTTGGTCATACCTTCTGATTTAAATTCGGCTGCAAAGGTACAACATTTTTTTGATATACGCAAGCGCGCACGCATTTTTTCTGAATTTTTAAGGAGCACTAGGGATTTTTCAGTTGCTGAATCATATTCTCAAGATTCGTGATACGCCAAGTAGGAGCCGAGCTGTCTTTTTTGAAATATTCAATAGCTGTTTCATAATCAGCTATAGCATTGTCAACCTCTCCAATTTGCTGAAAAAAGTCTCCTCTGTTTCTATAACAAATGCCTATTTGTGTTGGTGCATCCTTGTAGTAAGTTAGTATGTCTGATATAGAGGCATTATAATCTTCCAATGCCTCCTTATATCGGTGAAGCGCTACATATACTTCTGCCCGGAGAAAACGATCAAAGATGCTGCCGATATAGTGAGTCGGAAAGCGTCTTGCTTTCGTATTGAGCACGGCGTTAGCATAGACTAATGCCGAGTCATATTGTTGCTTTTCGACGAATATATCCGCCATATTGGAATAAATATTGCATAAGACGCCTACTTGAGGATTATTAATTGTATCAATGTACTGCAAGCCTATTCGTAAAGCATTCAAGGCATCATCCAAACTATCCATATGCTGGTGGACATAAGCCTGTTGTCGGTAACACTCTGCTACCATTTGGGAGTCATTGAGATTAACATAGGCATCAATAGCTTGCCGATTATAATCAAACGCTTGTTTATAATCCCCTATGCTCCTATACAACCAAGTGTAACGATAAGCCATATATGCTTCATTGCTAGGAGTTTCGGTAGAAGGATGGCGTTTCATTTCTTCCCATGCCTTATCATAATAATACAAGGCTGTATCATAGGCTTTACGATCCTCGTAGATGCGCGCCACACGTCTGTATATCGGTTCAGTCCATCCCGAAAAAGCCGTATCATCCTTCACTTTTTCTAATCTTGGTATCAATTCTTGATAGGTCATCAATGCGCTATCCAAATTGTAGCACTCTCCATAAGCTGCAGCCACCATATTGTAGCCTCGTAAAACGAATGCTGATGAATCGGAATACGGCACTTTGGCACAAGCCAAGAAACGTTGACTAAGACGCAGTCCTGTCATCATCGATTTACGAGTCATAATTTGAAAACTGGCTGCTTCTAATAATACGTCAAGGTTTGTGGGAGCGATAGCAAGCATATGATCCACCAATACCTGCGCAGTATCAATTTGCAAATCAGCCCTGGCTATATGGTAGAGGTTCATCAAATCTTTGAGCAGTTTCTCCTGATTAGTCTGGGTTTGTGCCGCCAACTGCGCTTGTTTGCGTTGCAACTTGGCGAGAGCTTTCTCATTAGCCTCCACCTGTTGCTGCATATTCAGCAAGGATTGTACCCGCTCTTCAACATTACCTTTGGACAATATTAACTCTCTTGCTTGGTCGAACATACCCTCTTCAATCAAAGCATTGATTTGGCGATCAAGGGAGTCCAAGACATCATAATCCGTACGGAGATAATGCTCTACCATATCATTCATCTGCGTATGTATCTTCTCAAACAATTGATCTGCTTCTTCGAGCGCAGCAATTTTTTGCTCAAGAGAAATGATTTGGTTTTTATACTGCTGTTCTATCTCCAGAACGCGACGCTCATAGTTAGCGGTATATGTCTTCTCAAACCGCTCCTCCATAATGCGCCTCTCCTGCTCCATCTCCGATTTGTCAAGAAGGACAATAGTAACAGGTACTTTAGAAGAAAAAGCAAGTGAACGACCGATAAATCCTTTGTCGAGTATCTCATAATTGGGTTTACGCACGCTACAAATCCGATACATATCCCCTTCATGTATACCATTAAAGCGAAGATAAAAAGAGCCATCTTCCCGGGATATAACCGCATTATGTTCGCCATCTACCCGAATGATCACATCACTGAGCGTTCGACCGGAATGATTAGCGCGACCTGCTGTACGCACGACACCAGCTTGCGTCTGTGCCTCTACCGCTACGCACAATAAGACAAGAAAGAATAAGAAGCAATTTTTTTTCATCGTTCGATCATTATTATATCATCTTCTCCGCATGGCATATAAAGGGTATCTACCCGATCATTAATTATTACCTCATATTTCTGTTGCTGATCCGCTATCGGAATGTCCAATTCTACCAAGCCGTTTGCGTCCGCTTTTACCGGAAAATTCACAATACGGATATGAGCCTTCTCCGGTTGAGGCAAGTCCAACAAATGGAAATGCACATGCCCGTATATTCTTGCGTCTCGACGAATCGGAAGGGTCAATGATTTCTGCAAAACCAATGTGGTATCCAGCGATAGGAAGTCTTTCGCCGACAACGTCATCCTTACCTCACGACCTATGTACCGCGGCGGGATATTGGCAAAAACCATTATATCATTCAAGGAAGCAAGTGTGTCCGCTTTCTGCTCGTTTTCCAGATACAGGCACATCGCAATATCGCGACATGGAGGCAAAAACGCATTCTGTTCGGTCGCTTCTTTTACTTGCACTTGCACATCAACGGTCTGCGACAGACGCCACGTGACGAACAAAGCGGCAAAAACAACAAGAGCAAGGAGAATCGAAAGAATCATTTTTCTTCTCCGGCGTTGCTGCTCCCGCAAGAGCAAACCGTCAAAATCCAGTTGCAGGATACGCGCTACCACCATCAACATCGCGCGATCATATGCCTTACGACGCGAACCGATTCCGGCCTCGTGAATATTGATGCCTAAAATAGAATGATCTTGGAGCGGATCCGAATGTTTCGGGAAATGGCGCTTTAGAGCCTCCGGAAAACATTCCGTCTCCGGATCATTGCTGTATGGAATGCCATCTACGATGATAGGGATGATACAATCCCTGCGACCCAGCGAAACAAAATAATCGATACCGCTATTGATATACGCCGATTTAGCAGCACGCGGAGAGCAAACAACAATCAGATAACGCGACTGCTCCATGCGCGATTTGAGTTCCTGCATCAACTCTTCACCGGCATGCATATCGTTGAGGTAGCAATAGAGAGGTTTGATTCGCCGCGGGATCGAACTGTCTTGCTTGCATAAGACAGCCGGCAGACGGTAACGCTCTATCGCATGTTGCAGACGAACCGCCTCACGAGCATCACTACTCTGAAAACTGATAAAGGCAAAATATTTGGATGTCTGCTGCATAGAAGCGAAATTTTATATGACAGGACGCTTGGCTAGATGCTCAATGATGACGGGATATTTCTCAAAATCAATATCCGGCGCATTATCAGGATGGACGCATATCCGTAGGACGCGGCAACAGGATTTCTCACGCGCTACAGCAAAAAAAGTCTGTATCATTAAATCTATCTTCTGCTCCGTAGAGAACTCCGCGGGTAAGTCCACAAACCTATTGCCCATTACCGCCACATTGATCATGTCATTACGATTAAGCGGATCGGACAGATTGCGCCACATCTGCTTGAGACAGCGGATATACTCCTCCTTCGTTATTTCGATGGTTCCGTTTGGTTTTAAGCGGGTAAAAGCCACACAGGAGAACGGCTCGGAACCCACATCCACATGGCATATGGTACCTAATCCGTATTGTCGTTTTCTGCCCGGCAGACTCTCATCGACAGTCCTTGGGACACGACGCTCCAAGGCAGCATCTATTTGTTCAGCCACATTGACTCCCGCTTGCTCACAGAGTTTCAGGAATGCGCCATGAAGCGACTTAGGACTGATGATCTGCCCCAAATCCGTATCGAACGTATCGACGGTATGAATCACTTTCAAGCCTTTTTGTTGCAGCAAATCACAACATTCGATAATAACCCATATATCCGTTTTCTTGTCTTTGTAGGCAGCGCGGGTGTGCGGCCAATTGCAAGCAACGGCGATCGACATAAAAGCCAATAGCAATAACAGGGCAAGCCACCAATATGTGGACATATAATAAGGAATAGCTGCCTTGAGCCATATCACTTTTTCTGTTGGAAGAAAAGCCACCAACGAACCGGCGATTGTAATGGTCATGACGCTCCATTGTAGAAAATCAAGCATACTTTTCCGTACCAGCCTTTTCCAATGCAGCAAGACGTATTTTCTTTTTCCGGAATTATCCATATGTTCACATTTTGCGCTGCAAAATTACACAAAAATAATGACATATGCAAATTTTTCTTCTACAAAACGGAATTTTTCAGTTACCAAAAGGATTTTTTTCTTCTACCAGAAGGATTTTTTCAGCTACAAACAGGAATTTTTCAGCTACAAACAGGAATTTTTCTATTCCTTCTTCTCTTTGTTAGTGTTCGCAGGAATGTCGTCTCACCCCAAAAAAGGAAGCAGCAACAACGCATTGTCTTAGCCTTCTATTTTACACAAATCGTAAGTTTCGTCAAAGGCTATTTTACATAATTCTTTAGTTCTTTTTTAGTACTTATTTAGTACATATTTAGTTCTTCTTTTGTTCTTCCGCGTACCATCCTAACACCATTATATGTTGTGTACCTGTCGTGTACCAGTTGTATTCCCCTCTGGAGACCAAGAAACAGATATTTTTTGATAAAAAAACACACGCGGGCTTGCATATGTCAAAAAAAAGCAGTACCTTTGCAGCGGATTTTGGGATGAAGGTCGTGAAAACGACGGGAAAAGTCCGATAAATAATGATAATTAACATACATAAATTATAAAAACACAACACATTATGCGTACAACATTTAATCGCCTTCGTGCAGTAAAAGACAGCCTTCCGCATGGCAGTATGGACGCTATTGCAGCTGAATTGGGAATTTCCGGTGAGGAAGTAAGAGCTTATTTCAACGGTGAGGGTAACGCTGATTACCACTTGGAGCCGGGCTTCGATGGCGGTATAGTAGATTTCAGCAACACTCGCATTCTGGAGGTTGCCCTGCGCAAAGCGTGGGAGGTGCAAAACGCACTTTAAATTGAAAAGTGAAAATTGAAAGTTGAAAGGTATTTCAAATGGGTAATAGCTCTGATGTTATGCATCGGAGCGTTACCTTTTGTAAATAACGCGAGTGCGTACGCGCAGGAAAGCGTAGAGCCAAGAGCTGAGAGCCAAGAGGTAAGAGCGAAGAGCGAATTCACCTATGGGGCACAAGCGAGGGTGCAGGCTGCGTATTTATGGCGGGGTTTGTATGCCGGCGGTGCGAACATACAGGGTTCGGTGAACGTAGGCTACTACGGCGTTTATGCCGACATGTGGTGGAACTTAGGCGTGACGGACATGACCTTCCGCGAGTTCCAACCGGAGGTGGATTTCTCGATCGGGTTCCGCCGATGGGGATTGGATATATACGCGCTGTACATCTATAATTTCAACTGCGGGTTCTTTGATTTCGGCAACTATATCGACAAAGGCAACCGCTTGGAGTTAAATGTGCGTTATACGATCAGCGACAAGATTCCGCTGACCATCGCATGGGGTACCCGCGTTGCCGCTTCGGACTGTTATCTCAATGCGGCAGGCGAAATAGTGCGTGCGTATTCGAGTTATGCCGAAATCAGTTATACGCAAGCTTTGCGGGACGGTTGGAGTCTGTTCGGTGCGATCGGCGTGACGCCTTGGAAGGGAGTCTATAACCCGAACGGTGCGGCACTGCAGAACATCGAAGTGCGAGTTCGCAAGGACTGGACGGTGAGCGAGCGTTGCGGCTTGATGTTGCAAGGTCAACTGAGCGTCAGCCCGATGGCGGCAACGAACGTGATCCTGCCGAACGTGGCGTTTGGGGTATATTTGAAATAAATCGTCATGACGTCATGACGTAATTACGACATAACGAAAAATTAAATAACAAATGAAAAAGGTATTAGTTTTAGGTGCTGCCTTGATGGCAGTTGTTTTGTCTGCGAAAGCAGAAGTAGAGTTCGCTTATGAAGCGGGCGCAGATTTGGTAAGTGCCTATCTCTGGCGTGGCCAGTATAACGGCGGTTTAAGTTTTCAGCCGGAAGGTCTCGTGGGTTTTGATGCCAACGACGGTGACATCGAGTTCCGCGCAGGTGTATGGGCCAATATCGGTGCATCGGACTGGAAATTCAAGACCAACGGCACCAATCTTCCGTTCGACTGTAACACGAAGTTTATGCCGGAGGTGGATTTCATTGCATCGGTAACGGCTTACGGTGCCAGTCTCGGTTATAACGCGTATTACTACTGCAACGACGGTAGCGATCACACTTCGGAGTTGTGGGTAGGTTATAACTTCAGCCACGCTTTCGGCGAGAATGCCGGTGCGTATATCAACTGGTACACGACCGTAGGTGGCGGCGGTGACCTCAAGGCTGAGACCGATGCTAAGAAGTTATTAGCTGGTCAGTTGGAGCGTCAGGCTTTCTCGACCTATATCGAGTTGGGATATGACTACACCTTCGAAGACCTCGGTCTGACCCTCGGTGCACAAGTAGGCCTCTCTCCTTGGGAGAGCCCGATCTACGGCAATGAGAAATTTGCTTGCACGAACCTCAGTCTGAAGATCAACAAAGAGTGGGAGTTCGAGCATGTGACGCTGGATCTGTACGCACAGGGAAGCCTGAATCCGGACGGTTTGCAGACCGATAAGAACGACCTGCTCAACCCGTATAACGTCTATATCGACAAAGCCGGTGACGACAAACTGTACAACCAAAAACTGAACGGCTGCATCGGTATCGGTGTTTGGTTTTAACTAAAACTTTGGCTTTTGGCTATTAGCTATTGGCTTTTTATAGGCTAACAGCTAACAGCTAACGGCTAACAGCTAACAGCCTATGAGTTTACGCAGTAAACGAAATACAATCAGTGCGTTGCTGGGCGTGAGCGTGGCAGTGCTGCTGATTTGGGGATGGGGCAAGGAGCCTAAAGCGCAGTATTTCAATAACGAAGGACGCGTTTTCGGGACCTATTACAACATCCGCTATGAGGCGACGAGCGACCTTGAAGACAGTATTCAGGCTGCCTTCAAGGCGTTCGACAACAGCCTCAGTTTGTTTAATCCCCACTCTATCCTTTCGGCCATCAATGAGAACCGCGACACGACAACCAACAGCGCCTTCGAGACGATGTGGGCAGAAGCCGAACGGGTCTATACTCTTTCCAACGGTGCTTTTGATGTAACGGTTGCACCGCTGGTCAAAGCTTTCGGCTTTGGACGAAAGAGTGATCAGTATGCTGTAATCAGTAGTCAGACAATTGATTCGCTGCGCGAATTCGTGGGTTTTGACAAAGTGCAACTGATTGATCATAAGATCATTAAGACCGATCCGCGAGTGCAGATAGACGGCGGTGCGGTAGCCAAAGGGCAAGCGTGCGACATGATCGCCGAGGTACTGCGGGCACAGGGCTGCGCGAACTACTTGGTGGATATCGGCGGCGAGGTCGTGGCGCATGGCGTGAACGCCAAAGGTGAACCTTGGCATATCGGCATCACGAAGCCGAACCTCAATAACGAAGGGGCGCAGGACGAGTTGCAGGAGATCCTTGGAGTGACGGATATATGCATGGCCACGAGCGGTAACTACCGCAATTATTACTACGACGGCGATGAGCGTCGCAGCCACACGATTGATCCGCGAACGGGATATCCGGTGCAACACTCAGTGCTAAGTGCGACAGTAGTCAGTTCGACTTGTATGCGTGCCGACGCTTTGGCCACCGCTTGCATGGTGCTTGGTGCAGACGAAGCGCTTGACATGATCGACCGTGCCAAAGATGCCGCTTGTTACCTTATCGTGGCAAAAAATGACAGTTTAACGGTCATTTCCTCCCCAAATTGGGCAGAATTTATTAAAAAATAAATTTTTTTCTTGCATAATTCAAAAAAAAGCAGTACTTTTGCAGGCTAATTCGAAAGGTGAAAGGTGAGAATTGAAAGGTGAAGAGATTTTTATACATATTGCTGTTGGCGGTACTGCTTACGAGTTGTGGGGAGTACCAGCAGTTATTGAAATCGCGTGACCCGGAGGTGAAGTACCAAGCGGCGTTGCGGTATTTCAACGATAAGCAGTATGTGAAGTCGCAGACGCTGTTGGACGACGTCAGTTCGTACTACAAGGGTACAGAGCGTTCGGAGGATATCATCGCCTATCTCGCCCGCAGTTATATGGGTCAGAAAGCGTACGAGTCGGCGACCGATTATTACCAAGCCTACGTGCGCAATTACCCAAAGGGTAAATATGCAACGGAAGCCTATTTCCAGATCGGTCACTGCCAGTACCTTGACTCACCGGACGCACGTCTCGACCAGCAGACGACCCGCAGTGCGATCGAGGCGTTTAACCGCTTTGTGGAGCTGTACCCGGAGAGTCCGTACGCGCAGCAAGCTTATGACGAGATGAGCGAGTTGTACGACAAGTTAGCCCTCAAGGAATTGAAGAGTGCGCAGTTGTATTACAACTTAGGCAGTTATTTGGGTAACAACTATCTCAGTTGTGAGATCGTTTGCAAGAACGCGATGAAGAACTACCCGAGTAACGCCTACCGCGAAGAGTTCGGATGGTTGGTGCTGCAAGCCAAATACCAGCAGATGGTGAACTCGTTCGAGGAGAAGAAAGCCGAGCGCGCAAGGGACACGCAAGATGAGTATTATAATTTCATCACCGAGTACCCCGAGTCCAAGCACCGCAAAGAAGCGGACAGAATGCTCGTTCAGATCAAAAAGATCACGAAAGAGTAAATGAACAAATCGTAAATGTTTAAATCGTAAATAGTTTTATGGATTACAAAAATTCAAAAGCCCCAAGAAACACCGTGACACGTGACGTCAACAAGCTCATGGAGCCGGTAGGCAACGTGTATGAGACGGTGGCTATCATTGCTAAACGTGCGAACCAGATCAGCTTAGGTATCAAGCGTGAGTTGGACGCTAAACTGCAGGATTTCTCTATTCCGCAGGACAACTTGGAGGAGACCTTCGAGAACCGCGAGCAGATTGAGATCAGCCGTCAGTACGAGCGTCTGCCGAAGCCGACGCTGATGGCAACGCAGGAGTTTATCGACGGTGACCTCGTGTACCGCACAGGTAACCGCGACGAAGCGTTGAAATAAAATGCTTACCGGCAAACACATTTTAGTCGGGATAAGCGGCGGGATAGCGGCGTATAAGATACCGGAACTGATTCGTTCGCTGGTTAAAGCGGGCGCAGAAGAGCGGGTAGCCACGACGCAGAACGCCTTGCAATTCGTCACCGAACTGACGCTGCAAACCGTTTCGGGTTGCAGCGTTTATTCCGATGTGTTTGCTGCCATCAACGCCCATGCGACGGAGCATATATCGCTGCCTGAATGGGCGGACGCGATGATCGTTGCGCCGGCCACAGCGAACGTGCTGTGTAAGATGGCGAACGGCATCGCGGATGATGCCTTGACGACCACGATCTGTTCATGCGTCGCCCGCAAGCCTATTATCGTGGCGCCCGCGATGAACGATAAGATGTGGGAGAACCCTGCCGTTCAGAAAGCCGTAGAGACCATTCGCGCATGGGAACATATCCGCGTGGTAGAACCCGACGAAGGACTCTTGGCCTGCGGCACGAGCGGCAAAGGGCGCATGGCGGAAGTGGAGGTGCTGCAAGAAGCACTTGAGTACGCCTTGACCCCGCAGACGATGTGCGGTCAGCATGTGCTGATCACCGCCGGCGGCACGCAAGAGAAGATCGACCCAGTGCGGTTCATCAGTAACTACTCCACCGGTAAGATGGGTTTTGCCTTGGCGCACGCCTGCGCACGCAGAGGCGCCGAAGTGACGATTGTCTGCGGGGCAGTGAGTGCGAAGCTGTTGAACCCCTTCGGCACGATTCATCGTATTGATGCTTTGTCCGCGCAGGCGATGTACGAAGCTTGTATGAACGAATGGCCGAAACAGGACATCGCGATCCTCTGCGCTGCTGTCGCGGACTTCACGCCTGCGACCGAAGCCGCAGAAAAAATAAAAAAACAAGAAGGGCAAACCACCTATGATCTGCACCTCACTACGACTCCCGACATCGCAAAAGCCTTGGGTGAGACCAAGCGTGCGAACCAGCAGTTGATCGGTTTTGCTTTGGAGACCGAGCATGAAAAAGAGAATGCGCTCCGTAAGTTGGAGCGCAAACATCTCGATGCAATCATATTAAATTCCTTGCGCGACAAAGGGGCGGGATTTAGCGTGGATACTAACATCGTTACTATCCTGCAATCCGACGGTTCTATAACCGCCCTACCCCTTCAGTCTAAAGCGCTTATTTCCGAAGAAATCCTAAGAGTCCTTTTTTCTTAGTCCCCTCTTCTTCCGCTTCCGCCTCAGCAGCCTCGCCTTCAGCAGCCTGCTCAGGAATGTACTCTTCGCGCTCGGCGATCTCACCTAACTCGTTCTGTACATAGCCGATGACATCCTGCATGCCTTCCATGAAATGCGCAAAATCTTCCTTGTACAGGAACAGTTTGTGCTTCTCAAACGAAGGTGCTTCTTCTCCCTCAGCTTGACGACGCTTGCTCTCCGTGATCGAGAGGTAAAGGTCGTTGTTACGCGCCTTGCGCACATCTAAATAGTAGATCCGTTTACCTGCTTTGATGGCACGGCTGTAAACGATCTCTTGGTCACGTTTTTCGTCTTGAATCTTCTCCATTTTTTTGTATTTTTAGAAAATCGCTACAAAAATACTCTTTTTTTTCGATTTATGCAAATATTTACGAATAAATTTTGATTTTTTTTGCGTATATGTAATATTTTTTGTAACTTTGCGCGATTTTTTAGATGTAGAGCCCCTATGATCAATCGAACAATGGTGCGAACCCGTATTGTCCAGACGCTGTTCGCTTATTACCAAGATCCGGACAAAACATTACTCAGTGCCCGCAAGGAGTTGAACAAGAGTTTTGCGGACACGTACGATCTGTATTTCACGCTCTTGGATTTTGCCAATGAGCTTACTGCGCACGCGCAACGTGTGTTAGAAGAGCAGAAAGCGCGTTCGCGCGCAACGCACACGATGTTCAACCCGAACCGTCGTTTCATTGAGAACCGTCTGGCGCAGCAGATCTTCGACAACAGCGCTTTGCGTTCGCGCGTTCAAGAGCAGCATCTGAGCTGGGAGAGCAGTCTGCAGGCCATCAGCGATGTGTATAAACGTCTCACCGAGAGCGATTTCTATATCCAGTACATGAACGCCGAGAGTTGTACGTACGAAGACGACAAACGTGTTTGGCGTCAAATCTATCAGTACCTGCTGGCGGATAACGAGGTCTTCTATGACGCGCTGGACGAGATGGAAGTGGTGTTGGACAAATCGAACTGGGTCACCGACGCCGATATCGTGCTCAGTTATGTGATCAAGACGATCAAGCGCTTCAAAGAGGACAGCACGCCGCAGACGCCGCTGTTGGAGATGTTTGACAACGATGAGGAGGCCAATTTCGCTTCTACCCTCTTGCTCAAAGCGATCGAAGGGCACGAGGAGTTCGAGCAGCTGATCAACTCGCACCTCAAGGGTTGGGATGCCGACCGAATCGCGTACATGGATCGTATCATCCTGGAGACGGCGCTGGCGGAGATCATGAGTTTCGAAGATATCGCGCTCACCATCTCGCTGAACGAATATATCGAGATCGCCAAAGAGTACTCGGGCGACAAGAGCTATATGTTCATCAACGGTATCCTGACCGAGATCCTGCGCGACCTCAAGCATCAGGGCAAATTATTCAAAGCAGAAACTTTAAAATAAATTTTTGATATTATGTTAAATCTCATCTTTTTACAGGCAGCAGAAGGTGCTGCACAGCAAGGAAGTCAATGGTCGTTCTGGATCATGATGATTCTTATTTTCGTAGTATTCTATTTCTTCATGATCCGTCCGCAGACCAAGAAGCAGAAAGAGTTGCAGGCTCAACGCGACGCGATGAAGAAAGGCGATAAGGTCGTTACCGCTGGCGGTATCTACGGCGAGATCAAAGAGGTTCAAGAGAACGCTTTTATCATCACGATCGCTAAGGAAGTAACCATCAAGGTTGCCAAAGAGAGCGTCTTCGCCGATGCATCCGACGCCGCTGAGCAAGCGAAGCAGGCAGAGAAGTAATTGATAATTGTTAATTGTTAATTGATAATTGGTGAAACGGGATATCCTGACATTTCTGCTTTTTATCGTGTTGGCGGCCTGCATATGGTACGGTCACGCGATGCAGTCGGTGCGCAACACGCGCGTGCCGGTGCTCATCCAGTACACGGGTAAACCGGGTACGATCGGTTTGGGCGGGTCAGGACTTCCGGACACGGTGATGATCGAGGTGCGTGATGCCGGTAGTCGGCTCAACACTTATCACCGCGAACCGCTTCGCCTCACGATAGACCTGAGGCAATACATCCACGGCGAGAAGGGTACGATTCATGTGCCTTCCGACGCGTTACGACGCAGCATCAGTGACCTGCTGCAAGGAACAAGCAGTCTGATCGCTACCACACCCGACGAGATCTCTTGCCCCTATTTCACGGAGCAGGAACGCACGGTGCAAGTGGTGCTGAACGGAACTTTGACCCCTGCGGCAGAGTATCAGTTTGTCAGCCAACCCAAGTTGGGTCGTAAGACCATTAAGATTTACGGGCAGGACAAAGTGCTCAACACGATTGACACCGTTTATACCCAAGCCGTCGAACTGACCGACCTCATGGACACGACGAATATGCGGGTCGCTTTAGCGATCCCGCAAGGCGTCCGTGCCGAGGTAGACAGCGTGGATCTGCAGATCCTTACCGAGCGGTTCACGGAGAAGAAATTCATCTTACCGATCCATGCGGTGGGTGTACCGGAAGGACGTCATATGCGTCTTTTCCCGCAAACGGTCGAGGTCTATGTGCGCGTGGGTATCAGTCATTTTGCGCAAGTGCAACCCGAAGATATCCGGGTTCGCTGTGTCTATGCGCCGGAACGGATCGACAAACTGGACGTAGATTTACAATACACGAATCCGCATATCACCTCTGCATGGGCTTACCCGGGGGTGGTGGAATATATTTTAGAATAAATGAGAAAGATTCAAATGGTTGACCTGCAGTCGCAGTACGCGAAGATCAAGAATGAGATCGATGCAGGTATTCAGGAAGTGATCGATACCGCTGCTTTTGTCAAGGGACAGAAAGTAGCTGATTTTCAGGCACATTTAGAGGCCTACACCGGTGCCAAGCACGTGATCAACGTCGGTAACGGTACGGACGCCTTGCAGATCGCGCTGATGGGTCTGGGGCTCAAACCCGGCGATGAAGTCATCACGCCTACTTTCACCTTCATTGCTACTGCCGAGGTCGTTGCCCTGTTGGGTCTGACGCCGGTGGTAGTCGATGTCGAATGGGAGACGATGAACATGGATATCGAGTCCGTTCGTCGCGCTATCACGCCGCGCACCAAAGCGATCGTGCCGGTTCATCTGTTTGGTCAATGTGCGAACATGGAAGCGATCATGGACTTGGCCAAGGAGCACGAACTGTATGTAGTGGAAGACGCCTGTCAGGCGATCGGCGCAAAGTACACCTTCTCCAACGGCGAGACCAAGCAGGCAGGTACGATCGGTCATATCGGTTGCACCTCTTTCTTCCCCTCGAAGAACCTCGGCTGTTACGGTGACGGTGGAGCTATCTTCACCAACGACGATGAGCTGGCAGCTAAGATGAGGGCGATCGCGAACCATGGTATGGTCGTTCGTTACCATCACGACATGATTGGCGTCAACAGCCGTTTGGACAGTATCCAGGCAGCGGTCTTGGACGCTAAGTTACCGCATTTGGACGAATATATCGCAGCTCGTCAACGTGCGGCTGCTTACTACGACGAGGCGTTCAAGGGCAATGATAAGTTACTGATCCCGGGTCATGAGGCGCACTCGACGCATGTGTTCCACCAATACACGCTGCGCGTAGTAGGTGCTGACCGTGACGCGTTACGCGAAGGTTTGGCTGAACGCGGTATCCCGACAATGATCTATTATCCCGTTCCGCTGCATCAGCAGAAAGCGTACCTTGATCCGCGCTACAAAGACGGCGATTTCCCGGTAGCCGAAAAACTGGCAAGTTGCGTACTGTCGCTGCCGATGCACACAGAGTTAGACGAGGAACAACTGAATTACATTGTAACCAATGTACTTGACTTGATTCGTTAAAACGTTAAATCGTTAAACTGTTATGCAATCCATCGGACTTCAACAATCGTTGACGCAGACCACCAAACTGACGCCTACGCAGATTCAGGTGATTCGAATGCTCGAGTTGCCGTCTATTGAGTTATCCCAACGTATCAACGAAGAGCTGCAGGAGAACCCGGCACTCGAGGAGGGCAAGGATGAAGGGGTGATGGAGGAAGGGAAGAACGGATTGGAGGAGTTCGATGACAACTACATGCCTGAAGACGGGTACGACGACGGCCGACAGAAAGACCCGCTGCAGAACGATGAGTTCAATTACGAGCAGTACGTGTCCGACGACGAGACCCCCGGGTATATGATGCAACCGCAGTACAGCGGCGCGGAAGAAGACCGACGGGAAGTACCGATCATCGGTGGAAGCAGTATGATCGAAGAACTCAAATCGCAGATCTACCTCACCCACATGACCAAGCCGCAGCGGCATATCGCCAAATGGGTCTTGGGTAATATCGACGATGACGGTTACCTGCGTCGCACGACCGAGCAGTTGGTGGACGATCTGATGTTCCAAGAGCAGATCACCGTCACCGACGCCGAGATGGAGGATATCGTGCAGCAGATCAAGCGTTTCGACCCGCCCGGCATCGCCAGCGCCAACTTGCAGGAATGCCTCTTGCGGCAGTTGGAGGTTAAGCTCGAAGAGATGCCTTCCCCTGCTCTTGAGACCGCTTATCAGATCATCAAGAACTATTTTGAGCCCTTCACCAAGCACCATTTCGATAAGATCATCCAACGCATGGGCTGCTCCGAGGAAGAGTTCCAAGCCGCGGTGCAAGAGATCGTGCATCTGAATCAAAAGCCGGCGAATGCCATCACCGGCAACCTCTACGAGACCCAACGGGAGACGATCATCCCAGATTTCTTCATCGAAGAGCGGGACGATGAGTTGTTCGTCAGCCTCAACACCGGCGATATCCCCGAGTTACATGTCAACCGCGAGTACGACAAGATGTTAGAGGAGTACAGCGCAATGCCCAAGAGCAAGGAGAACCGCGAAGCGAAGCAGTTCATTCGTCAGAAGATCGATGCTGCCCGCTCGTTCATCGATGCCATCCAGCAGCGCAACGAGACGCTGATGCGCACTATGACAGCGATCCTCAAAGCGCAGTATGACTTCTTCCTCGACGGCGAAGAAACGAGTCTCAAACCGATGGTGCTGCAAGACATCGCTGACCGCACGGGATACGATGTATCTACCATCTCGCGTGTGAGCAACAGCAAGTACGTCCAGACGCGCTTCGGCATCTATCCGCTCAAGTATTTCTTCTCCGAAGCGATGACCAACAGTGACGGCGACGAGGTTTCCACACGGGAGATCAAGAAGATCCTGCAGGAACTCATTGACAACGAAGATAAACTCAACCCGCTGACAGACGAACAGTTAGTGGTGCTTCTCAAAGGATACGGGTATCCGATTGCCCGCCGCACGGTTGCCAAATACCGCGACCTGCTGGGTATTCCCGTAGCCCGTTTACGCAAAGCGATCATATGAGTCGTTGGTTAGACATAGCTGCCAAGACGATGAGTGTGGTGCTCTACCCGCTTTTTGTGCCTACCTACAGCATAGCTCTTTTCTGCTACGCCTACAGTCTGCATGTCGCGCCGATGAACGGTAGTTGGATAGCAGTTGCCATCCTCGGGACGTTTATCCTGACTTGCGTGCTGCCGATCACGGCTATCTGGATCATGATGCGGCACGGACAGGTCAAGGACCTATATATCGACGATCCGCGCGAACGCACGATGCCGTATATCTATGCCTGCATGGGTTTCGGTTTTTGGTCGTACCTGTTGGCTGCTATCCTGCATGCCCCTCTTTTTCTCACCTATATCGCTATCGGTGCGACGGTAGCCATCGGTATCGTGGCCATCATCAACCGATGGTGGAAGATCAGCGCACACTTGGCCGGTTTCGGAGGCTTGGTAGGCGGACTATTCGTCTATTGTATCGGCATCGGTGCTTTTCCTACGGTAGGGACGATGATTCTTTGGTTCGGACTCTCCTTGGCACTGATGATCGCGCGTATCCACTTGAACGCCCACACGCCGGCGCAAACTTGTGCCGGATGGCTAGTGGGAATGACCTGCACCGCCCTGCCCTATTGTATCACTTGCTTATGCGTAAGATAATCCTGACATACCTGCTGCTGATCGGTCTGAGCCTCAGTGCACAGACCCTGAGCGAGAACGCGTTTATCTCGCTGCTCACCTGTACGCCGGGCGAAGAACTCTACGCGCGGTACGGCCATACAGCCCTGCGTGTTTGCGACGAGGAGCAGGATCTGGATGTCGTGTTCAACTACGGGATCTTCGACTTCAATACGGAGCATTTCTATTGGAAATTTGTCAAAGGCGAGACCTGGTATGAGTTAGGCGCATCGCCCTATTGGTGGTTTATGCGCGAGTATAAAGAGGAAAAGCGACCGGTGTATGAGCAGGTCTTGAACCTCAATGCCGAGCAGCGCGAAGCGTTATGGAAGGCGCTGGTGGAGAATTACCAACCGGAGAACCGCAACTATCTCTATAACTTCGTCTTCGACAACTGCGCCACCCGCCCGTTCCATATGATCGACCGGATCTTCTGCGGCAATAACGCCGAGGGCTCGTGGTCCGAGTACATAGGGGCGGAAGGCGAGACCTATCGTCGTTTCATCCAACACTACACTCCCAAAGGTTCATGGGCGGACTTCGGGATCAACTTGGTCTTCGGTCCCAAAGCCGATCAAGCGATGTACGGCGAAGAACGTTTGTTCCTTCCTGAAGAGTTGATGTTCTACCTTAGTCAAGCCCGCACGGCCGATGCACGCATGGTAAGCAGCGAACATATCGCGCCGTTTGAGATCCAACCCGTACCATGGTACAAGACCTGGTACTTGGGTATGGCGATCTATTTTATCGTGATCTGTCTGATCAGTCTCTATGACCGCAAACGTCAACGCTGGTCATGGGGAGTCGAGTTAGCGGTAGGTATCCCATACCTATTGCTGCTAATCCTTGTAACCTTCCTTACTTTCTTCTCCTGCCATCCGCTCGTCGGCTTCGGTTGGAGACTACTTATTATTCCTTTGACCCATTTATGCGCAAGACTTATTTATATACTACGTTAATACTCAGCCTTTTGGCTGTTTGTCTGCATGCTGCACCGCGTCTGACGGTAGTAGCCTTAGTGGATGGCATGACCGCGGAAGACCTCGCCCTTCTACGTCCTTATTGGCAACAGGGCGGTTTGCGAACGCTGAGTGAAGAAGCTTACCAAACCTCGATCTCGTACCCGCATCTGGTGTATGGCGGGAACGAGACCACAGTGACGCTGATGACCGGCGTGACACCCGATCGGCATGGTTATACGATGGACGACTATTTCCTGCGTCGCGACCGTACGACCCATCCGATGCTGGAAGATGCAACGGTGCGCGGTATCGGTACCGACCGGCAACTGTCACCTAAGGCTATCCTGGCACAGACGATGACCGATAAGATGCGTCTGCAGTACCCACAGGCGAAGATCTACACCATCGGTATCAACCCGCATACCAGTGTTTCGATGGCCGGCCATACTTCGAATGCCTGCTGCTGGATTGATTCGGAGAGCAAGGCATGGGTAGCCACCGCCTCTTATACCGAAGGACTGCCTTCGGCGGCGTACGAACAGAACAAAAACGGCAAGATTGCCTCTTATGCCGAGCGCACATGGATGCCACGCATGGAGATGCCCGTTTATACTTGTCCGACCGAGCAGGAACGCAAGAAAGGTTTTAGCTATAATGTCGGTCAAGTACTGACGCATTCGCCGCAAGCGAATACCTTGGTCATCGAGTTGGCACTGGATATCCAGAAAAGCGAAAAATTAGGTATGGATGCCACGCCGGACCTGCTGATGCTGCAACTCAACACACTCAGTCCTGCAGCTGATGCCGACCGCATTGCCAGTGCCGAGCACGAAGACATGTACCTCTGGCTCAACCAAGACTTAGGATTTCTCATGGAGCAGTTGGACAAACGCATCGGACGCACGAACTATCAAGTCCTTGTCATCGGTCGTCCGGTCTTGGGCACCTCGCTGCAGACGCTGACGAATCTGCACATGCCCGTTCAGGCTTTCAATGCCGACCGAGCTGCCGCACTCACCGGTACCTACCTCATGGCGCTCTACGGACATGAGCGCTGGATAGACGGTGCGTACGGTCAATCGATCTACCTCAACCGCACGCTCATCGAGCAGAAACGCTTGAGTCTGGAGACCATCCAACGGCAAGTAGCGGATTTCCTGATGGACTTCGAGGGCGTACAGATCGCGATGCCGCATTATGAGGCGATGCGGTACCCTATCCTCAACAGCAGCCTCAGCAAACGCCATACGGGCGATGTGGTCTTTATGCTCCAACCCGGCTGGCAACTCAAGCACGGCGAGACCCTCGTCATCGATAAGGTAGTGGACGACAACCCCGTCTCACCGCTTCTCCTTTGGAGCGGAACCCTACGACCCATGCCGCAGGACAAAATCACAGCTACCGATGTGATGGGATTGATCTTCTAAATAACAAAATGGTAAATGACTAAATAGTAAATGATATGATTTTTCACGAGATTAAAGTACATTACGATCGCCAGACAGGCGAAGATAACCCGGGTAAAGTAAAAGAAGTATATCTGGTTCACGGAGCCGTCAGTTTTGCAGATGCAGAGAACTGCTTGCTGACTGAGATCAAACCTTTCATCTTCGGGGACTGCGAGGTGCAGAACTGCAAACGCAGCCAGTATTTTGAAGTCTTCCCCAACGAAGGCGGCGCTTTCTGGTACAAAGCCCGCGTAGAGATGATCACCATCGACGGCGAGAAAGAGACGCGCAAGAACGTGTCGGTGCTCGTTCAGGCGAACATGCTGGACGATGCGGTCTTCGCCCTCAAGCAAGCCCTCCAGTCCTACGACTGCGAGATCATCTCGATCGCTAAATCACCGGTAGTCGATATTCTGAACGCTGTTCAATAACCGTGAGTTCCATACGCGATAACATAAGGAACGTACGCGCGCATGTGCCTGCGGGCGTAACGCTCGTGTGCGTGAGCAAGTTCCAACCCGTCGAAGCCATACGCGAAGCGTACGAAGCCGGCGAACGGCATTTCGGAGAGAGCCGCGTGCAAGAACTGAAGCAGAAACAAGCCCAACTGCCTGCCGATATTCATTGGCATTTCATCGGACATCTACAGACGAATAAGGTGCGCGACCTACTTAAGTTACGTCCGTACCTCATTCAGTCCGTCGATTCGGTGCATCTGCTGCAAGCCATCAACGATGAAGCCGCCAAACAAGGGATCGTGCAAGATGTACTATTGGAAGTGCATGTCGCTCAAGAGGAAACCAAGACAGGCTTTGCTCCTTCGGAGATTTCAAATTTCAAATCTCAAATTTCAAATTTATCCAATGTCCGTATTTGCGGACTGATGGCCATGGCCACCAACACGGAGGATGAGCAGGAGATAAGAAGATGCTTTAGTCTAACAGCGAGCATCGCTCGCGGTCTAACAGCCGAAGGCGGTCTAACATCTAACAGCGAAGCGGTCTTATCGATGGGTATGAGCGATGATTATCAGATAGCTATTGCATGTGGAAGTACTATGGTACGCATAGGCAGTACGATCTTTGGGGAGCGGCAAACAGCCAAGAGCCAAAAGCTAAAAGCGGTATTCTTCGATCAGGACGGTGTCCTCTATAACTCGATGCCCTATCATGCGGAGTCGTGGGCCTGGGCGATGACCAAGCACGGGCTGCCTTATACGCCGATGGAGTGTTACCGCAACGAAGGGCGCACCAGTACGGGTGTCATCCAGGAGCATCATCAGCAGATGTTCGGTACCGATGCTACGCCCGAACTGATCGAAGCCATCTATGCCGACAAGTCGGCTCATTTCACCGAGATGACCGGTGGTTTTCCGGGGATCATTCCGAATGTGGACAAAGTGCTCTATTTTCTGCGGGCACAAGGTATCCAGTGTTGGGTGGTGACGGGTTCAGGACAACGCAACTTGATCAACGCCCTCAATGAGACCTTCGATAATGTGTTCACGGGTATCATCTCTTCGTTCGATGTCGTGAAAGGCAAACCCGATCCCGAACCCTACCTCAAAGCATGGGAGCGGTCGGGCTTCAAGAAAGAGGAGTGTGCGGTGGTAGAGAACGCACCTTTGGGTGTACGCGCTGCCAAAGCTGCCGGATTATATACTTTTGCCGTGAATACGGGTCCCTTGCCCGATGAAGAGTTGGCTGCCGAAGGTGCAGACAGGATCTTCCACTCGATGGCAGAACTGCTGGATTGGTTACAAAAGATAGTTTAGAAAATCAATGATATGGATTCATTTGTATTTTTAGGTTTTGGCTTAGATGCATGGATCACCATTGTGACGGTGTTCGCCATGTTCACCGTGCTGCTGTTCACGAAGATCCGTTCGGATGTGGTGTTCCTTGCCGCAGTAGGAGTCCTCTATGTCACCGGCGTGTTGGATGCCAAAGAGGCTTTGTCGGGTATCAGTCAGACCTCGGTAGCCGTGATTGGTGTACTGTTTGTCGTGATCGCCGGTCTGATGCATACGGGTGTGCTACAATGGATCGTGAAACACCTCTTGGGTACACCGAAGAACTACTGGAAATCGGTTCTTCGTCTGATGCTGCCGGTAGCGGCATTGAGTTCGTTCTTGAGCAATACGACGGTGGTAGCGCTATTCGTGAACATCGTGAAGATGTGGTCGAAGAAACTCGGTATCTCTCCGTCCAAACTGCTTATTCCGCTGAGTTACGCGTCCGGTATGGGCGGTGTATGTACCTTGATCGGTACGCCGCCGAACCTGATCATCAGCGGTCTGTACGAAGAGAAGACAGGAGAGGCGATGAATATTCTCGCTACGACCATACCGGGTTTGTTCTGCTTGGCAGTCGGTGTACTGAGTATCATCGCGCTGCGTAAGTTATTGCCGAACCGCAAGTCGCCGGAAGAGACGTTCGAGAGCACGGGCGATTATACGGTAGAGATGCTCGTTCCTTCGGACAACAAACATATCGGCATGACGATCGGTGAGTTGGGGCTGAACACAGTGAACGGCGGTAGCCTTATCGAGATACGCCATTTCGACGACGAGAAGATCCTGTCGCCAGTACCGGATGATGAACCGCTGATGGGAGGTGACCGACTGATCTACGCGGGTCAGATAGGCGACCTGCTGGATCTGGAGAAATCGCATGGTCTGGTCAATGCCGATCATCCTGTTTTCCATTACGAGGACGCACCAAAGAGCACGCACACGCTGCGAACGGCGTATATCAATTTCGGCAGTCATTTGATTGATACGACGATGGGAACGAACGGTTTTGAGAAAGAGCATCAGGTGACCTTAGTGGCGGTGAGTCGTCGTGGCAGCCGTATTGAAGAGTCGCCGAGGGAGGTGGTACTGAAAGCCGGTGATACGCTGCTGTTGGAGAGCGTGAAGGAGCTGCGTACCGACACGAAGGCGATGAGTCGGGATCTGCATTTCTTTGAATCGGAAGAGATCGCCAATATCGGTTGGGGTACATTCGTCTCGAGTGCGATCATGATCGCCATGGTGGCCTTGTCGGCTTTCAACGTCATGCCCTTGCTGCAATGCGCAATCCTGGCGGTATTCGCCATGTTCCTCTTCCGTTGCTGCACGCCGGAACAGGCCATGCGGTCCGTCAACTGGGATATCATGATGATCTTCGCCTGCAGCGCCGTACTGGGTATCGCGATCCAGAAGACAGGTATCGCCGAACGCTTGGCAACCGAGATCCTCGATGTATGCGGTACGAACCCGATCGTGGTGATGACCGCTATCTGCTGTGCCGCCACCTTCATCACGGAGTTCATCTCGAATACGGCAGCCGGTGCGATGTTCTTCCCCATCATGTACGAGGCAGCGGAGAGATTAGGCTACGATCCTTTCCCCTTCCTGGTCGCACTGATGATCGCGGTCAGCAGCAGTTTTGCTACGCCGATCGGTTCACCGACCCACATGCTCGTCTATGGTCCGGGTGGATACCGGTTCAGCGATTTCCTGAAGATAGGTCTGATCATGAACCTCATCATCTTGGCGGCAAATATCTTAATCGTCAACGTGGTTTATCCTTTGACGCCGCTGCCATAAGAGACAACGAACTGCCATTTTGTCAGTTTAGCAAGGTTTGGAACATAGTTTGTGTGTGTTGAAGTAGAAATTAATAACTAAAACACACATAACTATGAATCCTAACAATTCCAACACACAAAACGAAAACCTCAAGAAGTTCGCCATCAACCTCTGTGAGCGGGCGAAAGAAGGCAAGTTAGATCCCGTCATCGGTAGAGATGACGAGATTCGGCGGGTATTACAGATACTGAGCCGTAGAACGAAGAACAATCCTATCCTCATCGGCGAACCGGGTGTCGGTAAGACGGCTATCGCCGAAGGTCTGGCGCATCGTATCGTGCGCGGAGACGTGCCGGAGAACCTCAAGAAGAAACAGATCTACTCCCTGGATATGGGTGCGTTGATTGCCGGCGCGAAGTACCAAGGTGAGTTCGAAGAGCGACTCAAAGGCGTCGTTAATGAGGTCGTGGCCGCTGCCGGCGAGATCATCCTCTTCATCGATGAGATCCATACCCTCGTAGGAGCCGGTAAATCCAGCGGAGCGATGGACGCAGCCAACATCCTCAAACCGGCGTTGGCTCGTGGTGACCTGCGTGCGATCGGTGCTACTACCCTCGACGAATATCAAAAATATTTCGAGACCGATAAGGCTTTGGAGCGTCGTTTCCAGAAAGTGATGGTCGATGAACCGGACGAGGCAGCGACGATATCGATCCTACGTGGTCTGAAAGAGCGCTATGAGACCCATCATAAGGTGCGTATCAAGGATGACGCGATCATTGCGGCCGTGACGCTGAGTGCACGGTATATCACCGACCGGTTCTTGCCGGACAAAGCGATCGACCTGGTCGATGAGGCAGCGGCTAAGTTACGTCTCGAAGTGGATTCCAAACCCGAAGAGATCGATACCTTAGACCGGCAGATCAAACAACTCGAGATCGAGCGCGAGGCCATCAAACGCGATAAGAACGAAGCCAAGTTGGGCGAGATAGAGAAACAACTCAAGGATCTCAAAGCCAAATCCGAAGAGCTCAATGCGCGCTGGAACAAAGAGAAAGGCTATGTCGCTACCATCCAGAATGAGAAAGCACGTATCGAGACGCTGAAGCATCAGGCTGAAGTAGCGGAACGCGAAGGCGACTACGGTAAGGTAGCCGAGATACGCTACAGTCAGATCCCTGCCGCCGAAGCGAACATCAAAGCGGCACAGGACTCGCTCCATGCCATCAGCAACGAAGCACTCATCAAAGAGGAAGTCGATGAAGATGATATCGCCGAAGTAGTAGCGCGTTGGACCGGTATTCCGGTAGCGAAAATGATGCAATCGGAGCGCGATAAGTTACTGCACCTCGAAGAAGAACTGCACAAACGGATCATCGGTCAGAACGAAGCAATCGAAGCTGTCAGCGATGCGATCCGCAGAAGCCGTGCAGGTCTGCAAGACCCCAAACGACCGATCGGTAGTTTCATCTTCCTCGGTACGACCGGTGTCGGTAAGACCGAGTTGGCAAAAGCACTGGCGGACTACCTCTTCGACGACGAGAACATGATCACGCGTATCGATATGAGTGAGTACCAAGAGAAATTCAGTGCCACCCGACTCATCGGTGCGCCTCCGGGATACGTAGGATACGATGAAGGCGGTCAGTTAACTGAAGCCATCCGACGCAAACCCTACTCCGTTGTGCTGTTCGATGAGATCGAGAAAGCGCATCCGGATGTGTTCAACGTCCTGCTCCAAGTGCTCGATGACGGACGTCTGACGGATAACAAAGGACGCGTGGTGAACTTCAAGAACACCCTTATCATCATGACTTCCAACCTCACGGAGGAGCAACTCCGCGCACAGGTTCGACCCGAGTTCATCAACCGTATCGACGAGATCATCCATTTCGGTGAGTTGAGCGAAGAGGACATCAAAGCCGTGGTCGGTCTGCAAGTCAACCGCGTACACAAGATGCTCGAAGAGCAAGGTATCGACCTGCGTGTCACGGACGACGCGATCCGCTATATCGCCAAAGAAGGCTACGATCCGCAGTTTGGTGCACGACCTGTCAAGAGAGCGCTCCAGCGCCTCGTCCTTAACGAGCTGAGTAAACAGATCATCGGCGGTAAGGTAGATAGCAAACGACCTGTCATCGTTGAGCTCCGCGACGGCGAACTCCACTTCCGGAACTAACGGATGTTATGGTAGCTTTTTTACCATAATCAATCACTAAGTTTCAAAAAATGGCATACAAATTTGCGTATGTCATTTTTTTTGTGTACCTTTGCAAGCGCAATTAGATTCTTTTTATGAAAACACAAGATCTTACAAATGACACAAGAGGCGAGATTGTTATCTATCAATCCGAAGAAGGCAAAGCCGCTATTGATGTCATTCTTCAAGACGAGACAGTGTGGGTAACTCAGGAGCAGATGGTTGCCCTCTTTGGTAAGGCAAAATCTACTATTAGTGAACATCTTAAGCACATTTTCGAAGAAGGAGAATTGGACTCCAATGTGGTAGTTCGGTTTTTCCGAACAACCACTCAACATGGGGCTATAGAAGGGAAAATGCAATCTCATGAAGTTGCTTTCTACAACCTTGATGTCGTCATTTCTGTCGGTTATCGTGTTCATTCTGTGCAAGGTACGCGTTTTCGTCAGTGGGCAACGCAGCGCATCCATGAATATATTATCAAAGGCTACACATTGGATGACGAACGGCTAAAAGGTAACGGAGGACGTTATTTCCGCGAATTACTCCAGCGTATCCGTGATATTCGCAGTAGTGAGCGCAACCTCTATCAGCAAGTGACCGACATCTATGCAACTGCGGTGGATTATGATCCGAAAGCCGAGATTACACGTCAGTTCTTTGCAACGGTGCAAAACAAGATGCACTATGCAGCACACCAACATACACCAGCGACTAAATCTGTTGGTGTCTCAGTTCTTCGACTATGCGGAATTGCAAGCGATGGAGCAACATCCTATGACCATGCAAGAGTGGATAGACGAACTTGATCGGGTTCTCAGTAATAATCGTCGCCCGTTGTTAGAAGGAAGCGGTTCTATAAGCCATCAACAAGCGCAAGAAAAAGCCGAACACGAATACACCATCTATCGTCAGCGAGAGATGAACCAATTAGAGTCCGACTATGATCGCGCCATACGACAGTTATCTCTCTTTGGCTCAACTAACAGCTTATTAGGCGAGGACGATTCACAAAGTGACAAATAAAAATCTTAAAATCTGCATCCCAAATGCAGATTTTTTGTGGATGTTGGAAAAAAGAGAGATTTATTTGCATAATTCAGAAAAAAGTTGTAATTTTGCACTCGCAAAAGATACCTCAATGACTGATACCGAATACATACAAGCTTTTCGCGCGAGAAACAATAAGGCAATTTCCTTGTTTTATCGCGAATATAGGGAGTCATTTATGGCATTTCTTGCTAACAAATTTCATTCTCTCAATCAGCAATTATTAGCAGAGGTGTTCCAAGAGTCCGTAAGCCGAGTATGGGAAAATATTGAACGGGAAAAATTAACGGAAACTTCATTAACAGCCTCTCTTTCAACTTATCTTAACAGCATAGGAATACGCGTTTGGTTAGAGACAAATCGTCGTTATGGAGAAGACATTCCTAATGACGAAGAAATTTTTGCAAAAGCCCAAGAAGCGTATGAAATGGATAGAGCCGATGCCGATGAAAAGATGCAATTCCGCCAAGACAGACGGGATGCCATCCGAGAGGTGGTGGACAAAATGGGCAAACCATGTGCGCCTTTATTAAAGGCATTTTATTGGGACGAGGATTCTTGGGAAACAATTGCATGGAATCTCCATTATAGTTGTGCGGATAGTGCTAAAACGCAGAAGTACAAATGTATGCAGAAACTAAAAACCTTATTGAAAAAGCCATGACAAATCAAGAGCAAATAGACAAATATCTTGCAGGTCAGATGACCGAAGATGAAAAATTGCAATTTGAAAGGTTACTTTCTGCAGATGATTCGTCATTAAGAGATGAAATGGAACTGCAAAAAGAAATCATATTGGCCATTCGTCGCCGATCATTGAAGGAGATGCTTCAAGGTGAGGAAGAGAGTATCCAAAAGGAGAAAGAAGACCATCATAAACGTGTCGTTCGCTGGACGCTACGGAGTGTTGCCTCTATTGCTGTCGCAGCGTGCTTTGTAGGAGTGATTGTCATTGGTCCGCAGATGTCACGTCTATCCGGATTAGGGGATTCACCTATATATGCTGAAACGGCTATAGAGATGATGAATGCTTATTCTCAACTCAAAGGTTGTGAGGAATCGGCAGAAATCATTTTGCAGGCGAATGAATATATGCAAAAAGGGGATTACAAACAAGCTGATGCCATATTAGAGAAAGTTTTGTTAGATAAGAAAGATATTACTTCCGAAAACCGACAGGCTTGGTCGGAAAAAGAAGATATCCTCTATCTGCAAGCTCTTTGTGCTATTAAGCAGCATCAGCTCTATCGATCCAGAAGATTGCTAAACGGAGTAGTTTCTATGCAAGGTATTCATCAACAATCGGCTTTAGATTTGCTCAATACTATCAAACATGGTAAATGAAACGCGGACTAATCATATCGTTTTTGCTGCTTTCACTCTATGTTAACGCAGAACGACGCGCGCTAATTATAGGTATTGGCGCATATCCTGATGTGGACTATGGCTGGCCTGTTATTCATGGAGACAGCGATATCGTCTTTGCCAAGACTATGCTTGTGGCTAACGGTTTTAAGGCGGGCAATATCGACACTTTGCGGAATGAGCAAGCCACCAGTCACGCTATTGGCGAGGCTTTCAAAAAATTGATTGCTTCTGCGCAAACAAACGATGTCGTATATATTCATTTCTCCGGTCATGGTCAGCAGATAACGGATTTAGATGGCGATGAAGAAGATGGCTATGACGAAGCTTGGGTGGCGTATGACGCATTGCAAGAACCAACTCCGAAATATCATGGCGAGCACCATATTACTGACGATCAGTTAAATGCTTGGTTGAAGCAATTACGGCAGAAGGTGGGAATCAATGGAATAATAATAGTCGTTTCCGATGCTTGCCATAGTGGAACATCTACGCGTGACATCACGGAGCCGACGGAAATACGCGGTGCTCATTCAAAGTTTGAACTAAACGGCATCAAACATCCGTACAAAGAACAACGCACAATAGAATGGATAAGCATTAGCGCATGTGCTGACAATGAATGTAATCGCCAGCATCGTCTTTCTGATAGCAAACAATGCGGATCTCTGACGTATGCTCTTTATCTTCTTCGTGACAATCTTTCAACTATTGTTGCTGACCAACTTTCCGCACTGCTTAATAAGACTATCAACGAATTAGTCAAACGTCCACAAACCCCATTGGTAGAACTTCCGAACAAGAACAACCAATACCTATTGGAATGAAACGAATATTGGTCATATTGCTCTTTATAGTATCGGTCTTCGGTGTCTGTGCTCAAACAAACTCGCTTGAGGATAAATTGGTAAATGCCTTTTTATATGTGGATGGCCGGACTTTTGAGGAAAATCAAAGAGCAAACAATTACATTGCTGACCAATTTCCAAAAGGCAATTATTCCGAGGTGTTGAGGTTTGCCAAATCGTATCTGCAAAGCAGGACGCGAATGATTGAGCAGATGTTTTCAATCTTGTCTGAACAAGAACGGGCAGATTTAACCATTTTGGTAGAGAAGGATCTCATATTCCATTATATCCTTTCCTCTGCATACCTTGAAGATCATTCGGTAATGGGGGATGTCTATGACTATCTGCTTTTTGTGAAACAATTGTTGTTGCGTACGACACAACAGCGAAAGCACGCCCTTTCTCCGGATCATGTTACATGGCGGGATGTTCAGAAAAAATTAGGCAACGGAGAGGCTGCTATAGAATTTGTAAGTTTCAATGTATTTGAAGGTGCAAAGATAAAGGCTTTGTATAAGTATGCTGCTTTGGTGATAACGCAAGATAGTCAATCTCCGGTTTTTATCCCCATCACAACTGAACAAAATCTAACGCTTTGGCTACAAAAACACCCCAGCGACCTATATGCGGTAGATAAATACGGCGCGGCTTTGTGCCAAGTAATATTGTTTAAGATTCTCTTTTATTTGGAAAGTCAAGACATAACAACTATTTATTTTGCTCCGTGGGGGGTGCTAAATCAAATCGCGATTGAGGCTTTGCCGTATGATCGAGAAAGTACTGTTAGTTATCACTACAATATAACGCGCCTATCTAGCACTCGCGAGTTAGTGAACAAGCACAATCATTATCCGGCAAAATCTGCGACCTTGTATGGTGATTTGTTCTATCGGGCATCTGCCGAAACGATGCAACAAGCAACAACCCGTAGTTCGGTAGGTACTTTGCCTTATTCCAAACAGGAGATAAACGAAATAAGCCTACTTTTGTCGGGCATGCAATACCAAGTAAAGACTCTTTCGCAAAAACAAGGTACAGAAGCATCTTTCAAGTCGCTTAGCGGGAAAAGCCCTTCGATATTGCACCTCTCTACTCATGGATTTGTCAATCGCCCCATTGAAGGCAATGCTATGCAACGAAGCGGACTCATCATGGCTTATGGAGCGCGCGCCTGGGAGGGCAAGGCTATACCAAAAGATACAGAAGATGGAATACTTACCGCCGCTGAAATTGCCACTTTGGACTTATCAGGCGCAGATATAGTAGTGTTGTCCGCTTGTAATACTGCATTGGGTGAGGTTACTACGGAAGGTGTATGGGGATTGCAACGAGCATTCAAACAAGCAGGGGCACAAACAATAGTCATGTCACTATGGCAGGTCGATGATGAAGCTACGGCTGTCTTTATGCAGTATTTTTATGAAGCACTCCTAAAAGGAAGACAAACATTAGCAAAGGCAGTATCCATAGATGAGGAGATGGCGGAACATATCTTTGACTATCCCCATAGTGCTTTAGCCACTGCCCAACGTCGTATGCGTCAGCATCCCAAATACTCTGCGCCCTACTATTGGGCTGGATTTATAGTGATTGATTGAGTGCGCAAATCCCCAAATCTCGAAAAAAAATGCACTTTTGGGGGGAAAAGACCCGCAAAAATTTGCATAATTGAACAAAAAGCAGTATCTTTGCGCAAAATTTCAAAGATATGGAAAAGTTGATAGGAAGAGAACGAGAGATCAAGGACTTGGAGAGATGCCTTGCTAGTGATCAATCAGAGTTTGTGATTGTCTATGGTCGTCGCCGCGTGGGAAAGACGTTTCTGATTGATGAATTTTTTCAAGCAAAATATGATTTTTCTTATGTTGGTGGGCACAACTTATCTCTCTCCAAGCAATTGCGCAATTTCGCGAAAGCTGTCAAGAAATACGCACATTTAGCGAAACAACCGAAATTCGCCGATTGGTCAGAGGCATTTGATGCGTTGGAGGACTATATAGAGTCACTACCCGAAGACCGCAAGAAAGTGATCTTCATCGATGAAATGCCGTGGATTGATACTCCGCAATCTGACTTTGTGGAGGAGTTCGAGACCTTTTGGAATGGATGGGCAGCACGGCGCAGAGATATTCTCCTCATTGCAAGCGGCAGTGCCACCAGTTGGATGATGGACTATCTGGTAGAGAACCAAGGCGGACTGCATTGTCGTATCACTTGCAATATCTATTTACGTCCATTCACTTTGCATGAAGTTGAGGTGTATCTTCGTTCGCGCAAATGTGCATGGGATAGGTACCAAATTGCACAGGCATACATGATTATTGGCGGTGTGCCGTTCTATTGGAAACTTATAGACACTAAACAAAGTCTGGTTCAAAATATTGACCGGCTTTTCTTCCAGCGAAACGCCATTCTTAAAATTGAATTTGACGAATTGTTCAATGCCTTGTTTACGAACGCCGAGCGATACATACAAATAGCTCGCTTGTTGGCGGATCACAAGGAGGGTTTGACGCGCACACAAATCGGCGAAGCCATCGAAGTGGAAGGCAAGTCTCTAACCGCATATCTTAAAAATCTTGAGCGATGTGATTTTGTCCTCAAGTACAACCAATTTGGGAATAAAGTAAAAGATGCCATCTATCGCCTTTCGGATTTCTATACTCTCTTCTATCTGCAATACGTGCACGAAAACCATTCTTTAGATGAACAATGGTGGAGTAAGCATTATATGACACACAGTGTGGAGTCTTGGCAAGGTCGCACATTTGAACTTGTGTGTATGATGCACACTGAATCTATAAAACAGAAATTAGGCATCTCCGGCATTGCGACCGAAATATCTTCATGGAGATACAATCCACCTAAGAACTCTGGGGAGAAAGGGGCGCAAATTGATATGATCATTTCGCGCGATGATCGGATTATTAATATCTGTGAAATGAAATTTTCGGTTGGCGAGTATCGTATTACTGACAGTTACGAAGAGACGCTCCGCAACAGGATGAGCATATTCCAGGCACAAACCAAATCAAACAAAACACTCGTGACTACATTTGTAACCACGTTCGGTGTCGCAGATGGCTTGCATCGCAGTATAGTAAATAGCGAAGTGATATTGGATGATTTATTCAAATAAAAATCACTCCCCTGCGGTTACTTTTTGCACAAAAATATCATATACTAATAGAGACAAGTAACGGAGAGTGCCGAAAGAATTGTTCTTAACTTCCACCGACCGATGAGCGGGAGATGAGCGGGAGAAGACCGAAATAAAAAGAAAATATTTACATACGGAGAATGCCGAAAATCCGATAAAGAAAATGAAAGATACAATTTTAAATTTATTATTAAATGAGATATATGACAGAGCCGGACTTGCAGAACTGGTTCTTAAAATACCATCTCTTCAGATAATTTTGGAACAAGCGAGTGCAAATGATAAGGGAATACCAACACTCATTTCCGCAAAGCATTTGAAAGATGCTTTTGATTGCGTCGCTCGTATTAGAAAGGAAAAGGTAGAACGAGATACATACCTCTTACCAGAACAAAAAAGGATACTGAAAAATGCAATAGATGTAGACACAGAGAGTAGATTGTTATATGCTAAAGAAACAATCAATGCTCACGGAATATTAGGAGAATAAAAATATGCTATCACTTTTTGAAAAAATAGTCAACGACAATCCAAAGTCAATTGTAAAGCCTCAAAATATGTTTACAATTGACAATCCTGATATATTGATACCTGCAAATGGTAATATTTTCGGCTTGTACTTTTTGAAGAAAAAAGAAATAGAAAGATTAGATTTGTTACTTCGTCGTATATACATATCTAAACTAGCATATTTTTCAAAAATGGTCCCCATTGTATTTATTGACAAGAAAACGATTAATGATATTCATAATGTAGATATTTTAAGTCATTTCCGTTTCATTTATGAATACAACGATTCAACAGCCTTACCATCGTTTAGCAAACTTTTTGACGAATGTAGTATGGATTATTATGATAGACGGATTCAAAATAGAGCCATTCAACGTATGTGGCATATAAAACTATTTTCAGAAGAAAACATTGAAGCTATTAAAACAAATCAATATAAAGAAATTTATTCTCCATCATCGCAGTCTAATATTTTGATCCCTTCTTGGCCTTCGAAAATGCATTCTATTAAGAATATTTATAATATAGGAGATGATGTTTTGATTGAAAGAGAATGCCGAAGTGGATTCGTTGATACATTTGAAAACATCCTAACATATACTTTAAAATATAATTATCAGTTATTGGATAATGGGTTCCTAGTGGAAAATAAAAACAATAAATATAACAAATTTTTGAATACCAATTGGGATTTTACACCAAATGGCAATAATCTATACTACAACACTCTTGCGTTTATGGGATTATTACCAATAGAAGTAGATAGCATAAGTAATTTGAAAAAAATAGCATATACATATTCAGATTATAGTTTAACAAAACACAGAAAGAGGTAATATGGCTAAAAACAAACAAATAGAAACATTGCTTGCACAGTATTATACCTTATGTTCTTCTTGTTCGTCGCCAACGCTGTCTCCAATTGATGCAGAGCACAAAATAGACGATGTGCAAAAAGAATTAGTTACAATGTTAGATATAGATAAAGAATGTCGCGAACCAAAGAAAAGATATTTGTATAAGGTGCTATTTTCAACTAAAGCATTAGATACTGCATTAAGAACTTTCCTGGATATTCATAATGCATGGCCATGTGGAACAAATCCGCCATCATTGGGCGGTTATATAAATGCATTAAAAAAAGGAGGACGCCTATTTAATACCCTTGCATCACATATTGCTCAAGCAGCAAATAAAGAAATAGTAGATAAAAGAAATGAATATTTGCATGTCGCGAATAAGTATCCTACTAGGCAAGAACAAGAAAAAATATGCGACAAGATATTAGAATTTATGCAAACTGTTGTAAATTTAGCTTGATATTTTGTAGTATTTCAACTCACACTAAATAATATCACTATGAGAGAAGTTTATTATACGCCAGAAGAAGAGCAGATTATTAGTACTATTGTCCCAAATAATACTTTTGAAGAATTGAAGATTCTACTATCAATTGATTCGAGAAATGTACAACGTGCTTTATGGGATATGCATTGCATGAATAAAGATTTTGTAGACATGTGGATTGATACCATTACCCAAGAAAATGCAAGGGACAAGCAATGGGCGATTAAACACGTTGCTTTTTATCCTAACTATTCATCCTCGCCGACTTCAATTCGTATGCAATGTATAGATGTTGTAGACTTTTTGGGACAGGCTGAATATAAAAAATTTATAGAATTATTCCCCAATGAAAGAGTCGTCCCTGTTGTTGGTATGGGAGGAGTTCGATCAACGCATAATCGTAAAAATTTTGATGTTTATAAACCACTTCCGGGAGGGACTATATTTGGAGGCGATTTTCCTCCTTATCGCCCTTGTACTGATCTTGGATTATCAGTACCTTCTTTCCGAGATTATATAATTAAGGAAGAAGATTATTTAGAGTTGTGGAATTTTGTTCATATGTCTATAGTGGACGTTAATATCTATTGTAAGGAGGATTCTTTCTATTTTTCGTCTTACGCAAGAAGTAAAGCTATAATGTATCTTGAAAGCACAGAATCTTTAAAATCGCTTTTGAACGACTCTGATTCAATAGTAAAAGAAGCGGTCGTGAGAAAACTTCAAGGAGAAAGTCTTAATACTTTGAAAAAAATGACAAAACATTTTATACAAGAATCGAAGCCGTGCAGTATAAAAACATCACATGCATTTCAAGAGCAACAACGTTTGATGGAACAGCAGATGCAGGAAATGTTGCAAGGTTCTATCTTGTTCTTTGATACTGAGACAACTGGTACACCGCGAAACTATAAAGCTCCTATATCAGATTCTTATAATTGGCCACGATTAGTGCAATTAGCATGGATAATGACAGACAAGAATGGTAATGTACTTAAGAAAAAATCACTTATTATCCGACCTGGTGGATTTAGTATTCCAGATGATGCAGCCGCTGTGCATGGTATAACAACCGAAAAAGCAGAACGAGAAGGAGTTTTATTGCACGATGTGTTAGACGAGTTTGATACGGATCTATCATTCGCAGAACAAATAGTCGGGCACAATATCGACTTTGACCAACACATCGTTGGAGCAGAATTATATCGTTTAGGGATGGATAGTGTCACTCTCATGGATAAGCCATGCATTTGCACGATGAAATCGTCAACCGATTTTTGCGCAATCCCGAATCCAAATCCGTATTTCGGAGGATATAAATGGCCATCATTACAAGAACTCTATTACAAACTCTTTGGTCATGAGTTCTCTAATGCCCACGATGCCCTTGCTGACATCATGGCTACAAAAGAATGTTACTTTGAACTCAAACGGAGAGGGATTATTAAAGAATAATTCACAAATTTGAAACTTTTTTGAGCGGAAGGGTTACCTTTCGCTCTTTTTATGCATTAATAGGTGTAAGACAGAATAATAATTATTTAAAAGTTACGCCGACACGAACCAGTGCTTGAAATTATGTCATCTTTAATTACCGGACTTATCGCTTTCGCATTGTGGTATTTCATTTGGGGAAGAAAGGGGGGATAGTATGTTACTTGCAATGTTTATCTTCATCGTCTGTGGCACCATCATTATGAAAGTCATTGATTCGCTAACCAAATAATAAATAACATTATGAAACCATCTTTCAAAACAACCACCCTCATTGCCGCAATCGGCATGAGTATCGCAGCTATCTTCTTCTTGGCTGAATTTGCCATGGGGCGTACAATTGGTATGGCATACCTCACAATCTTTTCAATGCCTGTACGAATTGCGCGTCATGTGTTCTTCGCCATCCAACTTCTAAGTGCGGCTATCTTTTTCTTCGAAGCATATCGCTTCCCTAATCAGATGCCGAAACGAAATGGCTGGTCAATACTTGTTCTATTGATGACATTATTTATGCTATGCAGCGAATTAGTCTGTGTTATTGGAGAATTAAATCTGTTATCCTTTGAACGTCCGGTTTACTATTTTTGGTATAAATTTATGGTGCCTGTTGTTGTAGCCGGCGCATTATGGTTTTGCTATGCTAAATCCGAAAACTCCACTTCCGGAATGGTTGTACGATATTTCGCTTTAGCTGCGTCTGTGATTTTTATGACGTATTTGTTGTACTATGCAAGTCTCTGCATTTGTTGGTATTTTAACATTATAACACATATAGACGCAATGCCGGAATTCAATAACTTCTTCTTTATGCTCGCCTTTGCCAGTGCTATAGCTGTGCTAATAACTATTCTTATCCACACAGGAAACGAGGAAAAATCTCCGGAAAGTTTAGCGACCATTAAAAATCAAGTGATGTGGGGTATCCGTTTCGGGAAGATTCTATTAATAATTTATCTGGTAAGTTTCATAGGTGCTCTTTTTATTATACCCTTAGGTGCTTTTCCTCGTATAGAAGACGCTCTTCTTATTTCATTTTTCTCCATCCCTGTATTCTGTGGTATTATACTTGTTTTTGCTGGCGATGTCCTTCGTAGAGTCTATGATGTCATTATAAACAAATATCAATTTGTCTCTGGTATTTATACTACAGGATGGCCCATTATTGATGGAGCGTCCACAGATACGCAACCACGAAGGAGGGAAATTATAGACCGTCCTCTAAAATCCGACACTCCAATTGAACGTGAGACGAGTTCTGTTCCATCAGCTAACATTAGCGAGATAATCACTCAAAATGCTGATAAACTAAAAGGCATAGAATTAAAAGAGGGTGCAATCATCCCTGATTAAAATATATAAAGCTTCATGCGGCAAACCGAAGTTAAAAAGTAATCCCGATGAGGCAGATAGTATTGCGATAGTAACTGAAAAAGAGGCAAAAAGCAGCTCTGAAAAATCTGCGTTCCCGCAAATAACAGCGTTCACAGATTATGTCTATAATGATTTTCATGTCTTTACATTCTCGGATACGATTGGGATTCTGCAACAGTTAGATATAGAGTTCCCGACAGGCATGAAGGATAAAAAAGTACTGGAAAAGATTCAGGAACAACTGATAGACACCATACTGCACGCGCACTATCAAATTACGCAATTGGATGAAGCGATGGCAAAATACTGGCGTATCGAGCCGAATGATATTGAACTCAAGTCGGTATATCCGCTAATTGTTCCCAATGATTCGGATGAGTATTTTAATTACGGCGGAGTACAGAGTAGGCAATTTGAGCATCTTTGTGGCAGAACATCGTACAATCAAAATGGCTTGTACATAATGCGACACCACTACACTTGGTATGGCGGCGGTTTTCATCATTTTCCGGACACACAATACTTCGCCTTCGATACCCGAACTGGTGAGATGGTACATTTCATGGATATATTTAGTGAAGATTACGAAGATACCGAAAGGCAGATGATCTACGACATCTCTTATTATGTCCATAGGGCACTCTTGGACAAATACCCTAACATCTCATTACACAATTGGATTCAGGCATCGTTTACCATCACATCTACCTCACTTGTATTGCATTATACCCATTATACTTTAGGTGGTTGGGTGGAAGGCGAGCAAGAGGTTGAGATTCCTCTTGAGACAGCCAAGTTATTCCTCAATCCTAAATGGAAACATCTGATTCAATAATAAAACAACAAACTAATATGAAACATCTAATTCTTTCATTGGCGCATTCCCTGAGCAAGATCCGCAATACACCCTTCTTGTTCTCATGAAAAGGTCCCATATCCTTCTTCCGCCTTATTCCAATGTGTAGAGCCTATGCGATACATAGCAGAACGGATATAGATAATATTGTAACCCTTAACTATGAAAAAATTCATTCTTTTCCTGCTGGCTATTCTTTGCCTTGCAGGCTGTGCAAAGCGCTCAAATCAATCACCCACAGACGAAAATGTGGAAGTAACCAAAATCTACAACTAACTAGAAGAAATAATTCGCATAATTCGCCGATTAATATTTTTTGATTCATTTTGGTAATTTTGGACAGATATAAAAAATCCTCTTCCGATTTTGCCGCTTGTATAAAAATTTGCACTGACACTTTTGACACTTTGACACTTTCTTACAAAAAGTCAAAAATGCGCGCGATTTTGGGGACGATTGTTTACATTTTGATACGTTCAATAGGACGCAAAGCTATCAAAAAGATAGAAAGTGTCAAAAGTGTCAAAAGTGTCATGTCATTTTTTGCATGGCGATCTTGACGTTTTTGGCGATATCGCCAATATCGCCACTTTCGCCAGTGCATTTTTTTCATTCTTTTTTGGATCATTTTGGCCTTTTTTTGACCATTTATTTGCATATATCAATATTTTTTCGTACCTTTGCAGCGTCTTTTGATCAGTAAACCTTTTTCAGGTTTAGTCACTTAGTTATTTCTTAGTTATTTCTTAGTCATTGTACTACCCTTTACGCACCCTAATAGGAGACAAATAAGGGACAATACCTACTCAAATAGCAGATTTATTTGCATATATCAAAAAAAAGCAGTACCTTTGCATCGTTTTTGCAAACGATGAAGAGAAACGCAGGAATATTTATAGGATTGGGCGTGCTTTTGGCACTCTTTTTTTGCCTGGATATATGTAGCGGCAGCATATGGCTTTGGCCGTGGGGCGATCTGAATCCGATGGAGCAAAATATCCTGCATGCCATCCGTATCCCAAAAGCGATCACGGCGGTTCTTGCCGGTGCCGCTTTGTCCGTCTCGGGTCTGATCATGCAGACGCTGTTCCGAAATCCCTTGGCAGGACCTTATACGCTCGGTGTATCAAGTGGTGCCAGCCTCGGAGTCGCTTTTCTGACGATGTGTTCCGCTTCACTGGTACTGATGCTTCCGATCGCAGCTTGCATAGGAGCAACATTAGTACTGTTGTTAGTGCTGGCGGTCAGCAGACGCGTGACGAGTAATGTGAGTCTATTGATCGTGGGTATGATGTTCGGGTCTATCGCCGGCGCCTTGGTGAGTCTGCTGCAGAACTTCGCCAACCCCGATGCGCTGAAGTTGTTTATCGTCTGGACGCTGGGTTCGCTCAGCAGCGTCGGTTGGAGCGACATGCAACTGATGGTGCCTATCCTGCTGGTCGGTGCACTGTTTGTTCTCTTGGCATTGAAACCGCTGAACGGTTTGCTCTTAGGCGAAGAATATGCCAAAGGTTTAGGCATCAACGTGTCGCGTACGCGCCTGTTCATCGTCTTGGCAACGGGTCTGCTCGCCGGAGGTGTCACCGCTTTCTGCGGTCCGATCGCCTTCATCGGCGTAGCCGTTCCCCATATCGCACGAGGGATCTTCAAGACCTCCAATCATCGCATCACCATCCCTGCCTGCGTCCTTATCGGCGCTTGCCTGCTGTTGGTCTGCGATGTCCTCTGCTCGCTCTTTATCTACCCGCTACCGATAAGCACGGTTTCCGCGCTCTTCGGTGCGCCAATAATCATCTGGATCATATTAAAACATAAATAATAATGTCTGTACATGTACAAAATAGCCGAATGACGACAGCAAAACTGCGTCAGATGAAGGCGAACGGCGAGAAGATCGCCATGTTAACAAGTTATGATTTTACGCTGGCCAGTCTGGTGGACGAAGCAGGCATCGACATACTGCTCGTTGGCGACAGCGCCAGCAATGTCGTTTGCGGCAATAACTACACGCTGCCGATCACGGTAGAGGAGATGATTTTCCTGACCAAGGGAGTCGTTCGTGCCGCCCAACACGCGCTCGTGGTATGCGACATGCCGTTCGGCAGCTATCAGGTGAGCGAAGAGGAAGCCGTACGCAATGCGATCAAGATCCTCAAGGAGAGCGGATGCGATGCGGTTAAGTTAGAAGGCGGCGAAGAGATCCTGCCGGCCATTCGCCATATGATCCAAGCGGGTATACCCGTCATGGGACATCTCGGTCTGACGCCGCAGAGCGTGAATCAGTTCGGCGGCTACGGCTTGCGTGCCAAAGAGGAAGCGGAGGCTGAAAAACTGCTGCACGATGCCAAACTGTTGGACGAGGCAGGCTGTTTCTCCATCGTACTGGAGAAGATACCGGCAGCGTTAGCGGAGCGCGTCACCAAAGCCGTCAGTTGTCCGGTGATCGGTATCGGAGCCGGCAATAAATGCGACGGACAAGTGCTGGTACTGCACGACATGCTCGGTCTGAACCAAGGCTTCAAGCCGAAGTTCCTACGTCATTTTGCGCAATTAGCCGGAACGGTAAAGGATGCAGTCAACGACTATATCGATGCCGTCAAGGACAGCAGCTTCCCTTCCGACGAAGAGAGTTATTGAAAAGTGAAAAGTGAAAAGTGAAAAGTGAAAGGTGAAAGGTAAAAAAAAAGAGGCAAACGCCTCTTTTTTTTATGGGATGAGAGCTTGGATCTTTTCTGCCAGCTCGTCCATGTACTTGTTTCCTGTCTCAGGATTGATCGGCAGCGCACCGAAATCAATCGTCACAAAGGGGCTCAGACTGTTGCTCGTCACGAGCTTGAGGTCCTTACGACCCGGACGAACCTCCATGATCTCCGAGAACTTCAGCACAACGCCTTGCGCATAGAGCAAACCGAGTTCAGCGTTAGCCAGCACGCAACGGCCAAGGAGGATATCATGTTGGAACCAGACATCATAGACACCGCCGAAGAGTTCTTGTATCTGCGCTTGCGCTTCCTTGTTGAGTTCCGGCGCTTCGCGTCTCCACTGCTCACGCTGCTGCTCACGCAGAGCGGCTGCCTCACGGACATGCTCTTCGTTCGCACTCACATACTCATCGATGCTTGCGAGATACACTTTCGCACGCGCACGCAGGGTAAAGAGCATCAGCAAGTCTGCTAAAATCACTACGCCCGGATAAGCCACCGTACCGTAGTACTCACCCATGATAAAGGGCACGGGGATGTACGCCAGTGCGAGCACAAAACTGATGTAAAGCAAGATACGGCATTTGTTGTGCGCATGATGAATCGCATGGATCGTCTGCTCACGCGTAGCCTCACGAACGACCTTCAATCGATCGCGTGCATCGAACCAGTGCCAAACCAAAAAGAGGGACACCAACATCAAGCCGACCAATACAAAAATCAGGGAATAGAGTAAAAATTCTTCCAGTGTCATAGCATCGAATTTTAAAGGTTAAACGACGTGGTTTTTCAATTATGCCGCAAAGTTACAACATTTTTTTGAATTATGCAAATAAAAAATGTTATTTTTTACGTTTTTTACGAAATATACAAAAAAATAGGTGCACCGAAGCGCACCTATTTCGTAAATCAAGCGGGTTGATTATTGAATTTCGAACGTAGCCTCGTAGTTCGAGCCGTCGAATTTCACGTTGTTACCACCAGCCCAAGAGCCGTTGTAGATAACTTTGTACTCGAAGTCCTCCGGATACTCACCGGTCCAACTCCACTTACCTGTACCTGCATCGTAAGTCATAGCGCGGTCAGAATCGCCCCAGCTCTTCTCGGCGAAGTTACCGGTGAAGATACAAACGTCACCATCCGTATACTCACGGTTAGCAACCGTTACAACGAACGTACCGTTACCAGCAGGAACAACATCGTGTTGACCCTTCTCCAACAGTTTGATAGAGAGTTGACCGATAGCCATCTTCTCAGAAACGAAGGTAACCAATACTTTGTCACCAGCTTTCGGATCGTCGATGAGCTCCGGATTAGCATACCACTGAGCACCGTCGTCAGTGCCGGTCTCGTTGATGTTACATCCGTTACCACCCCAGATACCTTCGAACTCGAATACGCCGTCACCCTTAGCGGTCATCTCGTACCAAGCCCAGTCTTCGTTGTTGAAGTTACTCTTAACCCAAGCGGTCTCTAGTTTCTTAGCCTCAATAACAGGACTTGCAGCCCAGTTCTTAACCCAGATGTAGATAACACCGTTATCAGCAACGTGGATCAGTTTCGGTTGACCTTGGTTCTCATACTCGAACTCACCGGTACCGGCAAGGATCTTGGTGTTCTCAACGCTCTCGTCGAGGTCGCCCGGATCATTCGGATCGTAGTTCTTACCCCATTGGTAGCTCCAACCGAGCTCTACATCCTCGTCAGACGGACGAGCGATAGCCTTGATCTGAAGGTCATCAAAGAACGGAATGGTTACGGAATACCAGTTGTCAGCACCCTGAACCGGAGTCAGCAGCGACTGATCGTCTTTCTCATTCCAACCTGCAGGAGTACTGTTACCTACGATGTAGCAGCCACGCGGGCAAACCTCAGCGTAGATAGCGATCGTCGTGCTACCTGCACCCGGAGCGTCGATAGCCGGGCACTCAGGAACTTCTTCCTCATCCGGACCTGGAACCGGAGTCGGCTCGTTCTGGCCATTCTTCTTACAACCTACCATTGCCAGTGTTGCAAAAGCAACAGCTGCGAAAAACAATTTGTTGAATTTCATAATGTTTAATAAATTAAGTTAATTAAAAATGTTGATTGTATAAAGTCACTTTCGTGAAATTATTCGATTAATTATCGGTTTCATAACCCGGGTTCTGGGTCCACATACCGCCTGAGGTCTCGATCATCTTACGCGGGATCGGGAACCAGTCGCAGTGGTTATCAGCCGCTTTCTTCTTGAATTGCCATTCGCCCTGAGAATACTTGTTGAAGCGGATGAGGTCACGACGGCGAACCATCTCCCATGCGAACTCACGGCCACGCTCATCGAGCAGTTCGTCGAGGTCGAGCGCCGAATAAGCCGGCATGTTCACACGTGTACGGATCTTCATGAAGTCCGGATCAGCGAGCAAGGTGTTTGCATAACTGTCGCCCAGACGATAAGCAGCCTCGTAAGCCATGTAGAGCACGTCCGCATAACGCATCAGCACGAAATCGTTGTCGCAATATTTGTTCACGCCGTTCTTGGCTACCTCGTACTTGAGCAGACGAGCACCGTCATTATGGGTTGCCTCGGTCAGCGAGGTCACGCGTGCGCTCATGCAAGCTTTGAGGTTACCCTTATCGGTCATGACGAGGGTATCCATGCTCGTTTCATCTTTGTAAACCGGGCCAAGGAACCAACCCCAACCGTCGCAGCCGTGGGTACCCTTGAGGCTATCGCAAGGACCGCGGAGGTCTTTACCGTACTCATACTTAGCCAAGAAGTCCGTCGGAGCGCAGAAGCCGTTCCACGGTTTCTCCTTCAGGCCCCAGCACTGCTGGTGGCAGTAGTTGAGGGTCAGCATGGTGATACGCAGTTTGTTGGACAGTTTGCCGGCTACGTCACGATAGTCGAACGAAGCGTTACCGTCCTCTACGATGACGAAGATGTTCTCACGCGAGTTCTCGTTGTTGATCTTGAAGTTAGCGAAGAAATCATCCTCGATGGTGTACGAACCGCTGTCGATCACTTTCTTACAAGCGTCCAGCGCTTTCTGATAGAAATCATTATCGGTGCTGATACCTTCGATGCCGCAGTTCTCCGGTGTAACGCCGAAGGAAAGCGCGTTCAGATAGAGACGAGCGAGCAGTGCGTAAGCGAAGCCTTGCGAGCAACGGCCGTAGTTCTCAGCGCGGTTCTCATCGGTGATCTTAGGCATATTGTCAGCCTCAGCCTCGAGGGTCGTCACGAGTTTGTTCCATACGACCCATGTGTCAGCCTGCGGAACGCGGTCAGCAGAATAGTCCTCCTGATACGGGATACGTCCGAAAGCGTCGAAGAGGGTGTAGTAGTAATAGCAGCGGAGCACCTTGAGCTCACCCGTGAAGCGGGCATAGACAGCGGGATCCATGGAGTTCTGGATGCCTGCGAGCTGGCTCAGGATCTTGTTACAGAGCACGGCTCCGGCGTTGGAGTACTGCCATACGAACTCGAAAGACTGGTCGTTAGCGGTCCAGGAATGGTCGTTGAAGCCTTTCCAGTAGCCATCATCGTTCCAGTCGTTACCCGGAATACGAACGGGGTTAACGCACTCGTCGGAAGAGATCGTGTTGATGCCCCAGTATCCCCAGTGGTCGTGGAGCCATTTTACTTCCGAATAAGCTTGCCCGACTACTTTAGCCACGTTCTGTTCGTTGGCCAGCAGTTCTTCAGCCGTAGGTTGGCCGTAAACCTCCTCGTCGAGCATGTGACAACCGCTTGCCAAGATAGCAACTGCGGTTAATACAAGTATTAATGACTTTTTCATAATTGTTATCTTCATTTAAGTTTGTATTAAAGGGTGAGGTTAAGACCAACCAGCACATTGGTAACCGAAGGATAGAATCCGGAGTTATCGATACCGGCAGCATCCACACTCATCGTGTTGACCTCAGGATCGATACCCGAGTACTTGGTGATGGTGAATACGTTCTCGGCCGTACCGTAGAGACGGCAAGACTGGATGTATTTGTTGTCTTTGAAATGCCAGGTATAACCCACGGTGATGTTATCCAACTTGAGGTACGAACCGTCCTCGAGGTAGTAGTCTGAGAAGACACCCTGACGATAAGCAGCGGTACCGTTAGCCAAGCCCTCTACGTCTTTCATGAATACGTTCAGACCTTGCGACTTCTGCGGACCGTACGCCCAACGTTTTACGTTCAGCACGTCGTTGCCGACAACGCCACGGAAGAAGAGCGAGATATCGAGCGATTTCCAGCGGATGGTGTTGTTCCAGCCGTAGGTCATGATAGGCTGTGCGTTACCGATCTTCTGGAGTTTGTTCTTTCCGTTCTCGTCTTTCTCGTAGATGAGGTTACCCTTGTCGGAGATACCGATGCAGTGGTAGCCGTAGAAAGTACCGATGGACTCGCCCTCAACGATCTTCTGGGTATTCACACCCATCAAACCGTTCTCACCTACACCACCGACGAGTTTCTCGCTGTATTGGAGTTCATATTCATGACCTTCCCACATAACGGTACCGGAGAGTTTCTTGATCTTGTTGTTGTTGAACGCCATGGTCCAAGTAGAGGTCCACTCCCAGTCTTTCGTGCGAACGGGAACACCGGTCAACGCGAGTTCAAGACCCTTCGAAACGACCTCACCGCAGTTAGCGGTCATCGAACCGAACAAGAACGGAGGAGTCGGAACATCGTAGTCCCAGAGCAGGTCTTTCGTGTCACGATAGTAGAGATCCAAGCTACCGCCGAGGCGTTGGTCGAGGAACATGAAGTCGATACCTACGTTGTACTCATATTTCTTCTCCCAGCGCAGATCCGGGTTTGCGTTACGGCTTACGCCGTATGTAGCGATCCATGCGCCGTTATACCAGAACGTACCGCCTTGCGAGAGCAACTGCTTGGAGAGCAGGTTACCACCGGCGTTGTTACCCGTGATACCGAAACCGGCACGGAGCTTAAGGTCATTACACCAGTCCTGATCCTTCATGAAGTTCTCACCCGAGATACGCCAACCGGCGCTGACAGCAGGGAACCATCCCCATTTATGGTTGTCACCGAAACGGCTCGAACCCTCAGCACGGAGAGAAACGGAGAGCAGGTAACGCTCGTCGTAGTTATAGTTGATACGACCGAAAGCGGAAGCCAGCGTATTGCTGTTGCGATAGGTAGCAACGGTCAGTTTCGATTTGTCGGTCAGACCGTCACCCAAGGAATAGTACTTGTAGTTATCCGTCGGGAAGCCCGAGTTGGTGATGTCGCTGATACCGTCGTAGAGCTCGTGCTGATACGAGAAACCGGCAAGAGCGGTCAGGTTATGACCATTCCAAGAACCTACGTAGTCGATCGTTCCTTCGTACAACTGTTTGAACGAGTTGTGGCTCTCGCGGTGTGCCATACCGGCAGACTCTTTGTCATGATATTTCTGCGAGTTGTACCACATGCTGGCGTTGTCGCCTTCTTCCAAAGCAGCCAATACGTTGACTTTCAAACCTTCAACCGGCTTGATATTCACGGTAGCCTTAACCGAACCACGGAAGTAGTTACCATATGCGTTCGACTCTTTGAGGTTCGTAGCCTCGATCGGGTTCGCTTGACCCGAACCGTTCGGTTCGAAATAGCCCGATTCATTGTTCTTATCATAGATAGGATACGTCGGGTTGAGGGTAGCTGCTTGCTTGAAGTCACCGCAGTCGTAGTTGTTCTTGTAGTGCATGTACGAGAAGTCGTATTGCAGTTGGAGCCAACCTTGCAATGCTTTTTGGTCCGCAGCGAACTTAGCGATGATCTCGTTACGATCGGTGTTGAGCGCGAGACCTTCTGCATACTTGTAGTTCACCGAACCGCGGTAGCTGAAGTTCTTTGCTACACCCGAGAGAGCAACGTTATGATTGGTGATCACAGCTGCCGGCTTCATAGCTGCCTGCATCCAGTTGGTGTTGTAGCTCTCGCCGTTCGCGTCGGTGTAGATAACCGGTTTGATCTTACCGCCCGAGAGGGTCTCGAGGTTACGATACTGCTCGGGAGTAGCAAAACCGGTGTTGGTGCGCGGAGCGGAAACGGATACATATCCGCTGTACTCCACGTTCAGCTTCGGAGCGTCGCCGCCGTCGGCTGCACCACGCTTGGTCGTGATCAGGATGACACCGTTGTTACCACGCGTACCGTAGATAGCAGCTGCCGAACCGTCCTTGAGGACGTCCATCGAAGCGATGTCTTCCGGCGCTACGTTGTCGATATTGTCCGTCGGGATACCATCGACGATGTACAACGGTTTGTTAGCCGAACCGCTCAGGGTCGAGAAGCCACGGATCTGAATGTTATAACCGGTAGAAGTCGGGTCAGAGGTCGTACGGCTGATGTTCAAACCGGCTACCTTACCTTGGATCAAACCGACAGCATTCGGTTTTGCACCGGCGTTGAAGTCCTCTGCTTTGACAGAAGCAACTGAACCGGTGATCTCTTTTTTCTTCTGGGATCCATAACCAATGGCTACCACCTCCTGCAGCACATGCGTGTCCTCTACGAGACGGATCACCATGCCTTTCTTGGCAACGGCGGTCTGTGTCTGGAAGCCCATGTAACTGATCTGCAGCTCGGTACCTTCCGGAACGTTGAGTTCGAAGTTACCGTCGAAATCTGTAATCACACCATTGGTTGTACCGATCTGAAGGATGCTGGCGCCGATAGCCGGATCGCCCGACGGCTCCAAAACGGTACCCGTAATCTGCGCCTGCATGGCTACGCTGAGCAACAGCGCGATGGCCATCAGACTGAGGGAAAGTGTTTTGTTTTTCATAATGATTGTTAGTTATTTTGTGTTTGTTGAGTTTCATCTTTTCGAGGTCTCGTCATCTCGAGATCTCGAGGTCTCGATTATTCCTTCTCCTTAATGGCGAAGACCGCTGCCGCACCGCAGATCAGGAGGCATCCTGCTACAACGAGCATGCCGGCTTGTACGTGCGCGCATATATATTTAAGGAATAAACCACCGCAGAGGGCTGCCACGATCTGCGGAACGCAGATGGTGCAGTTGAACAGGCCGAGGTAATATCCCATGTTTCCTCCCTTGATGGCGTTGGTGACGATTGTGAACGGCAGCGCCAACATTGCAGCCCAAGCGGCACCGATGAGGGCGTAGCTGAGCCAGAGGACGTATTGGTCATGTACGAAATAGACGGAGATGAATCCGATCGCACCTACGATGAGCGAGATCGCATAAGCGCCCTTGTTGCCGCACCAGTGCTCGAGTTTCGGCAGGAAAGCCGCCCAGAGGAGCGAACCTACGGCTTGCACGCAGAACACCACGCCTACCCAGTTGCCGGCGATCTGGAATGCCTCTTCGGCCGCATTGGCCTTGATCTCATCCCAACCGAAGCAGTTGGCGGCGATAGCGCCGTTCGAATAGGTCCACATATACATGAACGCTGCCCAGCAGAAGAACTGCACGAGGCCTACCGTCCAGAATGCGGACGGCGCTTCCTTGAGCAATTGGATAAAGCCCTTCTCCGGCTCTTGGCTCTTAGCTTTTGGCTCTTGGCTTATTCCGTGGAACTCCGCGTATTCCTGCGGATTGAGTTCTTTGACGGTAGCGAAGGTATAGAGCGAGCACAGGATCAGGATCGCTGCGCCTGCATAGAACGACCATTTGACGGAATCAGGTATGACGCCTTCGGGAGCGGTGTTCGCAATGCCGATCCATGTAAAGAAGATCGGGAAGAGGTAACCTACCACCGAACCGGCGTTACACAGCGCCGATTGGATAGCGTACGCCGTACCCTTCTGCTCCTCGTTCACCATGTCGCCTACCATCATCTTGAACGGCTGCATGGCAATGTTGATACTGGTATCCAGGAACATCAGGCTGAACAGGCCGAACCACATCGCGGCATTCAGACCGAGGAAGAGGGACTGCGTGAAGGTGAAGTTACCGGCATTCGGCAGCAGCAGCATCACGGCAACGGCGATCAGCGCACCTACGAGCAGGTACGGTTTACGACGCCCCAGACGATTCCAGGTCTTGTCCGAATACTTACCTACCAAGGGCTGCACGATCATACCCATCAACGGCGGAAGAATCCAGAAGAAACTCAGCGTGTGAGGGTCTGCACCCAAAGTAGCAAAAATGCGGGAGATGTTTGCGCTCTGAAGCGCGTACGCGATTTGAACTCCGAAAAATCCAAAACTCAGATTGAAGAGTTGTGTAAAGGATAAATTCCTTTTCTGCATGGTATGTATATGTTTTGATAAATGTACTTTACAAAATCGGGCACAAAATTACAACATTTTTTTGAATTACGCAAGAGTTTAGTGCATTTTTTCGTATTTTTTGTGTATTTTTGATTCGAAACGTACCGAAACGTTGCAAAAGATGGCATTTTTCTTTAACGTATTAGGAATAGAAACGATTTTAGATAAAAATATCAAAAAACGAAAGAAAATCAAAAAGCAAAACTTTTTTATCAACAAAAAGATGTGTATCTCAGATTTTTATTGTAATTTTGCACCGTCAATTGATAAGTCATGGAAAATACCTATTGTGCCATAGATTTAGGAGCCACCAGCGGTCGTATCATTATTTCTTCTGACGGCCGTACTCTGGAAGATGTCCATCGTTTCTCCAACCAAGTGTATGAGCGGGATGGAATGTGTTTCTGGGATATCGATAAACTAATGAAGGAGATTCAAAAGGGTCTTCGCTTGTTGGCGAATCGTAAAGATCTACATGTATCAGGAATAGGTGTGGATACTTGGGGGGTGGATGTCGTTTATATAAAAGAGGGACGTGCGATTGCACACCCGCGAGCATACAGAGATCCTTATACAAATGGAATTATGGAGGATTTCTTCCGAATTGTACCGCGCGAGCTTATCTACAAAAAAACAGGTATCCAATTTTTGCCCTTCAATACGATCTTCCAATTCTATGCCTGCCATACGCAACATTATGCACCCTTTGAGCAAGCGGATAAATACCTGTTCATGCCTGATTATGTGAGTTACATGCTGACAGGTAAAATGGTATGCGAATATACCATTCTCTCAACTTCTCAGTTGCTTAATGCTCATACGCGTGAACTAGATGTGCTGTTGGTAGAAGCTTGCGGTGCACGTATGTCTTGTTTCCCTAAGCTTGTGATGCCGGGAGAACGCATCGGAGTGCTGAAGTCTGAGATTGCGGATTTCGGATACGACATCCCGGTCATAGCTATTGCGGGTCACGATACGGCAAGTGCAGTCGCTACCGTGCCGCGTATGTATGATGGCAAACATACGGCATATCTGTCCAGTGGAACATGGAGTCTGATGGGTATCGTATCAGATCATCCTCTCATCAACAAACAGAGTGAGCAGATGAATTTTACCAACGAAGGTGGCATAGAAGGGACGGTTCGGGTGCTGAAGAATATCACCGGCATGTGGATCCTTGAGCAATGCCGCAAGGAATGGGCGGCCCAAGGGAAAGACTATTCCCATCCACAACTGATAGAGATGGCCAAGACAATAACTGAACCTACGCATTTGTTCAATCCGGACGATGCTCGTTTTGCTAATCCTTCGAGTATGCTGGATGAGGTATGTAACGGTCATACCATGACGGATGCCGAAATCGTAGCATGCATATTCCATTCGTTGGCCTATCGTTACGGAGAAGTATTCCGTATGTTACAACAATTGGCTCTGTGGGAGATTGGATCGTTGTATATCATCGGCGGAGGCGCACGGAACACTTACCTTAATCAATTGACGGAAAAAGCCGTAGGTGTGCCGGTAATTACCGGTGCAGCAGAAGCGACAGCACTGGGAAACATACAAGTACAAATGCAAAAAAACAAACAATATTCAATATGAAAGATCAACTCGTACATGCGGCATATCAGATTGCCAAAGAGCGTTACGCCGCGTTAGGTGTCGATACGGAGCAAGTGCTTCGTCAAATGCAAGATTTCCATCTGTCTATGCACTGTTGGCAGGCAGATGATGTGTGTGGTTTTGAACCAAAAGCAGGTGCTATGTCCGGCGGTATTCAATCTACCGGAAATTATCCCGGCAAGGCGAGAAACATAGATGAACTGCGAATGGATATTTTGAAAGCCAAGAGTCTGATTCCCGGCAACCACCGGCTCAACCTGCATGAGATTTATGGAGAATTTAACGGCAAGATGATTGACCGTAACGAATGCGATATCAACATGTTCCGCGGATGGATTGAATGGGCTCGTGAGCACGATACCAAACTGGATTTCAACAGTACGAATTTCTCCCACCCCAAGTCGGGCAATTTGACCATCTCCCATCCGGATAAGGACATCCGTGATTTCTGGATTGAGCATATGAAACGCTGTCGGGCAATTGCCAATGCGATAGGCGAAGCCCAACAAGATCCGTGCATCATCAATCTATGGATACATGACGGATCCAAAGATCTGACTGTGGATCGTCTGCTATATCGCAGTCTGCTCAAAGAGAGTCTGGATGAGATTTTGAAAGAGAAATACCCATGGGAGAAACCGAGTCTGGAGAGTAAAGTATTCGGTATTGGCCTGGAGACGATGACCGTGGGAAGCAATGATTTCTATACGGCTTACGCATCAAAAAACAACGTAATGATCACATTGGATACCGGTCATTTCCATCCGACGGAGTCAGTGGCAGATAAGGTATCGAGTATGTTGCTTTTTGTGCCCGAGTTGATGTTACATGTCAGCCGTCCTGTTCGTTGGGATTCTGATCATGTCACCATCATGGATGACCCGACTTTAGAACTCTTCCAAGAGATTGTTCGTGCCGGTGCAACAGATAGAGTACATTACGGTTTGGACTATTTCGATGGTAGCATCAACCGTATCGGAGCATACGTCATCGGTTCACGCGCCGCCCAGCGGTGTATGCTTCGTGCTTTGTTAGAACCGGTTAAAACAATCCATACTCATGAGATAGCTGAACGTGGTTTCCAGAAATTGGCATGGATGGAGGAGGAGAAGAGCCTTCCTTGGCAGGCTGTATATGATGAGTTCTGTGTTCGCAACAATGTGCCTGTAGGATTGGATTTCATTGCTGAGATTGAGCAATACGAAAAAGAAATAACCAGCAAACGCGGATAAACCATGAACATCTTTATTGGCCTTTTGATCATCGCCATCGGCGCTTTCTGCCAATCCAGCTGCTATGTGCCGATCAATCGCATCCGCGAGTGGTCGTGGGAGTCATATTGGTTGGTACAGGGTGTTTTTGCGTGGGTGATCTTCCCTCTTTGCGGAGCCCTATTGGCCGTTCCGGCCGGAGAGAGTTTGACGAACCTTTTGGTGTGTGCTCCTGCTTTCCAACTTTGGATGACGGTGCTTTTCGGAGTACTGTGGGGAGTCGGCGGTTTGACATTCGGCCTGTCGATGCGGTATCTTGGAGTGGCTTTAGGCCAGAGTATTGCCTTGGGCACCTGCGCCGGTTTGGGTACGATCATGGGACCTGTGTTGTTGCATGTATTCTTCCCGGAGATGAATGCTTTGTCCCAGTTAACAGCAGCTGTCCTGATTGGTGTCGCTGTGACGCTCGTCGGAATCGCTGTCATTGGTGTAGCGGGTGCGATGAAAAGTCATGAAAAAGCCAACGACAAAGAGACCGATAAGACTGAGTTCAATTTTGGCAAAGGTATCGTGATTGCTCTCCTCGCAGGTTTTATGTCCGGATGTTTTAATGTAGGACTTACCTTCGGCGCAGATATTCACTTCGAGGGCACGAATGCCATGTTCCGTTCCTTGCCGGCTACATTGTTGGTGACCTTGGGCGGATTCGTGACCAATATGGTGTATTGCTTATGGCAGAATGCAAAGAATCATACTTTCGGAGATTACCGTAAGGGACATGTTTGGGCAAACAACCTGCTGTTCTGCATACTCGCCGGAGCACTATGGTATAGCCAGTTCTTCGGTCTGTCATTAGGAAAAGGTTTCTTGGTGGAGAGCCCGCAACTCATGACGCTCTCGTTCTGTATCTTAATGGCGTTGAACGTGGTATTCTCCAATCTATGGGGCATTCTCCTCAAAGAATGGAAAGGCTGTTCCAAACGAACTATAATAGTGCTTTCCATCGGTATTGTGATCTTAATAATCAGTAGTTTTATTCCTCAATTGGTATGAGTATATTGGATACAAATAAGGAATTTGCTTACGTTATCGCCCAAGTAGCCGAAGTAGCGGGATATATCTGGCAAAAAGGTTGGGGAGAAAGGAATGGCGGTAATATTACGGTGCGTGTCACGGAGTTTGCTACACCGCAGTGGGCATCTATGCCTGCGCTGAGTGAACCTATCGCTATCGGCACGACACTTCCTATGTTAAAGGGACATTATTTCTATGCCAAGGGCACGCAAAAACGGATGCGCGATTTAGCGCGTGATCCGATGGGCAACGGCGCTATCATCCGTATCACAGACGATGCTGCGCATTACGAAATCATAGCCGATAATCCCGTCATGCCTACCTCCGAACTGCCTTCGCACCTGATGGTGCAGAATTATCTTTTGGAGTCCGGTAGTTGTTATAAGGCAACTCTGCACACCCACCCGATTGAGTTAGTGGCCATGTCTCATTTACCTCGATTCAAAGCCAGTCAAAGCATGACGCGTACGTTGTGGTCCATGATCCCCGAAACACTCGCTTTTGCTCCTTTAGGCATCGGATGGGTGCCGTACGAAGTACCGGGTTCAATGGAACTGGCACAAGCGACACTCAAGCAAATACAACATTACGATGTTACCATGTGGGAAAAGCATGGTGTCTTTGCCGTAGGCCAGGATATCATGGATGCCTTTGACCAGGTAGATGTACTGAACAAAGCGGCTATCATCTTCATGTCTGCCCGCGCGATGGGAGGAGAACCTGAAGGCTTGTCTGACCAAGCAATGAAAGATGTACAGGAGATTTTCCATCTCCCCAAATCGCGTCCTTGTTGAATCATAAATAACGAACAAGTATATGAAACGTTTAATCATCATCTTTGGAATGGCACTCTTGGCGATACCTATCTTCGCTCAAGTTCAAGTGTCAGGAGAAGTAGTAGATGCCAAAACCGGCGATCCGATCATCGGTGCTGCCGTCTTGGTACGCGGAACGTCTGTGGGTACGGTGACCGATATGGACGGACGATATGAATTGTCCGTTCAGACTCAAGAGGCCGTGCTGGAGTTCTCATATATGGGATATGTCAGTCAGACGTTGCCCGCTTCCAAAGCGAAGAGGGTGCTCTTGAGTGAAGACATGCAAGCCTTGGAAGAGGTAGTGGTCGTTGGATACGGTACCCAAAAGAAATCGGTCGTCACGGCGGCTATCAGCAAAGTGACGGCGGATGACTTGGAGAAAGTGATTCCGACACGTGTGGATAATATGCTCAAAGGCAAAGCTTCCGGTGTTACCATCACTTCTTCCTCCGGTCAACCGGGAGCCGGTACACGTGTCAATATTCGCGGTATCGGCACCATCAACGATGCCAGCCCGCTCTATGTCGTGGACGGTATGCCGGTGGGGAATATCGATTATCTCAACCCGACGGATATCGAGTCCATTGAGGTGCTGAAGGATGCCGCATCGGCAGCTATCTATGGTACCAAAGGTGCGAACGGTGTCATCCTCGTAACAACCAAGAATGGATCGTTTGAGCAGAAGGTGAGTATCAACTATGATATGAATATCGGATGGCAGAACCCATGGAAGATGAAAGCCGTACTCAATGGACCTTGGTATCAGACCATTTTGAACGAATCGCGTATCAACGATGGATCAACGCCCTATTTCCTGGTTATCACTACCGATCCCGGAACGAACTGGCAAGATGAGCTCTTTAATTACAATGCACCGGTGCAGAGTCATCAGGTCAGCGTCAACGGAGGTGGCAAGCATGTGACCTATTTCGTCAGTTTCGGTTATTTTGATCAGCAAGGTATCGTCGGTGGCAACTTCAAGCGCAGTAATTACACGCGCTATAGTGTGCGCGATAATAATGTATATAAAATCATTGACACCAACGAACGCAAATGGCTCAACCATCTAACACTTACCAGTAATATCAGCTATTCCAACGTAGCGGCTACGGGCATTGCGGAAAACTCCGCTTTCTATTCTCCCTTGGGATCCGCATTGCTGATTGATCCGACACAACCTGTCTATGCGTCCGATCCCGATGCCGTGTTGACCAAATATCCGACGGCCGTCACGGATAAAGACGGACGGGTGTATTCCATACCGAATATCACCATGAGTGAGGTCATAAATCCGATTGCCAGTCTCGAATTGCCGGGAGGATGGAATTACAGCGACCGGTTCACGGGTAATTTGACTGCCGAATTGGAGATATACGACGGTTTGAAATTCAAATCCAGCTTTAATACCGATTTTAATTTCGGACGCTATGACGGATACGGCTATCCGTATTATCTCAGTTCAGGAGGAGCGGGAAGTTCAATCAATAGTTCCGTTTCATCTTCCCAAAGCCGTACTTTTACTTGGCAAGTAGAGAATCTCTTGTTCTACGACCATGAGTTCTCCGGCCATGAGATAGGTTTCTTGTTAGGTCAGTCGGCATCCAAAACGAGTTATAGTTATGTGAGCGGAACGGCATATGACCTCCCTAGCAATGACCCCTATAAAGCTACCATTGACTATGCGCAAGGTAGTGTAAACGATCAGCGCACCAGTGGCGGACGCAGCTATAGTGCCAATGCATCCTATTTTGCGCGAATCAACTATAACTATAAGGAACGCTATATCTTCCAAGGCTCGCTTCGTTGCGACGGTTCGGACAAGTTCGGTCGAAATAACCGATGGGGACTCTTTCCTTCTTTCTCCTTGGGATGGAATATTGCCCATGAAGATTTTTGGGAGAAAGTGCCGGAAGCTTTCTCCGGCCTGAAGATCCGCGCATCATGGGGTATGAACGGTAATGACCGCATCAGCGATTTCGCTTATACCTCTCTCATCGTGAGCGGAAGCAATTATACTTTCGGTCGTGGAGAAGCAGAAGCCATCATCACGGGTGTTCGGCAGGGACGTCTCGCCAATCCGAATCTCAAATGGGAAACAAGCCGTCAGACTGATGTCGGTATCGAGTTTGGCTTCCTGAGTAATGCTCTTACCTTTAATCTGGATTGGTTCTACAAAACGACGGAAGACATGTTGATGCCGGCCCTGCTACCAAGTTATGTAGGTATTGAGCAACCTTGGACGAATGGCGGTAAAATGCTGAACTGGGGTATAGAAGCCGATTTGCGCTATAAATTCCATGCCGGACCGGTTAATTTTGACATCTCCGGAAATATCACATACCTCAAAAACAAACTGATTGACTATGGCAATGAAACAGGATCCAGCAATCTGGACAACGTACAAGGCGTTGGTGTTGTCAGTCGGGCATTGAACGGTGAGGTATATCCCTTCTTCTACGGATACAAAACGGATGGTTTGTTCCAAACGCAAGCGGAGATAGACAGTTATGTCAACGCAAACGGGCAGTTACTCCAACCGAATGCTCATCCGGGTGATGTACGGTTTGTGGACTTTAACGGAGACGGACAAATCAATGATGACGACCGTACAAAAATTGGTAAAGGTATGCCGGATATTACCTATGCATTCACGTTCAGCGTTGATTGGAACGGACTCGATCTGAGCTTGTTCTTCCAAGGAATAGCAGGGAATCAGATTTTTGATGCTACGCGTCGTCCCGATCTTTCCCTTTCCAACCAGCCAGCTTGGATGCTGGAGCGCTGGACCGGTGCAAATACCAGTACACGTATTCCGCGTGTCACGGAGCAAGACCCGAATAATAACTGGCGCTCAAGTGACCTGTATATCAAAAACGGATCGTACCTGCGTTTGAAAACTCTCCAATTCGGTTATTCTTTGCCGCAGAAATGGATGAAGACGATTCATTTCCAGAAAATAAGGGTATATTTCTCTGCGGAGAACTTGCTTACCTTTACGTCTTATGACGGTTTCGATCCGGAAATCGGTTCGGGCGGTACGAGCATCGGTATTGATGCCGGTTGCTACCCGCAAAGTCGAACACTCAGTGTAGGAGCAAATGTTGTATTCTAACCAGGAAGAATATGAAAACGAAACATGTGTATATTATCGGGTTGCTCATCGGAACGATGTGCTTCTCGTCGTGCGGCGACAGTTTTTTGGATATCAAATCCACATCGGCTGACTTGCTGGATGATTATTACAAAACCGAAGCACAGATATTTAAAGCACTTGTCGGTGCGTATGACCCCTTGCAATGGACGGACTATTACGGGGGATATAACCAATTCATGTTCCTCAGTGATCTGAGAGCGGATGACATCTATGTCGGAGGAGATAAAGGGTCCGACAACTTTTTCCATCAAATGCAACGCTTCCAGATGATGGCAATTGATGCCCCTCAGTCGCTGTGGGAGTGTATGTACACCGGCGTTCAAAGATGCAACACAGTGATTGATAATCTGCCTAATGTGACCGATATTGATCCTGCTCTTGCAGAACGATATGAAGCAGAGGCTCGCTTCTTGAGAGCATGGTACTATCATTGGCTGTGGAAATTCTGGGGCAATATCCCTTATTACGACCATGTGTTGGAAGCGCCTTACTTCGCACAGCAAATCACTGCAGATGAGGTATATCCCCATATCATGGCGGATTTGGATTATTGCTGCGAGAAAAGTGATCTGACCGGAACCTATCGTTTAATGGACCGACCGGCTGAGAGCGATTGGGGCAGAGTGACAATCTTTGCAGCACGAATGCTACGCGCCAGAGTCGTTTTGTATCAGAATGACATCACTCGTTTTGACCAGGTTTACGACGACATGGATGCTATCAAGAAATCCCAAATGTTCATGTTGTGCGAAGACTTCGACCGGATATGGTTAGGTGAATATGAGTTTGTCACCAATCCGGAGTCAATGAATAAATCAGAAAGTATCTGGGAGATCAATCACCGCTCTGAATCCGGTTCATGGTCGTGGCCTCAAGGCGGAGAAGGAACGATCTATCCGAAATTCATCGGGATAAACGGCTTGGACGGTGACCCTGAGTTGGCTGACGGATGGGGATTCGGTCCTGTGCGCAAGCAAGCATGGCTTCTCTATGACGAAAAAGATCAACGTAGAGATGGCGGAATTATTGATATCGCTGCACGCAAGCAGATGCTACAGGACTCGCTGGGAATAAATATATCTTGGGCAGAAAGGGCCAACCATACCGGTTACTATAACAAGAAATATACGGCGCGTAAAGGATATAACGATTGTCCATACGATCCCGAATTGAATTTCAATAACAATATTCGTGTCTTCCGTTATTCGGAATGCCTTTTGAATCTGGCAGAAGTAAGTTGGAGAAAAGGATGGACCAATGTAGCGCAAACCAATCTCAATCTGGTTCGCAAACGTGCATTCCCCGATGAGGATTACAAATCCGGTAGTCCGCACTACGTGACGGTTTCCATGGAAGCCATCATGCAAGAACGCCGATTGGAATTCCTTGCGGAAGGACATCGTTTCTGGGATCTCGTTCGTTGGAGTCACGCAGCCGATGTGACACCGTGCGACATATCGGCTATTCTGAGCGGTTCGGATGATATTGGCAATTATTCGCGAGTGTGGAATGATAATTGGAAATACCTGCCCATACCCTCTTTGGAGATTGACCGTACCGAAGGTAGCTATAAACTGAAACAAAACCCCGGATATTAAAATGATGGATAGTATGAAAAAGAAATCTGTTGTATATACCCTACTGATGGTGCTGCTGATCATGATCGGCTGTAAGCCCAAGAATTTCATGGACGATCTTCCGACCCTGGAGGCAAATACCAATGCAGACGTAGTAGCGGCAATGAACCCGAGAGCGGTCGTTGATGCGGAAGATCCGAATATGGTCCATTTTATCATGGACGTAGCCGAGGGATGGGTGGCCGTCTGGACAATAGGCACAAAACGCTATACACAGCAATGCGTAGATCGACGCTTTGAGTTTGCCGGAAACTATACCGTAGAGGCAGCCGCTTATAACAAAAACGGAATGGCGCCCGGAGTAGAGGTGCATTTCACCATAGACGCGATGGACGAAACGGTGTGTGAAAACGAGTTATACACTGCGCTCACGGGCGGTTGCGATGCGGACGAAGGTAAAACATGGATGTTGTCGGAAGAAACAGGATATTACGGCCTGATTGACATCAAGACTTGGATTATTGAGTACGCTACAGACTACTGGTGGGCAGCCGAACGCGGAAGTCATAACGGCGTCTATGACGATCGGATTACTTTTGTCCTCAATGCGGAGAAAACCTATCGTCATATTACAAACGGCACTTCGGGTTTGGACAGTAATGAGTTCGAATGTGCCGACTATACCGAGAGTTGGGAGATTTTGACTCCGATGGATACCAAAGACGGGCGGTATCACCTGCTTTTAACCGGCGACGGATTTTTGCCTCCTATACCGAGCGAGTGCCAGGGACAACATGATTACACCATCCTCACACTCAATGACTCGGTACTGATGACTAAGATATACAAAGAAGGAAGCAACCAAGCTTGGATACATAAGTTCGTTCCTGCTAAATGAGAAAATCAATATACATAGTGTTTTTGGCATTCTTATGCGGCTGCACTCCTCGTCTGGGACGCTCTTCCGACGAACGTGTCATTGCAGCCATGACATTAGAGGAGAAAGTGTCGCTACTCGTCGGCACATGTAAGGACTGGAACCTCGTTCCCGAGGCAGCTCCTGCTACGCGTCATCGCGAACCGGTTCCCGAAGGTTACTGGGATACCTATCAAGGCAATACGGCAACAATGCGAGGTAAAGTGAGCGGTGCAGCCGGTGTCAGTTATGCTATTCCGCGCTTGGGCATACCGAGTATTGTTCTGGCTGACGGCCCCGTCGGCTTGCGTATTGATAGTGTTTGTACGGCATTCCCTTCAACAGCACTTCTGGCAGCAACACGAGACACCGCTCTCGTCTATCGTGTTGGACAGGCTATCGGAAAAGAGATGCGCTATTACGGTGTGGACATCCTCTTGGCACCTGGCATCAATATCATGCGCAATCCGCTGTGCGGAAGAAACTATGAATATATGTCTTCCGATCCACTGGTAGCCGGTCAAATGGCTGCTGCCTACGTACGCGGAGTGCAATCGGTCGGCGTAGGCGCTTGTGTCAAGCATTTTGCGGTCAACAACCAAGAGACATTCCGCAATGGTATTGATGTGCAGGTAGATGAGACCGTCTTGCGAGACCTGTATCTCAAACCCTTTGAACAAGTGGTACGCGATGCGCAACCATGGACCATCATGTCGGCTTATAACAAGATTAATGGTGTCTATGCCTCGGAGAATACGTATCTGCTTACCAATATACTTCGCGGAGAATGGGGTTTTGACGGTTTTGTGATGACTGACTGGTGGGCGGAAGAAGATCCGATCCGGATGCAACAAGCCGGGAATGACATGCTCATGCCCGGTACGCAAGAGCAGATTGATACCCTCATCGCTGCGGTTCGGGACGGACGATTGGAAGAAACGGTACTCGATCGCAACCTGCGTAATATACTGCGTATCATTCGCAAATGTCCGAGTTTTATCAATCAGGGAAAAACCAATCCGGATAATACGGATCTACATCAGATGCTGACAGCACATGCGGCTTTGGCGCGCGAAGCGGCTGCAAAAGGAATGGTGCTTCTGAAAAACGAACGCGCACTGCCGCTTGCTCCTGCCCCACGCTCAATAGCTCTCTTGGGGAAAGGATCGTATGATACCTATACCGGTGGAACCGGTTCCGGAGCGGTCACCAAAGCATACAAAGTGGTGCTCAGCCAAGCGCTTACAGAGCAAGGCTTCACGCTCGATACCATACCCGAACAGCGATACTTGTCGCATATCAGACATTCACGAAGTGTGCAACCGCAAGAATCCGCATGGTTCATGCCTTACGTGAGTGAATTGAAATGGACCAAAACGGAATTGCGTCGTATGGCGAAAAAGAACGATATCTGCGTCATCACCTTGCAACGTATGGCAGGAGAAGGAGGGGATCGACAACTGGTCGAGGGAGATTATTATCTGACTTCGGTTGAGCGCAACATGGTCATGGATGCAGCGGAAACTTTTCATGCAGAGAAAAAACCGGTCGTGCTCGTGCTGAATATGGGATCCGGTATCGAACTGACAGACATCGTTCCCTACGTGGATGCCATCTTGATGGCGTGGTTACCCGGTCAGGAAGCAGGACATGCCATCACCGATGTGCTTACTGGATCGGTGGCTCCCGCCGGTAAACTGCCCATGCCTTTCTATGAGCGTTATGCCGACGTGCCCAGCGCTGCGAACTTTCCTTCCTCGGACGGTGATCCCAATAAGGTATGCTATCGGGAAGGTCTTGCACAACCCGCACGAACCCTGTTTGATATAGGTTTTGGACTAACATATTGATATATGAAAACGTTGTTTATCCTTTTGGCAACTACTTTCTTCGCACCCCAGCAAGAATGGTTGCGTAAGGCAGAAGAAGCAAAACCCGCATTGCACCATACGCTTTGCGTACCCGTCCGTATGGTCGAACCCGTACAGGACACGGCTGCTTTCCAGGGATGGCGATATGATGTTTCTTCCTTATCGCCTCAAACCGTCTATGAACGTCCCTTAGCTGTCGGACAGTCTTTCACCTTCGATTTCGGACGGCATATGGTAGGATATCTGTCGCTTTCTACCAAGACCTTACGCCGTTGCCAGGATGCCCCGATCAGACTTAGGCTCATGATGGGAGAACTGCCGGCGGAAATGAATACTCCTCTGGAACCTTGGACAGCATGGCTCAGTCGCGCATGGATGCAGGATGAGATAATCAATATCTTTGAAGTGGACCAATCCATTACACTGCCGCGACGTCTGGCTGGACGCTATCTGCGTATCGAAGTGATCGGCGCCAGCATGGATTTTGACTGTGCACTCAACAGGGTGACTTTCGATGCCGTCTCTTCCGCGGGCGATGAACAAGTAGAGGAACCTGACGGACTGTCTTACGAAGAGCATGCCATATACCGCGTGGGTATCGAGACGCTCCGCGAATGCATGCAGACAGTTTATGAAGATGGACCCAAACGGGATCAACGCCTTTGGGCTGGAGACCTTTATCTCGAGTCATTGGCAAACAGGTATAGCTTCCGGAATTTTGATCTCACGCGCCGCTGTCTCTATCTCTTTGCCGGCTTAGTGGCCGAGGACGGTACTATCGTAAGTAATATCTTCGAGCGTCCTACCCCGCATGCACAGGACAGTTCGTATATGATCACATACTCCTTGTTGTGGAACTCTACGCTCAAAGAGTATCTCATCGATACGCAGGACAAAGAGACAGCACTCGACTTGTGGCCCGTTGCCAAACGGCAGATTGAAGATGCATTATCCTATCTCAATGACGATTATATCTTTGATATACATAAACGGCAAGTATGGATTTTCTTCGATTGGCGGGACGGACTGGATGTCTCTACGCCTATGCAATGTGCTACGGTCTTTGCGCTAAAAGAGACCTATGAATTGGCAAAGATGTTAGGACTTGAAAATGAGGTGAAGCATTATCCCCTTATTGCCCGGAAGATGAGCACTGCAGCCCTCCGATTCATGTATGATTCTAAACGCGGAGTGATGGTTAGTGGACCGAATAAACAAGTCTCTATTCTCGCACAAACGTGGGCCGTCAAAAGTGGGATACTGAATGCCAAACAAGGAGCAAAAGCCCTAGAAACGGCCTTGGCAATGCCTCATTCCCTTATGCCCGGTACGCCGTACGGTACGCATTATCTGATCGAAGCAATGCTTATGTGCGGCATGAATACGGAAGCCAAAGCGTATCTCGTCGATTATTGGGGAGGTATGATCAAACGGGGAGCCGACACCTATTGGGAAGCCTATGACCCGAAAGATGATTTCCTTTCTCCCTATGACTTCTTCCCTGCCAACTCCGCTTGCCATGCATGGAGTTGTACGCCGGTCTATTTTATGCAGAGATATCCGAATGTGTTTAAATAAAAATCCCTTGGGGATCATAATAAACTCCTATTATTAACCAAACAAATGTTAAACGTATGAAAAAATCTATCTTTTTGGGACTTATGCTTCTCGTAGCAGGTTCATCCTTCGCAGCACGTTACTACGTAATGGGTGACGAACGTGCCGTTCCGGCAAGTGCCAACACCTCCATCATGGAGAAAACGGAACTCATGCTTTGGATTCGTGACTGGGGTGATCAGTCACTCACTTGCTCTCTGGAGTCCAGCTCCGATGCCGGTCCTTCGGGCTTCAGCTACCTCTATTTCATGTGCCACTCGGATAACACCGGTGCACCTGCTTCCGGTTACTACGGAGCAACATGGGCTGTTAACTCCTCACTCGATCTTTCTGCGATCACCGAGGATTGGAAAATGGTCATCGTTTGCAAAACCGATGTGCCCTATTGGACTCTTACCGTTGTTAAAGACGATTGCACGCTCGACTTGGCGGCTATGGTAGATCCGAAAGACAACCAGACTTGGCAGACCATCGAGGTGCCTATGTACGACATCTTCGACAAGGGTGTTTCCTTTGCACAACCCCTCACAACGGGTTATCTGTTCAACTTGCTTACCAACGACAACACAGCTACTACCCAACTCTGCATTGACGCATGGTACTTCACCGATGGCAATGACGACGAGCAGGCTATTGAAAACGTCTTGGATCAAGTAAAAGCACATAAGACCATTGAGAACGGTCAAATGGTTATCATCAAGAATGGCGTGAAATACAACGCGCTTGGTGCACAACTGTAATATCAGGTATAGGCGGCTGATTACCGCCTATACTTACTCAAATTGAAACAACAATGAATACAAAACGAATTTCATTCATCCTCTGCGCGCTGTGCATGGTCGCGACTGTTTTTGCCGCACAACCGCGCAGTGAGAAAAGAGGTGCCGGTACCAATAACATGGGCTATCGCGCCAACTACGAGGTACTCGCTCCGGGTATGAGTTGGTTCTATAACTGGAGTTCATCTGCGCCCGCCCTGATCGCCAATGATTGGGAAAGCCTTAACATGGAGTATATCCCGATGGTATGGGGAGGAGGACTGGATAATGAAAACGGGCGCAATCGTATTCGCGCTTATCTGCAGCAGCATCCGTCCATCAAGTACATCCTCGGGTTCAATGAACCTAACTTCACCTCTCAATCCCGCATGACACCCAAGTATGCGGCATCGCAATGGCCGTATCTGGAGCAAATCGCCGATGAGTTCAATCTTACACTCGTCGGACCGGCGCTGAATTTCGGCCCTCCGGGAGGTTCTGTGCGCGATGAGGATGATAACCACGAATATACCGATCCCTATGATTGGTATGATACGTTCTTCTCCTATTGCCCTAACTGCCGGGTAGATCATATCGCGATCCACCTCTACATGCCGGCGGGAGCTTTGGAAGGAGTCATCGATCAGTTCTGGAATAAATACCATCGGCCGATTTGGCTTACCGAGTTTAACCGCAATGCCGGCGGATCTTCCACTCCCGAAGACCATATCAAGTTCCTTACTACCGAACTTGAGATGCTGGAGAAGCATCCGCATGTTTTCCGCTATGCATGGTTCATGACCTATAGCAGCGTTTGGCAAATCAACCTGCTCGATGTCGGGGAAGGAATCCTTTCCGATCTGGGCAAAGTGTATGTCGGCATGTCTTCTTTTGACTCTACGTACTACCACCCTGTCAATGAGAAAATTCCCGCTGCCCATTATCAAAACGGGAAATCCCTCACGATCCTTCCTTCCACGGATGATACGAATACCCTCATGCTCAAGGATATGTCCACAGGGTCATGGGCGGAGTACCTCGTGGATATACCTGCTGCCGGACAATACGATCTGTGTATGCATATAGCATGCAAATCCGGTTCTAAGATCGAAGTCTATGAGGACGATGTGCTCGTTGCTACACTTCAACCGACAGCTACTTCCACGGAGGATTTTGATCATTGGCAAACTCAGTCTTTCCCCGTGAACCTGACGGCCGGACAGCATCGAATCAAACTCCTGTCCAAAGCGCGTCTCTATTATTACGAATGGCTCAGCATCGGACAACCGACCTCTATCGACCAAATCGTCAATCGTCAATCATCCAATCGTAAATCCATCGTTGACGGCCAACTCTTCATCACTACCCCGACGGGTACATATAATACTATCGGAACCAAATTGTATTAATATATGAAACGTTTATTGCTCTCTGTTCTTGTCCTTCTTCCCTTGCTGGTTTGCGCACAAACGCAAAGCTACAAGCGCGGATATGGAGTTGATCAATCCAAATTCTCCAATCAAGCCCTTACGAACCTATCCTTAGGAGCCGGGTGGTATTATGATTGGAGCCACTCCACATACTTTGATTTTGAATCTGCAAACGTGGACTTCGTTCCTATGACATGGAATGGCGGCTATAACGCCAACCAATTGCGTCAATTCCTCGCCTCTCATCCGAATGTTAAATACCTGCTTGCGTTCAATGAACCTAACTTTCGCGATCAGGCGAACATGACTCCTTCGCAAGCCGCAGCAGCTTGGCCGGCGCTGGAGGCCATTGCGGATGAATACAACCTCAAACTCGTATCGCCCGCCCCGAACTGGTGCGGATGGTGCGTCGAAGAGGGAGGTACTACCTATAACTCACCATACGACTGGTTGCGCGATTTCCTGGCTGCCTGTACCGACTGCCGTGTGGACTATATCGGGATCCATTTTTATATGGGTGCCATGGAGTCCGTCAAAGGCAGTATCGACCTGCTGTGGGAGCAATTCCATAAACCCGTTTGGCTCACTGAGTTTAATATGGATAAGAACGGCATGGGCGATAACGGTACGGCCGATGAGCAACGTGCATTCATGGTTAAGATGATTGACTGGATGGAGCGCGACCCGCACGTCTATCGCTACGCGTGGTTCCTTGGCCGCGGGGGAATCATTACGGATCTCGTAGCTTCCGACAAACAATCACTTACCATGCTGGGGCAAGTGTATGCCAATATGTCGTCTTACGACTCTACCTTCTTCCATGCTACCAATACCCGCATCGAAGCCGAACATTATATCTCCATGGAGAATATATCACTCGTTACTTCTACCGATATCGACGGGAATCTGTCTGTCGGCTATACGGGACAAGGCAGCCGCTTTGCTTACCAGATCGATGTACCCGATGCCGGCGAGTACCAACTCACCCTCCGTACTGCCGGAGAGCAAACGACTTGGTGCGACCTCTATTCGAATGACACCTATCTCACTACCATCCAGATTCCTTCCACGGGCGCTTGGACGCAATGGCAAAACCATACGGTTTCCGTCACGCTGCCGAAGGGCAAGCAGACTGTCGAGTTCCGCATCACTGCCGGATCTTGCGACTTAAACTGGCTCATCGCTTCTTCCGATACCAATCCCGAAGCACTCGAGAATCATAAATCACAAATCATAAATCATAAATCCATCATAGATGGCCAACTCGTCATCATCCGTGACGGTGTGAAATACAACGTAATGGGTACAAAACTCCAGTAATATGAAAAAATACCTCTTAGCCCTTGTGACATTCATCGCTTTCTCTTGCTCTCGCATAGAGTTGCGTATCGAACGCACGGATGCTCTTCCCGACGAGGCATGGGAGTTGTCCGAATGGATATCTGTAGCCAATGCTCCGGTCATCACCGATACGGTCTATGACGGTAGTCGTGCTGCTGATGGTGCCAATTGGTTCGTTGCTTCCATCATGACAGAAAAACCGATACAATCGGCTCTCTGGATGACTACCGGCCTTGGGGTCTATCAGCTTTATGTGAATGAAGCCCCGGTTGGTAAGGAGGTGCTGAAACCCGGTTTTACGCATTATGCCAAAACCAAACGCTCCTTCACCTATGACATCACTCCGGCGGTCAAAAACCAAAAGCAGTTCGTTCTTGCCGCACAAGTGTCACCGGGATGGTGGGCGGATAAGATCATCACTCCAGCAGGAACAAAAGGCATGTACGGACAGAAATGTGCTTTCCGAGCCGTGCTCCAAATCCGATATGAAGACGGTTCGGTACAATGCTTCGGTACCGACACCATCCATTGGAAAGCAGGCATAGCCGGACCCGTCATCCATGCTGCTATCTTTGACGGTGAGGAATACGACGCGCGTATCCCGATGGGTTATGACACGCCTGACAAACTGGCCACGCCGGTCCTCAATCATGAGTTCCAAGGCGAGATCCTGCCTTCCGACGGAGCGGAGGTTTACCTGCGCCGTGATTTGGCTCTCGCGCCTCAACAGGCATATGTTTATCATCTGATTGATCAAGCGGACTCCTTGCATTACGGACAAGTGATCATCGATCGTTCCTATACTGCGAACCAAACCATCACCCTTCTGCCGGAAGAGACCCTTGTGCTGGATTTCGGTCAAAACTGCGCGGCAGTACCGGAATTCGTCTTTGAGGCGGCTGAAGGAGTGACCGTCACGTGCGAACCCGGTGAACTCATCAATGACAGCCTCGGAGCCAAGCATCGCGGCATGGATGGACCGGAAGGATCCGTTCATCGCACCAACCTCCGTATTCCCGATACAGGTGTGACTCTGCGTTATACCTTTGCCAAGAGCAGCAAACCGGTTACATACCATCCGCAGTGTACCTTCTTTGGCTATCGGTATATGAGCATCACCGCTACTGGCACGGTACGCATCCGTTCCGTACGCTCTATTCCCGTATCCTCTATCACTCCCGAATTGGAGATCGGTCAACTCACTACCGGTAACGAGGACATCAACCGCTTAATCCAAAATACCGTCTGGGGACAACGATCCAACTACCTCTCTGTCCCTACCGACTGCCCGCAACGTAACGAACGCCTTGGATGGACGGCTGATACCCAAGTATTTTGTGAGACAGGTACCTATTTCGCCAATACCGATGCGTTCTTCCGCAAATGGTTACGCGACCTGCGAGACACGCAGAAAGAGAACGGCGGGTATCCGGGCGTAGCGCCTTTCGGTCAATATGGTTCTAGTCATGTCGATATGGCGCGTGTCGGCTGGTCCGATGCCGGTATCATCGTGCCGTGGACGATTTATAAGCAGTTCGGAGATACCGCCCTCATCCGTGAGCATTGGGCTTCCATGGAGCGGTACATCGATCATGGTGCTACCGTACGCTTTGACCATAATGCCCTCTTTGAAGACAACGGCGGTTATCAATGGGGCGATTGGCTCAGTTACGAAGCCCTTGAGTCCTTCACGGGACAACCATGGGATGCCAACGGTTTGCGACCTGAAGCCGCAGAGTACTGGTCTTTCCTCTATGGATCGTACTGGATGATCGATGCCCGTATGATGCTGGATATGGCGCGGGCGATCGGACAGGATACCGCCAAGTATATCCGTATGGCAGCAGATGCGAAAGCATACATGCAAGAGCGTTTCCTCTTGCCTGACGGCTCGTTCAAACAACCCATCCTCAATACCATGCAGACTCCCGCACTCTTTACGCTGCATAATAACTTGGTGGAAGGTATGGCAAAACAAAATATGATTGAACGCCTGCGCGAAAACTTCAAAGCGCACAACCAATGCCTGCAAACGGGATTCCTCGGCACATCGATCCTCATGCAGACCCTTACCGACAACGGTATGGTTGATATCGCCTATGACTTGCTTTTCCAGCGCCGGAATCCCAGTTGGATCTATTCGGTAGATAATGGAGCAACCACCATCTGGGAGCGATGGAACAGTTATACGATAGAAAAAGGAATGGCTCCCAACGGTATGAACAGTTTCAACCATTATGCCTACGGATGCGTATGCCAATGGTTATGGCAGACTGCGGCCGGTATACAATCCGATCCGGCACAACCCGGATTCAAACATATTATCCTCGCGCCCGTTCCCGACAAACGCCTCGGTTCAGTCAATGCCGACTATCAGTCTGCTGCCGGACTCATCCGCTCCGAATGGCATTACGACGGCGATACCTGCAGATGGACGTTCTCCATCCCCGAAGGCACAACCGCTACCGTCATAGCAAACGGACAAACGAAAGAATACAAGGCAGGAACCTATTCCTGCTGTCTGAACTGACGCGGGGACATTCCCGAATACTTGCTGAAGAAAGTGGAGAACTGGTTGCCGGAACTGAATCCCAACTCATAAGCAATCTCCGTTATCGTCAAATCGCTACCTTTGAGCAGATCACGCGCTCGGAGGTAGCGTAATTGTAATTGGTACTGCGCAGGCGAGATACCGACGTACTCTTTGAACATCCGGCGGAACCAACTATAGCCGAATCCCAACTCGCGAGCCACACGCTCCGGAGAATACTCCTCACCCGTATGCTTGCGCATGAACTGCTTGGAGGCTTCGATCTTATCGGCTATATCGGTACTCTCGTATTGCGTCATGTTCTGTCGAAATACGATCGTTCCCAATAAATGCAGAACGACGCTCGAAATCAATAGCTGAAAGTTCTTCTTTTCAAACTGCGCCTCACGTAATACCTCCAAGTAAAACTCCTCCACCTGTATATCATTTCCGATGACAACCAACGGATGCTCCGGACTGAAAAAACCGTTATCTACACGCTCGTCTATATAGCGGCCCTTAAAACCAATCCAGTATTCCTTCCAACCCGTTTTCTGGTCGGGAGCGTAGTTGTGCCATTCGCCCGGGAAAAGCATCATCACAGTACCTGCCTGTACACTCGTTCGTGCACAATGTGTCGATTCAAACCATCCTGCACCCTCCACAATGTACACTAATTGATATTCGTTTAAAGTACGTCCTACCGCCTTTTTGAAAACATAGTTGTTGGGATGTTTTTCTGTCGGAGGATAAGGGTCACCCGGTGAAATAGTTTGATGACCGGCTGTCGTGCAGATGATGCCCCATTGTTCGTCACGAGGAGTAACGGGCATATAATGCAAATCGGTGTATTTTTTCATGAGTAGTTCGGATTTTGGCTGCAAAGGTAGTACTTTTTATTGAAATATGCAAGAAAAAATAGCATTTTTTGTAAATAGTGTCAAAAATGATAAGTATTTAGTCAATTAAAGCATATTTATGTTGTATTTTTGTACTAATTTTGCAGCGACTTTTTACTATGCATGTGAAACAACATATTAATAACTGATAAATTTACTCCGTTATGAAACACAAATTTCTCTTTTTGACAGTGCTCCTCAGCACGCTAATGTCCATCAATTTATGGGCTCAAACCCCGGGTTACGCCATCTACGGCGATGTACCTTACGGGTATGAAGATTTGACGAGCAAAGTGACTCTGCCGGCAGCAGGATCTGTCGATGCCGGTATTCTGTCCCTCACCGGAACCGGACTTCCCGGGCGCTTATGCGAAAGCAATTACTTCTCTTTCGCTTTCAACGAGGCCGTAACGATGACATTGACGGACAATTACGCAATCCATGTAGTGCTGAAGCGTGCGACATCTGCCAACAATGTGCAGATTGTACTTTGCAAGAACGGTTGGAACGCAGCCCGTGCTGCATTTGAGTTACCTGCCGCATCTATTTCCGCAGATGATTTCGCAGATGTGACGGTCGCTTACGGAGACCGCAGAACGGATAACTGGAATAGTTACGGAGAAAGCGGAATGATTAACCCCAGCGGTGTATCATTCCCTGCGGCTGAGATGCTCCGTATGTCGGCTGCTAATGGCGAAGTGATCTATATCTCTCAAATTTACATCGATGCAGATGCGACCGTTCCGGATCCCGTAGCTCCCGTAGCAGGAGATACCGACGCACCGGAGTCATTGACGCTTGCTGCATCCAATATTCTTGATAAGAGTGTTACCCTGACCGCTTCTGCTACGGACGAGAACTCGCCCATCAGCTATACGTTCTATTACAAAGCCGCCGGTGATGCCGATTATACAGCGGTTTCCGGTGCTGTTAATGCCGCATCCGGTGCAGATGCAGTCAAAGTGGTTACCGGTCTTGCTCCTGAGACGAGTTATTCATTCAAAGTGGTAGCAACCGACCCAAGTTCTAATCCTGCAGAGACTACCATCAGCGGAATTGAAACATTGGCTGCTTTCAAAAATCGCTTCTATTTCTTCCGTGCAGGTGATATTCCAGAGATTGAAGGCGTGAATATGGTGGATCTTCGCGAAGGTGTTGGAACCTCCTTCCAACTCAATAACATGGTCAAAACGAGCAATGTGGATTATATCCACTATGCGCTCAATGGCACTTGGTTCTCGTTTAACCAGAACCTCTCGGCTTCCACCGATATGTCCATCGTTGAGCAGAGTACTTGGTATCTCTGCATCAAGATGCGTACCAATTTGGCTCAAACCAGTTATAATCTCCGTCTCAATAATGCAGGCGAATGCTGGATGATCTCTAGTTCTAACTTACCATTAGCTTGTGACGGTTCTTGGGAAACGTTGGCATTGCCACTGTCTACTTCATCCAAAACACTGAACTTTACGGCTGCGATGACGGGAACAATCTTCCAAATGCATGCCAATGGTTCTACAGCATCGGATTATATCGATATCGCCTATGCATATCTGACCGATGATCCTACGATGGACGAGAAACCTGCGATGGTGGACATTACAGCACCGGTGAACTTCAGTGTCACGGAGAAAGCAGGCGCAACTACCCATAACGCTACTACGCTCCAACTTTATGCGGAGGATGAAGATACCCCGCTAACGTACACCATCAGTTATATTATTAAGAATAGTGGTGATACGCCTCAGGAAGTAGCGGTTAACGCTGCGCAAGGAACAACTGTTGAGAAACATTTCAGCGGCTTGCAGCCGGAGACTACATATACATTCTCCGTAGTAGCTTCCGATCCGAACGGCAATGAAACAGATCCTATCGTCTTAGATATCACTACTCCCGCTTTTGTAGAGCATCGTTTCTACCTCATGCGTGGTGACAACAGCGACATGCCTTCGTCCGCTACGTTGGCAAGTACCTTGGTGGAATGTAATCTGTCCTATGGTAACGGCGCTTCGCGTGATAGTAGAGCGGCAGACTATCTCTCTGTAACCATGCCGGCTAACTGGACGGCTATTGACTTCAAACCGGCTGCAACGGTAGCGAATGAGATCAACGACGATTGGTATATCGTAGTTCGTATGCGTAATACGCTTACTTTATCGTTTGACTTCAACCGCTTCCGTTTGAATCTGAGTAATGGGGCTGCTAACTGGCAGATCAACAACAGTGATTCCGACAAGCCCTTCGGTCGTGATTATAACGATGGAGACTGGATCGTTCTTAAGAAGAAGATCGGTGAACGCAGATCTGGTACGGCAGTTCCGGCTTCCTACTTGGTTGCTAACCAGATAGCGGCACAGATCCATATCGACAATAGCCTAGTCGCCGGTGAACGTCTCGATATTGATTATATCTACTTCACGGATGATATCACGGATATCGACCCGGGTACGCAGTATGGCAAACGTATTGCGATCAGCGAGACCGAAGACAATGCCGCTGTCCTGACGGCCAACGACGGTCAGACCGTAGAAGTCGATCTCACCCGCTCGCTCACTAATGCTTGCTACAATACCTTCTGTGTTCCGTTCGATTTGAGCGCGGAGCAAGTAGAGGCTATCTTCGGTGCCGGTACTACCATCGGTAAGTTGGGCAATGCTCATATGAAAGACGGCGACGAGCTCTACCTTGGATTTGAGTTCGTGGACGCTATCGAAGCCGGTGTGCCGTATATCATCCAACCCGCTAATAATGTAGCGAATCCGCTCATCGCCGGTGTGACGATCAACAAAGAGCCGAACAATACAGTCATCGACGGTGTTATCGTCTTCAAGGGTGTCTTCAGTCCGGAACTGATCAACGAGCAGTCTGCGGAGAGCCATTCCATCCTCCTGTTGGGTGCTGACAATACGCTCTCATGGCCGAACAACACCGCGAATATAAAAGGTATGCGCGCGTATTTCGAGACGACCTCGACCATCGCTCATGTCGCTAAACGTGCACGCTTCGGCTTCCAGAACGAGCAGACCGTTACCGCTATCGAGGATGTACAAAGTGACGATGTACAATGTACAAAGGTTATCGAGAACGGCGTTCTTTATATCATCCGTGACGGTGTGAAGTACAATGTAATGGGTGCAAAAATCCAGTAAACCAGTCGACCGGTTGACCAATCGACCAGTAGATCACAAATCAAAAATCTGAAATAAATAAAACGTATGAAAACATATTTTAGCCCGCAAACAACAAGTGTTGACATCGAGTTGATGTCGGTACTCATGGTGAGCAACAACGCCGGTTTACAATATGATAATACCAGCGGTATAGACCCGACAGACGCTTTCTGATATGAAACGGCTACCTCGTTGGATAAGTTGCTTGACCCTGCTCCTGTGCGCTCTATGCGTGCAAGGGCAGGTGTCGCAGCGCTTCTGGTTCGCGCCCCCTTGGATGAACTCCCATCATACCGGAGAGGCGGATTTTCATCTCATCCTCTCTGCCTACGATGAGGATGCCCATGTCGTGGTGTCACAACCTGCTAACGGTGCCCGCGTCTTATGCGACACCACCGTCATGGCCCATAGTTACTGCGACATCATCGTTGCGCCCAAGACCGATCATAAATCCTATGCGGAAGCGAACATAGAGGTGCCCTACAACGTCATCTCCCAACGAGGTATGTATATCGAAGCCGATCATCTCATCAGTGCCTATTACCAGATCACCCATGCCAACGGTGAAGCCTATACCCTCAAGGGGGAGAATGCGCTCGGATTGGACTTTGTAATCATGTCCCAGAACCGCTATGCCAATCAGGCGGATTATAGCGGATATAAGAGTCATAACAACAGCATCCAGATAGTAGCTACCGAAGATGCCACAACCGTCACCATCACGCCCTCCCAACCCGTTATTCATGACGATGGATCGTCTTCCACTACGCCCATCACCGTAGTGCTCAACAAAGGAGAGACCTATGCCGTCAAAGCGTCCACCACTGCCGCAGCAGCCCACCTTATCGGAACACGCGTGACAGCCGATAAACCTATTGCCGTCACTACCTCCGATGACTCTGTCGCTGCCGGCTCAGGACAGGATGCCGTAGGCGAACAACTCGTTCCGGTCGATATGGCAGGGACGGACTATACGGTCATTCCGCTCGCCGGTTCTTCCTACGAGAGCCTCTATATCCTCGCCCTCCATCCTTCTACCTCCATCACGCTCCATAATGCCGGAGGGGATGAGACACTCATGCTGGATTCGCTCCAGTCCGTCTCACGGATCATAACCGGTGTCACCTATATCCATGCCGATGCCGATATCCAGGTCTTCCAACTCACCAACCGTAACGGTGAATCCGGAGGAACGGTCTTACCGCAGATGCTCTGTACCGGTTCGGACCATGTGACCTACAAGCGCATTCCCAATAGTGACTATACCATCCTCAATATCCTTACGCAAACGCCAAATATAGCTTACTTCTATATGAATGGCAATGAGATTCCAGCTTCCTCTTTTCAACCCATCCCCGGAACGGACGGCGCATGGTCATACATCTCGTATAATGTGACTTCCAAACCGGCGGACATGCCTATCGAACTGGAATCGACACGAGGTGTGTTCCAACTCGGTGTCGTCGATCATGCTTCTATCCCGCAAGGAACACTCACCTACGGCTTTTTCTCCAACTATGCCAACGGTGCCGCTATCGATGTGCTCGTCGATGAAGAGCGATTGGATACCGTCTTTGTGCTCTGCGAAGGAGAAACAGTGACCATGGTCGCTACGGCTCCTGACGGAGTCAGAAATTTCAAATGGTATCATAACGACCGACTCATCCATACCGGCGATACGCTCAAGCTCAATATGGCATCTGTTGCCCAAGCCGGGCAATACCGCGTCGAAGGGGAAAGTAAAGACTGTACGGTGGAAGACAAACAGTTCCATTTCGTCATCCAAGCCCGGCAGACAATCATACCCCTTACCGAAGTGACGATCGAAGAAGGAGAGTCCTATACATGGCCTGCCAACGGACGTACCTATACGACCACTACCCGCGATACCGTATGGACGGCTGTCCGGTATGAAGGCATACCTGTCGCAGGATGCGATACAGCCCAGGCCCTGCATGTCATCGTCCGCTCCTGCGTACAAGCCAACCTGACTTGCCCTGCCGATATATGCGGAGACGAAACGGCGCTCCATATACCGCTTACCATTACCCGGAATGGCGATTATACCGCTACCATCGCCTTCGATGCAAAAGCACGCCAAGCCGGCTTTACGGATGGTCCGCTGACGATAATAGGATCGGATATCGTCATACCGCTGCCCGCGAACGTGTATGCCAACGAATACACCGCCGTCATCACGTTCACGCCTTCGATGCCTGATTGCGAGACGCTACGTTTCCCGATTGCGTTCACCGTCCGATATCCCCATACTGTCTTTACGCAGAAATGGAATGATGTACTCGCTGTCTATAACGAGCATTACAATCGAGGCGCAGGCAATGACGGATACCGCTTTACCGCCTTCCAATGGTACAAGAACGGACAACCTATTCCCGGAGCTACCGGCTCCTATTACTATACCGGAGAGAACACAAGATTGGATTATACCGCTTTCTATTCCGTCCTTCTCACACGAGATGACGGAGTGGTCATTCGCTCGTGCGAATACCAACCGGTCGAGTTAGATGTCCCTGATGATATTACTTTAACGCAATAATTTGCATTCGCCCCCATGAAACGCATCTGGTGCTTGTTGATAGCTGTCTTCATGACATTCGCCCTATACGCTGAAAATCGTATATACTTCTTTCGTGCGCAGGACCTTCCATCCGATGTCCGGACCGTCGACTTAAGGCCGGAGAAAGGTCTCGCGCATCTGTCGCTCAATAATATCTACTCCGATACACAAGCGCGCTATGCGCTTTTTACCAAACGTGCTGACAGCTGGTGGCAAGTGATGGTAGAGACCAATAAAGGGCAAAAGCTGGATCTTAGCGCAGTGGATGAGTCATGGGTACTCAAACTCAAGATCCGCCGCACCGTCAACTACACCCTCACCCTCGTGCTCGCCGGTGCCGGTACAGCCAACGGCTATCCCCTTCCGGTATCCAAAGTGCCGGCTAACGGAGAATGGGTCGAACTGTCCATCCCCCTTTCCCAATTCCCGGTCATGCCTGCTTTCACGGCAGACTATTCCGGACGACTGCTCCAGATCCACTCCGATCTCGGCTACGCTGGCGATCTTGTCGGCATCGATTATTGTTACCTTACCGACGATGCGGCAGGCGTCGATCCCGGTACCGTGCAACCCGCCAAACGCTATTATGCCATCACCAACAGCCGTACTCCCCTCAGCGGTACGCCTTATACCGTGGTCGATTATTCCTCGCGTATGGACGTACGTGCGCAGGGATGGATGCAATGGTCGTATATCCCCTTCCCCTATTTCTCGATGGATACCGACATGCCCGTTGCACAACAGATCCTCCGTACTGCCGATTGTCCGATGGAGGATGTTAACGACGATTGGTACTTGATCGCTCAGATCCGTACGGATATAGAAGGAGACTTCGTCGTGCGGCTCTTTATGCCTAACGACACCTTGGCTTATACGGATACCCTTCGCGCAGAAGACCTCGTTCGCGATGGCACCACATGGAATCGTCTCTGCCTCCCACTCTATCGCATGACACCCGGCGTCTATCATGACCCGACCGATGTGCTCTGCTCCTTCACCTCTTTATCCGATGCTTCCGCCGGCGAATGGACCATGCCGTCCCTCATGCTTACTAACGAGTCTTCCGCATCCGATCCCATTCCGGTCATTCCGGGCGATCCGGCACAAGAGACACGTATCTACCTGCTCAATGACGGTTCGCCTTTACCGACCAACATGAACTGTACCGATTACAGGCTCGATCAGACGGCTTACCTGACCGCTTCGTACGGCAATAACACAACGCGCAAGACCTCCGATTCCTTCCTCACGCTCCTTCCTACCAACGGATGGTGGTCGGCAGATATAGCGGCGCAAACGCCGGTCGATCTCACAAATGTGGATGATTCATGGATCATGCATACCCGCATTCGGACTACTTCTGCTTATCGTCCGATCAACCTCATTCTCTATAAGGAGAATAATGCACAACTCGCACGCTATCAACTCACGGAAGCATTGCTCCCCGTTGCGCAGAATGGTACCTGGTTTGAATACGATATACCGATGTCATCGTTCCTCGCTGCAGGCACCACGCTGATTAACTATTCCGGACGTATCTTCTCTTTCCATTCCGATAACGGCGGTACCGCAGGCGTTGAGGTCAGCATGGAGTATCTCTATTTCTCGCATGAAGGGGAATCACGACCCGATCCGCAACCCGGACTCGAACCGGTCGTAGAACCCGTTATCGAACCCATGCCACTACCGGAACCTTCTACCGAAGGATGGATGAACGAGGAAATAAACAACCGGCCACGAGCAGAGAAATTCTTCCATAATGGACAATTGTTCATTCGGTTTGGAGATACTGTCTATGATGTCTTAGGACGTAAGAGGTGAGAAAAAAAGCATTGGCTATAGCATGCCTGTTGCTCCTCTTCTGGCCGATGAGGGCAATAGAGCGTACCTCCCATTATGCTACGGTGGGAGCGCACGTGGGTGCGGCCAAACAACAACGGACGTACGGACCCGAAGGGGGACTGGCTGTCGGCTATGCACTGACGCAGAATCATCTTCTTTTTCATGCCTCGCTCGAAGCCTCTTTCCGTTATACCATCGGATCTCAAAACGATTATACCGACTCCCTCTTTGCCGTGGATGCCCAGAACGATCCCTATCTGCTCCGTTTGGCCTATACCCATATCCACACCGCGAATCGTGCGCTCCAACTGGCGCTTCCTCTGCGGCTCGGCGGACAATGGGAGCGCTTCTATTTCACCCTCGGACCGGCTTTCTCGCTCTCTGCCTTGCAGGCGCAACAACGATCATATGACAGAACGGCTACAGCCGACTATTCTGCCCTCATGGAAACCTTTGTCGATATGCCGAATCATGGGCTCAAGACTACCCATTTCAATGAGCGATGGACACCCGTTCCGGTCACCTTCGGCATCGACGCAGCGCTCGAGATCGGATGGATCTTCGCTACGCGGGACTACTATTTCTCATCATCTCCCGCTATGGATTTCCGCCTCGCTGCGTACGCCAATATAGGCCTATGGCGCAATACCCCTTTCCTCATCGGCGATCATTGCTCTGCCGGCATCCGCCTATCCATCTGGCTCCGCCCTCCGCACCATTATCCCTGCCGATGCTTTAACAAATGAATGTACCTCGGCGATTTTTATTGGCAAGTACAAATACAACAAAAAACACGTAACAAAACACTCTCAACTTGCCGAATTATGAAGATTTTTTGCATTTTTATTGAATTATTTTTGGCGGAATCAAATATTTTTTGTACCTTTGCCGCCAGAAATAAATCATAGATGGTATGAAAATAATCGGTAGAGAACATGAACAAATGGAGTTGCAACGGCTTTTTGATTCCAGCAACCCAGAGTTCGTCATGATCTATGGCAGACGCCGTGTCGGAAAAACCTTTCTTGTCCGCGAGACATTAGGCAAGGACTTTTGCTTTGCCATGACCGGACTCGCTAAGCAGAAACGAGAGGAGCAACTGCTCAATTTCCAGCGTACCTTGATGCGTTATAGCAAGCGTCTTGCAAAAAACACACCGGCAGACTGGTTTGAGGCATTCGAACAACTACGCACATTGCTGGAGCAGTCTAAGATGAAACGCAAAGTGGTTTTCTTGGATGAACTGCCGTGGATGGACACGCCCAAATCGAATCTTGTGAGTGCCTTAGAGCATTTCTGGAATGATTGGGCAAGCGCACGAACTGATATCATGCTTATTGTTTGCGGTAGTGCTGCATCTTGGTTGGTAAAGAATATAGAAGACAACAAAGGCGGATTACATAACCGATTGACCGCAAAAATGCGAATCCTGCCTTTCTCGTTACACGAAACACATCTATTCCTGCGCTACAAAGGTATCCGTTGGGATGCTGCGAAAGAAGCACAATGCTACATGACTATGGGCGGAATTCCGTATTACCTCAATCTGCTGGACAAGAACATTGGCTTATCAGAGAATATCGACAGGCTGTTTTGCAAGGAAGATGCCCTGTTGGCAGATGAGTTCCAACACTTATATGCTTCGCTTTTCACCCATTCAGACGAGTACGTGGAGATTGTCAAAGCTCTCAGCAAAAAGAAAATGGGACTGACACGCGATGAGATTCTAACCCAAACAAAACGTCTGGACGGAGGTAGTTTGACAAGACGTTTGAAAGACCTGTGCGAGTGTGGATTCGTAAACAAGTACTATGCGCACGGACGAGTAGAGGCATTATACCAACTCGTGGATTTCTATTCGCTGTTCTATTTCCAATTCCTTCAGCCGACACAGAAGAAACAACAGACTGTTTGGCGCGAACAAATGCTCACTTCCGGTTATACTACATGGTGCGGACTTGCTTTTGAGCGGCTGTGTTTCGCACATATACCGCAGATTAAGCAGGCCTTGGGTATAGCCGGAGTCTCCACGCAGACGTACGCGCTATATAAGGAGAACGCACAAATAGATATGGTGATTGAACGTAGCGACAAAGTAGTAAATCTCTGCGAAATCAAATTCACGGATCGACCATATACCCTTTCAAAACGAGAAGCGGAATTGCTTTCTAACCGTATAGATGTGTTAATACATAGTTTCAAATCTCGTCGAACCATCGAAGTTGTGCTAATATCAAACCAAAATGCAGTACGGAATATGCATTATAATGGATTGATAAACAAGAATATAACACTTGACGATCTAATAAATGCATAGATTTATTTTTGGCGGAACACGATAGTTTTCCTTTAAAGTCCGCCAAGGATAGAGAAGAGAATACGGTGCATAAATCGGGGTATTAGCTCATCTAGCTTGAGCAATCGGTGAGAGTTCTTATCTCGGACGATGTTCGTACAGAAGAAGCGCGTGATAGGCGAAACGAAATACGTGCTGTAATGAACATCCAGAGTTTCTAATTGTCCACCTGATTCTGCCCTATTCACCATTATCCATGCCGATGCTTTGATACCGATCCGCTCTCGTAGCGGGTCGTTTTTTTCGTAAGTATGCCGGAGGCACACTCAGGGACACGTCGTCCCGGGCTTTCCGCCTCCGGTGTACTTACAATGACAAAATATGATTTTCTTTGCGCCTTGCAACAACAAGGCCTACTGCAAACGCTCAGCCTTGAGTACGGTTTGCCTTCTTATTCCAAATGGATGGAGTATTACGAATTTTATCTCTCCCATCCAAACCTCAGTTACACCGAGATCTCCTTTTCTTTTCAGGCTTCGCGCGCAACCATCTATCGGGCTATTCGCTTCATGCAATCGCCTCATCGAGATGCCGTTTCAAAATTCTGAAACGCATATGTGAAAAATTTGCACTACCTTTGTGGCGGATTTCGAAAGAAAAAGCCGATAAAAGAAAAGAAGCAAAAGAAAATTACAAAAAGAAGCAGAGTCCACCGGCATAGCCGGTAGTCTACCGTCTTAAAGACGGTGGTCTATCGGCAAAGCCGATGGTCGGTCGGACTTAAAATTTAGAACCTATGGACTATCCATTCATTGATTTCTGGCATCTCTATGCCCCGGACAAGCAGTTCTCCAACCGCTACCGTGCCTGCGAACGGCTATGGGCTGCGAAGAGCGAACAAGATCGCTCCCTCATCATTCGCGAACTGCAAAACGAGCAGTCCGAACGATCTCCGCCTGTTCACACTAAGAACCCCTATTTCTACCTCATTGACTGGCAGCCTCCGCAACCGCACTGGCTAAGTCCCGCAGAAACAGGGCATCTTCTCGCGCAGTGTGTTCCGCTCGCTGTATGCCGTAATCCGCAGACGCAGCGTTTCGGTACTGTCACCAAATCCGAAGCGGACACCTTCGCCCTTGAAGTACATCATTATATGTAAGACATCTTGCATTTTGGCGATATTTTTATCGCCACTCGCTGCATAGAAAAAATATTCATTATTCATTATTAATTATTCATTCATTATGAAATGCGAACTTATGCCCGGAATCAAAAGCATCTCCGGCACAATGAAAAGAAACGCCGATGGCAGCCGTTTGGAGTTTAGAACTTTCCAGCGTCCCGACGGCACTACGGAAACACGAGCGTATATCTGC
>CACZEL010000012.1 GCA_902780235.1 uncultured Bacteroidales bacterium | reverse complement strand
GAACGGCGCCGTGCTGCCTATCCTCGCGTTCTACATCAACGCCGGACTCGAGCAGGGTGCCAAACTCGAGGAGATGGCAGGTACCATCCAGAACGATATCCTCAAGGAGTTCATGGTGCGTAACACCTATATCTACCCGCCTAAGTTCTCCATGAAGATCATCGCCGACATCTTCGAATATACCTCGCAGAACATGCCTAAGTTCAACTCTATCTCCATCTCCGGTTACCACATGCAGGAGGCCGGTGCAACGGCAGATATCGAGTTGGCTTACACGCTCGCCGACGGTATGGAGTACCTCCGCGCAGGTGTCAACGCCGGCATGGATGTCGATACGTTCGCTCCGCGTCTCTCCTTCTTCTGGGCAATCGGTATGAACCATTTCATGGAGATTGCCAAGATGCGTGCAGGACGTATGTTGTGGGCGAAGATCGTCAAGTCTTTCGGTGCCAAGAACCCGAAATCCATGGCACTCCGTACTCACTGTCAGACCTCCGGTTGGTCGCTCACCGAGCAAGACCCGTTCAACAACGTCGGTCGTACCTGTATCGAGGCTATGGGAGCCGCACTCGGTCACACCCAGTCGCTCCACACCAACGCACTCGACGAGGCGATCGCGCTGCCGACGGACTTCTCCGCTCGTATCGCACGTAACACCCAGATATACATCCAAGAAGAGACCAAGGTCTGCAAGGAGATTGACCCGTGGGGCGGTTCTTACTACGTAGAGACACTCACGCAGGAACTCATGGAGAAAGCGTGGGCTCATATCCAGGAAATCGAGAAACTCGGCGGTATGGCTGCAGCTATCGAGACCGGTATTCCTAAGATGCGTATCGAGGAAGCAGCGGCTCGTACTCAGGCGCGTATCGACTCCGGCAAACAGAAGATCATCGGTATCAACGAGTATCGTCTCGAGCACGAAGATCCGATCGACATCCTCGAGATCGATAACACCGCCGTTCGTGAGCAGCAGGTAGCTCGCCTCAACGAACTCCGTGCTAACCGTGACGAGAAAGCCGTGCAGGCTGCTCTTGCCGAGATCACCGAGTCCGTACAGAAATGGGCTGACGGCGGTAAGGGCGAGAACCTCCTCGCACTCGCTGTCAAAGCCGCCGGTCTCCGCGCTTCCCTCGGCGAGATCTCCGATGCCTGCGAGAAAGCGCTTCAGGTACTAAGAACGACGATAACTTCCAGGAAGCTTGTCGTCTCACGGCAGAGTTTGCCAAGAAAGAAGGTCGTCAACCCCGTATCATGATTGCTAAGATGGGACAGGACGGCCACGATCGTGGAGCCAAAGTGGTAGCCACCGGTTATGCCGATTGCGGCTTTGATGTCGATATGGGACCGTTGTTCCAGACTCCGGCAGAGGCAGCTAAACAGGCGGTTGAGAACGATGTCCATGTATTAGGCGTATCGTCGTTGGCAGCCGGACACAAGACTTTGATTCCGCAAGTGATTGAAGAGTTGAAGAAGTTGGGTCGCCCGGATATTATGGTGACGGCTGGCGGCGTTATTCCTGCACAAGATTACGATTTCTTGTATAAGGCAGGTGTAGCGGCTATTTTTGGTCCGGGAACACCGGTGGCTTATAGCGCTAAGATTGTGATGCAACTCCTCATGCAGGAATAAAATGAAGGTTCTGTTGATCAATGGTTCTCCGCATAAAAGCGGAAACACATACCTGGCGCTGAAAGAAGCGGCGCTGGAACTCGAGAAGGGTGGCGTACTGACCGAGATCATTTCGGTCGGTACCAAACCCGTTCGGGGCTGTATTGCTTGCTCGACGTGCAAGACGAAGGGGAATGGCAAGTGTGTGTTCGACGATGATATCTGCAACGAAGTAAGCGCTAAGATGGCACAATGCGACGGACTTATCGTAGGTTCGCCGGTATATTACGGGCAGCCGAACGCGACGGTGCTGGCGCTCATCCAACGCATGTTATACTCCAACGGAGCGGCGTTTAACGGTAAGCCTGTTGCCGGTGTAGCAGTATGTCGTCGAGGCGGCGCAACAGCTGCGCTGCAGACGCTCAATATGCCGTTCCAGTTGCTGAACATGCCGATCGTGACGAGTCAGTACTGGAACATCGTGTATGGTAGGCTGGAAGGAGAAGCAGCCCTTGATGCCGAAGGCATGCAGACGATGCGGTCGTTGGCGAAGAACATGGCGTACCTGCTGAAGGCATTAGAAAACAAGGCGAAGCCCGAATACGAGCCTCGCCAAGCTATGCATTTTATTCGATAGAAATCACCCTTACATGCGTTCCGGCATCTCGATGCCAAGGAGCGACATGGCAGAAGCCAGCACTTTGGCGACATTCTTGGCGAGCAAGAGACGGAGAGCCCGTTTCTGCTCGTCTTTTTCGTTCAGGATACTCAGATCGTGGTAGAACGAGTTGAAGTCGCACGCCAGATCGTACGCGTAGTTACAGATAACCGCCGGAGAGAAGTTATCGCCGGCATTGCGCACGATAGCGGGATAGTCACAAAGACGCTGTATAAGGGTGAGTTCTTTCAGGTCAAGCCCCTGTGTATGGTCTAGGATTACCCCGTGATTCATAGGTTCCACTCCCGATTTTCTCAGCACGGACTGAATACGCGCATAGGTGTATTGGATGAACGGACCCGTGTTACCGTTGAAATCGATGGACTCGGCGGGATTGAAGAGCATGTTCTTGCGCGGATCAACCTTCAAGATGAAGTATTTGAGTGCGCCTAAGCCTACCTTGCGAGCGATCTCGTCGGCTTCTGCCTCGGTAATACCCTGCAGCGTGTTCACCTTATCTTTGCTGATTTCCTTCGCATCTTCGATCATCTTATCCATGAGATCGTCGGCGTCAACGACAGTTCCTTCGCGGCTCTTCATCTTACCATTCGGCAGTTCAACCATGCCGTAAGAGAAATGCACGAGTTCCTTACCGAAGGGGAATCCGAGGCGATCCAACAGGATAGACAGCACCTTGAAGTGGTACTCCTGCTCGTTACCGACCACATACACCATCTTATCGATCGGATAGTCCTGGAAGCGAAGCTTCGCCGTACCGATATCTTGGGTCATATAGACCGAAGTGCCATCGGAACGGAGCAGCAGTTTCTCGTCCAAACCGTCCTTGGTGAGGTCCGCCCAAACGGATCCATCTTCGCGGCGGTAGAACTGACCTGCCGCCAGACCTTTCTCTACTTCGGACTTACCCTCGAGGTAGGTGTTCGACTCGTAATAGATCTTATCGAACGACACGCCCATGCGTTGGTAGGTCTCATCAAAACCGGCATAAACCCATTCGTTCATCTTCGCCCACAGGGCACGGATCTCAGGATCGTTCGCTTCCCATTTGCGGAGCATCTCTTGTGCCTCGAGCATCAACGGAGCTTCCTTCTTCGCGGTCTCTTCATCCTTGCCTGCCGCCATGAGTTCAGCTATCTGCGCTTTGTACTCTTTATCAAAACGCACGTAGTAGTCGCCGATCAAGTGATCCCCTTTCTTACCGCTGGTCTCCGGGGTCTCGCCGTTACCGAACTTAAGCCAAGCAAGCATGGATTTGCAGATATGGATGCCGCGGTCGTTGACGATATTGGTCTTGACTACTTTCCATCCGTTCGCCTCTTGGATCTTCGCGATCGAATAACCTAAAAGGTTATTACGCACGTGACCAAGGTGAAGGGGTTTGTTCGTGTTCGGGGACGAGTACTCAACCATCATCAATGGCTGTTGACCGTTAGCTGTTGGCTGTTGGCCTTTTCCGTAGTTTTCGTCCGCATCGATGGCTTCGAGTTGCTTTACCCAGAAAGCATCGTCGATCACGAGGTTGAGGAAGCCCTGTACCGCATTGTACTTGGCTACAAGACCTTGGCCGTTAGCTATTAGCTGTTGGCCTATTTCCTCAGCGACCTGCGCAGGGGCTTTGCGGGCGAGTTTGACGAAGGGGAAGACCACGACGGTGATATTGCCTTCGAACTCAGGACGCGTCTTCTGCAACTGAATCTGCGCGTCACTTGCCTCCACACCATAAAGCGCCTTCACGGCGTCTTTGACTAATACCTGTATATTTTGTTCTAAACTCATAATTTAGGATATTTTCTGAACCAGCTACTAATTTTCAGACGGATCACGCCGAGCAAAGCTTCGGAGAAAATGCCGCCGGACATCTTGGACGTACCGAGCACACGGTTGACGAAGATGATCGGCACCTCGATGATCTTCGCACCGCATTTATGGGCGGTGAACTTCATCTCGATCTGGAAGGCATAGCCTTTGAAGCGGATCTTATCGAGTTCGATCGTCTCGAGCGTATGACGTTTGTATGCCACAAAACCGGCGGTTGTGTCGTGGATATTGACGCCGAGCACGGTGCGCACATATTTGGATGCAAAATAAGACATCAGCACGCGTCCCATAGGCCAGTTGACCACGTTCACACCGGTCACGTAACGGCTACCGATGGCGAGGTCGGCTCCTTGGTTCGCACACGCGTCATAGAGCTTGAGCAGGTCCTGCGGGTTATGCGAAAAGTCCGCATCCATCTCGAAGATATAATCGGCTTTATGCTCGATCGCCCACTTGAAACCGGCGATATAAGCCGTACCGAGACCCAACTTACCGGAACGTTCGATGAGGAAGACACGGTCTTTGTATTTACCGGCCATGAGGCTCTTCACGATAGCGGCCGTACCATCCGGCGAACCATCGTCGATAACCAACACGTTGAACTCCAGCGGCAACTCCATCACAGCCGTGATGATTGCCTCTATATTCTCTTTTTCGTTGTAGGTAGGAATAATTACTAAACGCTCCATATCTAACAATTTAACGTTTTTTCAAAGAAAAAACCATTTTAACTATTTAACCTTTTAACGGATCGACGATCATTTGATCGTTGAGCCTATACACCGGACTCGGCGAGGTGCGATCGAGGGCTTTGAGGAAGATTTCCTGACCCGGGATGATATCGATCTCTTCGAGGTAGGAAGCAACCGTGTTGTACGCCACTTCGGGATCGTTGTTCTCCAGCGACAGATGGCAAAGCCATACATTACGCAACTCCGGGTGCCAGTTCCGCTCGAGCAACTCGCCGCACACGTCGTTCGACTGGTGTCCGCGGGGACTCAAGATACGCTCCTTGAGGTAGGTCGGATACGGACCGTTGAGCAACATATGCTCGTCATGGTTCGCCTCGATGACCAAGTGGTTGGCGGTACGGATATACTCCTCCATCTCGGGATTGATCGACCCGCAATCGGTCATCAGCACAAAGCGCTGCCCCAGATAATCGATGCAGTACCCCAGACAATCCGTCGAGTCGTGCTCGATATGGAAGGTATTGATCCGCATGCCGAAGAGCTCCCACTCCACGCCGCGCTCGAAATAACGGCGACTGGTACGCAGTTTCTCCCTTACGCCATAGTTCCGATCGATACCTTCGTGGATCTCCGCCGTCGTGTAGATCGGCAGATGAACACGCTCGCCCAACGTACCTACGGCACGGATATGATCGGCGTGATCGTGCGTGATCAGCACGCCCATGATATTTTGGAAATCCAGCCCCATGTCGCGCAAGTATTTCTGAATCGAACGCGCAGAGATGCCGGCATCGATCAGGATTCCCTGACGACGCGTACCAAGGTAGTAACAGTTGCCGCTACTTCCGCTGGCAAAGCACCTGAATATGAGCTCATTTTCCTCCATATTACCAAATCGGGCACAAAATTACAAAAAAAAATTGATATATGCAAAAAATCTTGAAATTTTATTCTTAAAATTTGTATATATGCTTTTTTTGTTGTATATTTGCAGCCTAAATTTGCGTTACTATGAACACGAAGGAGAAAATAGCCGCCTTGCGCGGTTTGATGCAAGAGCACGGTGTAGCCGTTTACGTTGTGCCGGGAAACGATCCCCATGCGAGTGAGTATATGGCGAGCCATTGGTGCGAGATGCAGTGGTTGAGCGGTTTCTCGGGCGAGAGCGGTACGATGGTCGTCACGATGGACAAAGCGCTCCTCTGGACCGACAGCCGTTATTACCTGCAAGCAGGTATCGAACTCGAAGATTCCGGTATTGAGTTAATGCGCGAGTCCGACGTCGATTGCCCGTCTGTCACAGAGTGGATCTGCGATGAGTTAACAGCTAACAGCCAAGAGCCAAAAGCCAAGGTTGGCGTCAATCCGGAGATGTTCTCCGTCAATGATTATAAGGACTGGAGCGAGAAGATCGAACTTAAATCCATCGACCTGATCAAGCCGCTTTGGACCGAAGACCGTCCTGCCATTCCTGCGGACAAGCTCTATCCATACTCTGCCGATTTTGCCGGCGAGACCGTGGAGTCCAAACTCGCGAGAATGCGCGAGAAAATAGCCGCCATGCATGGCGACTCATTGATCGTCAGCGCCTTGGACGAGATCGCATGGCTGCTCAATATCCGCGGAAACGATGTCGAGTACAACCCCGTGGTTATCTCCTACGTCGTGCTCGAAGCCGATAAATGTACGCTCTTCGTCAACCCTGAAAAAGTTGATTCACCAGCGCAGAACTACTTGAATTTCAACAATATCGACATCCAACCGTACGAGGCGGTCTTCGATTATATTGCGAGCCTCAGCGGCACCGTGCTCTATGATGGTGCACGGGTGAATGAAGCCCTCTATGAAGCGATTCCGGAGGGATGCAAGAAGATCAACACGAAGTCGCCGATCCTCATCGACAAAGCGAAGAAGAACGCCGTTGAGTTGGAGGGCGAACGCATCGCCATGCGGCAGGATGCTGTGGCATTGACCCGTTTCTTCAAATGGCTCGAAGAGAAAGCCTTCAAGCACGGCGAGACTCGTACCGAATGGGAACTAATGGAGAAACTGCACGAGTTCCGAATAATGGGCGAGAACTTCGTCGAAGAGAGTTTCGGTACGATAGCCGGCTATCAAGGTAACGGCGCCATCGTCCATTATGCGGCGACCAAAGACAAATGCGCCATCGTCAAACCCGAAGGCATGCTGCTGCTCGATTCGGGCGGTCAGTACCTCGACGGCACGACCGACATCACTCGTACTGTCTGGCTCGGAGGACGAATCCCGCAGCAGGCCAAACTTGATTACACCTACGTGCTCAAAGGTCATATTGCCTTGGCACGGGCACGTTTCCCGAGAGGTACACGAGGCAACCAACTGGACGCACTCGCCAAGCAGTACATGTGGGAAGCGGGTATCACTTTCGGTCACGGTACAGGGCACGGCGTAGGCCATTTCCTCGGTTGCCACGAAGGACCGCAGAACGTGCGTACGGACAATAATCCGACGGCGCTGGAAGTAGGCCACATCATCTCCGATGAACCGGGTATTTATCGTACTGACAAATGGGGCATTCGTACGGAGAACCTGATCACCGTCATTCCCGCCAAACCGACCAAGGCCACGACGACCGAAGACGAATGGTACGCCTTCGAAACCCTGACCCTCTGTTTCTACGACACGCAACTGATCGAGATGTCCCTGATGACAGAAGACGAGATCGACTGGCTCAACGCTTATCACGTGCGCGTATATAAAGAGGTGTCGCCGCTCCTGAACGACGACGAAAAATCGTATCTGGCATACAAATGTCAGGCGATCGAAGTTTAAAGAATGAAAGAATGAAAGAATTAACGATATTTATAAATCTTTAAAATCTCACTATTATGAAAGCAGATCTTATTACCGCTTGGTTGTTTAACGAGGGTTACAAACACGAAATCGATTCCGATGGCGATGTACATTTCAAGTACAACGGCAAGCATATCTATTTCACGCCGGATGAGGACGAGACCTATTTCCGTCTGATCATGCCGAACATCTACGAGTTGGAGGACAACCGCGTCAAAGTGCTCGAAGCATGCAACACGATCACCCGTTCGTTCAAGGTTGTCAAAGCCTACTTGGTGAACGACAAACTGTGGCTTTCGATCGAGATGTTTGTGGACTCGACACCGGAGGTAGGCGATTTCTTCGAGCGTTGCTGCAACATCCTCATCCACGCTTACGAAGATACCGCAAAGGAGATTTTTAGCGAATAAGCACTATGGCTGTTTTAGATCCATCTGAAAAAATAGGCATCTATACCGTTCAGAACTTGATCAAAGCCAACCGCTACACGGAGACTTACCGTATCGTGGACGGCGACGATCACCCGTTCTTCCTGAAGGTGTTCTTATTGGGCAATATCCCGACCAAACTGATCAATCAGGAGACCCGTTGCGTCAAGGAGATCGAGTATAGTCGCCAACTGCACCATCGGAATATCGTCAGCCATGTGGCCGACGGTCGATTGGAGAAAGAGAGCGGTTCGTACCAGTATTATATCACCGATTATTTCTCGGGACCGGTGCTGGCGGATCGTTTGGCTACAGGCGGTAAGATGAGCGAAGAAGAGGCGATGCCTATCTTCCGCAATATCCTCGTCGGTCTGCAGTACATGCACGCGCAGGCGACCGCGCTCTGCCATAACGACCTCACGCCGGCGAACATCGTGCTCAACGACGCCATGAACGGTGAGGCGGTCATCATTGACCTCGGTCATACCTGCACCCCTTGTGCCGGCATTGCGGAGTTCGACACCAACGACCTCGACGTGCTCTACCACGCCAAAGAGACGATGGTGGGTATCTTCGACCAACAGACGGATATCTTCTCCGCCTGCGCGACCCTCTACACCATGCTCACCGGTCGGGCTCCGTGGATGATCGATGTAGCCCCCGAAGGGGACTACAAAGAGCGGTTCAAAGCCATGTGGCAGTACCGCCAGACGCACCCGTTGCAGACACCTGACGGCATCAGCCCCAAGGTCAAAGCGATCCTCGAGGAAGGACTCGCCCTCAAAGCGACCGACCGCTTCAAGACCATCAATGACATCCTCGCCATCGTCGATGACGAGAAACCTTTCGAAGAACAAGGCGGTAAGCGTGCCGAGGAAGGACGAGGCGAGAAAGGAAGAAGCGAAGGAGCGGAGGACGACGATGACCTGCCGGTGGAGATTCGTCGCGGAGGTGGTAACGGTTTCGCTGACGTAGCCGGCATGCAGGAACTCAAGGACTACGTGTCGCAGAAAGTGATCTTCATGATCAATAACAAAGAGCTCGCCGAGCAATATCGGATCACGCCGCCCAACGGCATGCTGCTCTACGGCCCTCCGGGATGCGGTAAGACTTTCTTCGCGGAGAAATTCGCCGAAGAGACGGGCTTTAACTTCATGCTCGTCAAGTCCTCCGATATCGGTAGCAGCCTCGTGCACGGCACGGAAGCGAAGATCCAAAAACTCTTTGCCAAGGCGGCGAAGAACAGCCCGATCGTGCTCTGCTTTGATGAGTTCGATGCCTTGGTGCCGGTTCGTGGTGCCCACGGAAACGAGTACCAGTCCGGCGAGGTGAATGAGTTCCTCGCGCAGATGAATAACTGCGCCAAGAAAGGGATCTTCATCGTCGCTACCAGCAACCGGCCCGATAAGATCGACCCCGCGATCCTGCGTACCGGTCGTATTGACAAACAGGTCTTCGTGCCCCTGCCCGATTTCGAGGCACGCAAAGCGATGTTCGCCATGTATATCGCCAAACGTCCGACCACGGATGATCTCGATATGAACGAGTACGCCAAGAAAACCGAAGGCTATATTGCCTCCGATATCGCCTTCATCGTCAATGATGCCGCCATGACGGCTGCGTTTACCCGCCAACCGATCAGCCACGAGTTATTGATGACCTCGATCATGAACATCAAACCCTCGCTGCAGAAAGAGGTGATCGAAGAGTATTCGCATATCAAAGACAAGATGAACGGCCTCCAACGACGCGCTGTCGTGCAATCCTTGTAAATAACGAAATGGTTAAATGACTAAATAAATGAACAAATGGTAAATGACAAAATGATAAATAACAATATGCCGAATGGCAGATTATTTAATCCCTATATTATTGAGGAGCGTCAACTGAATATCACGCAGTTGGATGTGTTCAGCCGCTTGATGATGGATCGTATCCTGTTCCTGAGCGGCGAAGTGGTAGGTGACACGATGGACACGCTGGTTGCCCAACTCCTGTTCCTCGACTCGCTCAACCACGATCCGATTCATCTCTATATCAATTCCGGCGGCGGAGAGTGCTACTCCGGCTTGGAGTTGATCTCGGTCATGAAATTCATTAAGTCGCCGGTTTATACGACCGTCCTCGGTCTGGCTGCCTCGATGGGTGCGGTCATCGCTTCCAGCGGTGAGAAAGGTCATCGTACCGCCCTGCCCTACTCGCGATTCATGATCCATCAGCCCAGTTCCGGTATCGGTTACTCCACCTTCAAGGATCAAGCTATCCATCTCAAAGAGATGGAGAACCTCAAGATCGATCTCTATAAGGTGCTGGCGGAGAATAGCGGACAGACGCTCGAGCAGATCGAGGCGCTCTGCGACCGCGACAACTGGATGAAAGCCGACGAAGCTATCCAAATGGGCTTCCTCGATGCCATCGTCGAAAGAAAAGATTAATCCTCGAGGTCTCGACATCTCGAGATCTCGACATCTCGAAAAAAAAGTTCCCGAAAACCTCGGGAACTTTTCTTTTTATAACAACTCGACGCTTCGGTTGACGAACTTCGCCAACGCCTCGCCTTTGAGTTGGCCGCTCGCGAGTAGCGCGATGTCGATCAACTGTTTCAGACGATCATCTTCGGCGTTCAGCGAATAGACGGTTTTGACAACGGTCTCTTTCTTGCCGTCTTTCTCCACCTCTTCCTGCACCTCTTCGCTGGTCTCTTTGCCTACCAATTCCTGAATGAGCGGATGGTTCGTGTTGACCACGAGGTTGTAACTATCCGGCATCTGACCGTAGAAATTCATTTCCTGCTGGTGTGCCGCCATCTCTTTCATTCGGCGCATGAACTCGTTCTGCGTCAGGAAGACCGGCAGCGCGTCCGCCGAAGCAGCTTCGCAGGTCACGTTATAGCGCAGTTTGTCGGCATCGCTCGGCAGCAAGGCCTCAAACGCCTTACGCAGCCCTTCTTTCTGCTCGTCCGTATAACTGTCCTTCGCCGCTTCCTCTTTCTTGATCAGGTTCTCGATCGTGTCCGAGTCGATACGCACGAAACGCAAGTGCTCATGTTTCTGCTCGGCCTGCGACATGCAATGAACATCCAACTCGCCGTCCATGAGCAGCACATCGTAGCCCTTCGCTTTCGCGCGCTCGATATAGGTGTAATGATCGTCCGGCGCGTTCGTATAGAGCAGCACCATGTTTCCGTCCTTATCTACTTGATTCTCACGCACTTTATCCATGTACTCGTCCAAGGTCGCGTACTCGCCGCCGAGGTTCTTCACGAGCGCAAAGCCCGTCGCTTTCTCGTAGAACTTCTCGTCCGTCAGCATGCCGAACTGAATGAACATCTTGATGTCATCCCATTTCTTGGCGAACTCGTCCTTGTCGGCTTTGTACAACTCTGCCAACTTGTCAGCCACTTTCTTCGTGATGTAACCCGAGATCTTCTTCACGTTGTTATCGCTCTGCAGGTAACTGCGGCTCACGTTCAGCGGGATATCCGGGCTGTCGATCACGCCGTGCAGCAAGGTCAGGTACTCCGGCACAATGTTCTCCACCTCGTCCGTCACATAGACCTGATTGCAGTAGAGCTGGATCTTGTTGCGGTGAACGTCGAGGTTGCTCTTGATCTTCGGGAAGTACAGGATACCCGTCAGGTTGAACGGATAATCGACGTTCAGATGAATATGGAACAGCGGCTCGTCCATCTGCATAGGATAGAGCTCGTGGTAGAACTTCATGTAATCTTCATCGGTCAACTCGGTCGGTTTACGCGTCCATGCCGGGTTGATATCGTTGATGATATTCTCCTCGTCCAACTCTACCTCTTTGCCGTCTTTCCACTCTTTCTTCTTACCGAAAGCGATCTCGACCGGCAGGAACTTGCAGTACTTGTTCAGCAAGCCCTGAATCGTCGCGTCCTCGAGGTACTGGCTAAACTCATCGTCGATATGCAGCACGATGTCCGTACCGCGCTCGGCCTTGATCGTGTCCTCCATCGTGTACTCCGGATTGCCCTCACAACTCCAATGAACGGCTTTCGCGTCCTCTTTGTACGATTGGCTGAAAATCTCCACTTTCTTGCTCACCATGAACGCCGAGTAGAAACCGAGACCGAAATGACCGATGATCGCCTCAGCCTTGTCTTTGTACTGGTTCAGGAATTCCTCCGCGCCGGAGAATGCGATCTGGTTGATGTATTTATCCACCTCTTCGGCGGTCATGCCGATACCGTGATCCGAGACCGTCAAGGTCTTCTTCGCCTTATCTATAATAACGCGCACACGCGTATCACCTAAATCACCTTTCACTTCGCCTACCGAAGAAAGGGTCTTCAACTTACTCGTCGCATCCACCGCATTCGAGATCAACTCTCTCAAGAAGATCTCATGATCTGAATACAAAAATTTCTTAATCACGGGGAAGATATTATCACTCGTTACCCCAATATTACCTTTTGCCATATTATAACAATTTAACGATTTAACAATTTAACGTGACATTGTCACCATTTTAACTATCAATTCCTGTGCCAAGTGGTTTTTTCTGCCAAAATGGCAGTTTTTCTTGCATATATCAAAAAAAAGTTGTAACTTTGCACAATTTTTGGAATATGAACGAGTTTTTAGAGAAAGAAGAAGCAATATTGAAGATGCTCAAGACCGTTTTTGACCCTGAGATACCGGTGAACGTGTATGACTTAGGGTTGATCTACGGCATCGAGCTCAAGGACGACGGAGTATGTGAGATCACGATGACGCTCACTGCGCCGTCTTGTCCGGCGGGCGATTTTCTGGTGGAAGACATCCGTCAGAAAGTAGGATCCGTTGATGGCATCAAAGATGTGAACGTCTCCATCGTCTTTGAACCCGAATGGACCAAAGACATGATGTCGGAAGAAGCAAAACTGGAACTGGGGTTCCTGTAACATTAGCTGTTAGCCGTTAGCTGTTAGCTAATAGCCAATAGCCAAAAGCTAAAGTATAATTAGATGATTTATTTTTTATCAGATGCTCATTTAGGCAGTTTGGCCATTGAGCGCGGGTACGCGCAGCAGAAGAAACTCATCGCGCTGCTCGAAGAGATGAGTAAGGACGCCGTGTCGGTCTATATGTTAGGCGACATGTTCGATTTCTGGATGGAGTATTTCATTAGCGACAAGAGCAAACGGCAGTACCATCCGTTCTGCAAACAGTTGCGCAAGATGGCGAAGAAAGGCATCCATATTCATATGTTTGTCGGCAACCATGACCTATGGACCTTCGGCGGTTTGGCTCGCTTGACCGGCGCTGAGATCCACTATGAGCCTACTACGATCATCCGTTACGGCAAGTCGATCTTCCTCAGCCACGGAGACGGTCTGCTGCCATCCAAATGGAAAGACCTCTACCCGCGTCGGGTGCGTCGTCAGATCGAACATTTCATTACCTTGCGTAAGATCTTCAATAATCCGTTCCTGCAATTCTGTTTCCGCTGCTTACCGCCGGCATGGGGTAACAAGATCGGTTACGGTTGGGCGAAGAAAAGCCGTCTCAAAGAGTTGGCAAACCCCTGTCCGTACAAAGGCGAGCGCAAAGAGGAGTTGGTGCTCTTCGCCAAAGATCAGGAGAAACAGCATAACCACCGCGATTATTATATCTTCGGTCACCGCCATATTGAACTCGACCTGCAGCTGGAAACCGGTAGCCGCGTGATCATCCTCGGCGACACCTTCAAACAGTGGACCTACGCCAAACTCGATCATCACGGCAATCTGACCATGCATAATTACGAAGGGGAAGAATAAAGACCGCTTCGCTCAAAGATAAAAGAAAAAAGATGCATACCAAAGAGGAGAAATTAGCGGCTTTTGAGCGGTTGTTGGATATCATGGACGACCTGCGGGAGAAATGTCCGTGGGATCGCAAACAGACCTTCGACAGCCTCCGCCAGAATACGATCGAAGAGACCTATGAGTTGGCCACCGCCATCTCGCGGCACGACATGAACGAGATCAGCAAAGAGCTCGGCGATGTGCTGCTCCATGTCGTTTTCTATGCCAAGATGGGGTCCGAAAAGAAATGGAATTTCTCTGGTTCACCGAGCGATGAACCACGCGATAATTTTGACATCGCCGACGTCTGCAACCGGATCAGCGACAAACTCATCTTCCGTCACCCGCATGTCTATGGCGAAGCCGCCGCACAGAACGCGGAAGAGGTGAGTCATCTCTGGGAGCAGGTCAAACTGAAGGAGAAAGGCGGTAACAAGACCGTACTCGGCGGCATACCCGACTCTCTACCCTCAATCGTCAAAGCCTATCGGATCCAAGACAAAGTAGCGAACGTCGGCTTCGATTGGGAGAAACGCGAAGACGTGTGGGCGAAAGTGAAAGAAGAGATCGCGGAGTTCGAAGCCGATCCTTCCGAAGCCGAATTGGGCGATATCTTATTCGCGTTGATCAACGCGGCAAGGTTGTATAAATTACGGCCGGACAACGCCCTCGAGCAAACGAACCTCAAGTTCATTCGCCGCTTCAACTATGTAGAACAGAAAGCGCGCGAACAAGGTCGCGCGCTACAGGATATGTCCCTCGAAGAGATGGACGAGCTTTGGAATGAAGCGAAGAAAACGGAAAAGTGATTTTTATTCCTCCTCTTTCGCTACAATAGGAGTGAACGTATAGGTATTGGGTGAATATTTGTCTCCGGCCGTATTGGCTACCGTCAAATTGATAGGCTGACTTCCGGCGCGCTGGGGAATAAAGCAAACCGTGACATTGCACATTAATATCTGACGATCCTGCGGAAAAACAAGTTTGCCTTTCCCCAAATCGCTCTTGGGATCAACTATCGTAGCGACAGCGGAATCCACTTCCAGTTTGACCATGTGATCCAACGGATCGCTTGATACCTGAAACGAAGTAAGGATATTAAACCCGCCTTGCAGCAAAACAGGCAAACGCAACGTGTCGCCGATTTGGACCGTATCCACTAAATAAAGAGTGTCCTTCACACCTTCGGGAGACGTGCGGTACATTTGCGAATCAAAACGGATTGTAGGAGAAGAAACAGACGAGTCATTCAGACACGAACTCATCATACACGCGCAACATAGGAGCGCGAGCGAAAATACAATAGTGTGAAAATGCTTCATAATGTGCGGCATAAAAGACTCGAACTTTCACTCCTCGCGGAACCAGATCCTAAGTCTGGCGCGTCTACCAATTCCGCCAATGCCGCTCGCGTTCGGCAACAAGATTGCGATGGTCCATACCGCTCCGCTAAATGGACGGGCAACTTGTGCCTCCGCTCTTCGGTCCGCAAACAGCCTTCGGCTTGGTTTACGTCCCGAGGAATTTAAAACGGCTGCAAAATTACTGCTTTTTTTTGGAATATGCAAGAAAATTCGCAAACTTTTTATCATATTTTGCCAAATGGCATCAAAATTGTGCATCGTTGGACGCCGTCTCCCGTTGCGTACGTAGGCGTGATGGTGGGTGCGGGTACGCGCGATGAATCGCCCGAAGAGAACGGCATGGCACATTATATCGAGCATTGCGTCTTCAAGGGAACGACGCACCATTCCGCTCGGCAGATCATCCATGCCATCGAAGGGATCGGCGGTGAGATAAACGCTTATACGACCAAAGAAGAGACCACTTTCTACGCCGCTATCTTAGCCGAACATGTCCAACTGACGCTCCATCTGATCGCCGAGATGATCCTGCAACCCGCCTTCAAGAAAGAAGAGACGGACAAAGAACGGATGGTGATCATGGACGAGATCGAGAGTTACAACGACAGCCCTTCGGAACTGATCTACGATGATTTCGAGAGCCTCGTCTTTGCCGGTAGCAGCCTTGCGCTACCTATCTTAGGCACCAAGAAAACGCTCAAGCACCTCTCCTCCAAGCCCGAATACGCCCTCAACTGGATGAAGCGACACTATACGCCCGATCGGATGGTCATCTTCTGCCAAGGCAATGTCAAGCCGGAGAAGATTTTCAAGATCGCGGAGAAAGAGTTTGGAGGTATTCCAAACCCTTCTACTCTCGATAAAATCTGCATAACGGAAGCACAATGGAAGCATAATGGAAGCACAATGGACCGTGAATGGACTTACAAGAAACATACTCACCAGGTGCATGCCATGTTAGGCGGAAGAGCATATCCCTTGGGGCACGAGAAGCAGTTGGCAATGTTTCTACTCAATAATATCCTGGGCGGAGGAAGTCTCAACAGCCGTCTGAACCTGAGTCTTCGCGAGTCCAAAGGGCTCGTCTATACCGTCGAATCGACCTACACACCGCTGAGCGACACCGGTTATTGGTGCGTCTATTGGGCGTGCGATCCGGAAGATTACCCCTATAGTCTGGAGCTGGTAAAGCACGAACTGGACAAACTGCGCACGACGCCTCTGACGGAGAGCGGATTGCAGCATGCTTTGCAGCAATTACGGGGTCAATTGGCCATCTCCGCGCAGAACCAAGAAAACAGCGCGTTGGCTCTGGCGAAGTCGATGCTCTACCACGGCGTCGCACCCGATTGGCAGGAGACTTTCGGCAAAATTGCACAAACGTCAGCACAAGACCTTTTAAAAGTAGCAAATGAACTATTTTGTGACGAAAATGGTTACATTTTGACATATATTTGACACAAAAAGTGATTTTTTTGCATTTTTTCTCTTAAAAATTTGCTCATATCAAAAAAAAGTCGTACCTTTGCGCGATTTTTCGTTTGTGCGCGTGTGCGTATTCCGTATATAATATACGTACGCGAGTATAAAGAGGAAAGGTGAAAGGTGAAAGTTGAAAGACGAAAAATCCTTGGTCGAAAGAAAATAAATAACAAATATTAACAAACGATGAAGAAGATTTTTACACTTTTGTTTCTTGCTGTGATCAGCTTGGGCTTGTTTGCAGAGAAGCAAGTAAACGGTGTAGTACTCTATGAGAACGGGGAGCCGGTGATCGGTGCAAGCGTTCAAGCCAAGGGTACCACACAGGGTACGATCTCGGATTACGACGGTAAGTTCGAGATGGAGGTACCGGAGTCTGTGAAGACTTTGGTTATCAGTTATGTCGGAATGGCGACTCAGGAAGTGAACGCCGGCAAGAACCTTCGCATTGTCATGAAAGAGAACAGCGAGGTCCTGCAGGACGTAGTCGTTACCGGTTACGGTAATGTCAGCAAAGGCGGTTACGCCGGTTCCGTAGAGTCCGTCAAGGCTGAGGACATTGAGAAGAAGAACCCGTCGGATATCACCAAGGCTTTGGCCGGTGAGGTAGCGGGTGTACAGGTTGTGACCTCCAGCGGTCAGCCGGGTACAGTAGCTTCGATCCGTATCCGCGGTATCGGTTCTATCTCCGCCAGCAGCGCTCCGCTGTACGTAGTCGATGGTATAGCTTTGGATGCAGGTTCGATCTCCTCGATCGACCCGAGTGATATCGCTTCAACCACGATTCTGAAAGATGCTACCGCTACCTCGCTTTACGGTAGCCGTGGTGCTAACGGTGTCATCGTCATCACTACCAAGAAAGGTAGTTCGAACGGCGATGAGGGTAAGATCGAGATTGACGTGAAGGCCGGTGCCAACATGCGTCTGCTCCCGATGTACGATGTGATTGATAGTCCGGAGGATTACATCCTTCTGGCTTGGCAGAGTTTGTACAACCAGCGTTTCAAAGCAACTGCTGACGAATCCGGTTCTGTTAATTACGCTAACAATAACCTCTACGGCTCGATCGGTATCCCGACGATCTACAACCTCTGGGATCAACCGGGTAACCTCTTGGTAGATGCCTACGACGCAGCCGGAAACGTACATCCTACGTTCAGCAAAGATGCTAAACGTCTCAAGCAATTTGAGAAGATGGATAGTTGGTACAATACCTTGTTCCACAACGGTCTGAAGCTCGAAGCAACCGCTAAGATCAGCGGCGGTAACGAGAAACTGAACTACTATACCAGCTTCGGTTACCTCAAGGACGAAGGTTATTATACCGCATCCGACTTCCAGCGTTTCAACACGCGTGCAAACGTGAACTTCCAACCGAAGAAATGGTTGAAGGGTGGTTTGAACATCCAATATTCGTACGCGAAGATCAGCAACCCGGTTCAGGATGCTAGTGCCGCAAACAACGGCTTCTTGTTCGTCAACCAGATCCCGTCGATCTATCCGGTATATGTCTATGACCCTGCTACCGGCGCTATCCGTACGGATCCGAAGACCGGAGGTAAGATGTACGATTACGGTGACAACGGAAACGATAATATCGGTGAAGAAGGTGGTCGTCCGTACTCGTTCGGTATCAACCCTGCCGGTGCCCTCGAATGGGACAAGCAGTTCACGGTTCGTCACCAGACGGTGGCTAACACGTTCTTGGAGTTCAAGCTCTACGAGGGTCTGAAATTCACCATCAACCTCGGTGCGCAATATATGAACAACAACGTCAAGAGCCTGACTAACAAATACTACGGCGATGCAGCCGGTGTAGGTCGTGTCAGCCAGACACAGTATAACTACCTGGCTGTGACCAGCAACCAGTTGTTGGAGTACAACAAGACCTTCAGCGAGCACACGATCCGCTTGATGGCTGGTCACGAGACGACGTACTTCACCTATAACATGCAATATGGTTATAAGAAGAACATCGTAGAGGACAACGTAGTTGAGTTGAGCAACGGTGTGTCGATGGACGGTGTAGAGGGTTACGCTCGTACGAGCACCCTGGAGTCCGCTTTGGCAACCGCTACCTATGAGTACGACGACCGTTACCATATCACAGCCAACTACCGTGCCGACGGTTCTTCGAAATTTGCGAAGGGTCACCGTTGGGGTCACTTCGGTTCTGTCGGTGGCGCATGGAGCTTCACAAATGAGCATTTCATGGAAGGTACCGAAGCAGCCGACTGGTTGAAAAACGGTAAACTGCGTCTGAGTTGGGGTGTACTGGGTAACCAGGATATTGGTGACATGATGTTCTCCGACCAATACAACGTAGATAACGTCAATGGCCGTAAGGGTTATCCATGGAGTTACAGAGGTAACCCGGATCTGACTTGGGAGCGTACGAGTACGATTGACCTCGGTCTCGAATTGAGCATCAGCAAGTACCTTGATGTACAGTTGGATTACTTCTACAAACTGACCGATAACATGCTCTTCCCGCGCTATGTAGCTCCTTCGCTGGGTTACGGCGGATACTACGTCAACGACGCCAAGATGGAGAACCAGGGATTTGAGTTCGACCTCAAGGCACACGCTGTGGATACGCGTAACATCAAGTTGGACATCAAGTTGAACGGTGGTTTCTACCGCAACAAGATGCTCGAGATGCCTATCGACGGTTACGACGAGAAGACCGGCGAACCGAAACGAATGGTAATGTCCGGCGGTATGTCCGTAGGTCACTCGCTCTACGACTGGTACTTGCCTAAGTACGCAGGTGTAGGCGATGACGGTCAGGCACTCTATATCGCTTACTACGATGCAGACAAAGGTGCGTTCGGTCACAATTCCGCAGAGTTGATTGACGATGGTGTACAAGCAGACAACTATATCGGTTCGCTGCACGAGTACCAACTCAAGCACCCGAATGCCAACATCAAAGAGCAGATCGTTACCGGTGACGAATCGCAATACGCAGGTTACACCTACGTAGGCAAAACCGCTATGCCGGATCTCGACGGTGGTTTCGGAATCGACTTCGAGGCTTACGGTGTAACGCTGAGCGTCAGCTGCAGCTACCGTATCGGCGGTTACGGATACGATAACCAATACGCTTCCTTGATGCATAGCGACAAGATCGGTTCGATGAACTGGCACAAAGACATCGCGAACGCATGGGTTCCGGGTACCGTCGTTACCGAGGCTAATAAGATGACTATTGTTCCGCGTTTGAGCAACGGTTCTGACAAATATGCAAATATGGGCTCCGATCGTTTCTTGACCAGCAACTCGTTCCTGAGTTTGAACAACATCAACCTCGGATACAAGTTCCCGAAGAAATGGATTGAGAAGATTAAACTCAATAACCTCCAGATCTGGGTAGCCGGCGATAACCTCGCTATCCTCACCGCACGTAAGGGTTACAACCCGATGATGTCCGGCGACGGTTCGAATGGTTATAACGACTATAGCCCGCTGTCCACCGTAATGGCAGGTATCAAAGTTCAATTCTAAACCATAGGAGATTACAATTATGAAAAAGATACAATATTTATTTGCAACGATTGTATTGGGTGCTTCCCTCACCTCTTGTGGTGACAGTTTCTTAACCCAATATCCGGAAGGAGGCGTACTCCTCGAGGAGCAATATCAACAACTGCCGGACAAACTGGAAGGTGCTATCTTGGGTATCTACTCCAAGTTGTACGAATACGGCGGTCACAGTACATTCGGCCTTCGCTCGATCGACATGTACGGCGATATCCAGTCGGGTGATATGGCAATGAAGAAGAGCAGCTATGGTTGGTTCGAGGATTTCGAGCGTGGTTATTTCTACTCCGATGCCCGCAGCTACCTGTGGTCGTTCTACTACGATATCATCAACCTCTCCAACCGTGGAACCAGGGATCTGGAGAGCAATGTCAACGACATCATGAACACGATGGCAAGTGCTGATCCGAACCCGTCGGACACGATCAAAGCGTTCGGTTATGCGTACGGTCAGTTATTGGCTATCCGCGGATGGGCTTATGCCGAACTGCTCAAGTACTACTGCAACCCGATGGACGCATTGGACAACCTCATGGACGATGAACCGGCTGTACCTATCTACACCGAGACCGAAGTGAAGAACGGTGCGCTCGGCGCTCCCCTCGCTTCCGTAACAGAGGTGTATGACCGCGTTTACGAGGATCTGACCACCGCTATCGACCTGCTCGACTACTACGGCAAACTGACGCCGCGTAGCTCAAAATTAGAGGTGAACGCAGACGTAGCCCGTATCATGTTGGCTTACGCGATGCTGAACCACCTTAATAAAGAAGGCACCACTTTCGCCGGCGGTAAGAACGCGTTCGACATCGCTCTGGAGCAAGCCAAAGCCGTGATCGACGGAGGCGAGTACCCGATGTTGAAGCGTGACGACCTGTTCAAGACCGGTTTTGCAGACGTTACTGCACAGAACTGGATCTGGGGTCAGGACGTAACGGTTGAGACCACCACTGCCCTCGGTTCGTTCTTCGGCCAAGTGGATATTCACTCTTATAGCTATGCAGCTGCCGGTGATACAAAAGCGATTGACAGCCGTCTGTACGAGCAGATTGAGGCTACAGGTTGGGACGCACGTAAGGATTGGTTCCGCTCGCCGGACATGAAATTCGCATACTGCCCGGACGGTAAGTTCTTCTGCCCTTCCACCAAGAACGAGACCGCTTTGGACAAAGTAGATCGTAACTGGCTGTGCGACAACGTGTTCATGCGTATAGAAGTTGCCTACCTGATTGCAGCAGAGGCCGCCTTCCATAATGGCGACAATACCACCGCTGAGAACTACCTCAAGGCTTTGTGCTACGAGCGTCTGGCAGAAGGCAAGACCACCGCTGATTTCGATGCATGGCTCGCTTCTACGTCTCTCGAAAACGCGATCGGTTATAACTGGCGCGTGGAGATGTGGGGTGAAGGATACGGAATGCAGACCCTGCGTCGTCTGACCAAAAAAGTCAAGTTAGGTACCAACCATATCAGCCGCGCTAACGAAGAGATCTCTGCCATGGGTGCTGACATGGAGAAATACCAATGCCAGATCCCGACCTCCGAGGCGCGTTACAACCCCTACTTGGCTACCACCGAGTTGGTAAAAGAAGAATAATTAGCATAATAAAACAAACAAAATATTAACATCATTAAACAATTATTGGTATGAAAAAGTATTTAATTGTATTAGCAGCTCTTGCCATGATTTTGGTAAGCTGTAAAGACAAGAAGCAAGAAGCTACTGAGTACACCAAGATCTCCTTCAAGCAAACGGAGTTGACGCTGGGTGTAGGTGCAACCGCAAAACTGACCGTGCTGTACGAGCCGACAACGCTGGACGCTCCTGCTTGCACGTGGACCACGAGTGACGCTTCGATTGTATCGGTTAATAACGGTAACATCGAGGCATTGGAAATCGGCGAGGCTAACATCACCGCTAAAGTAGGTGAACTGAGCGCTGTTTGCCACATCATCGTAAAAGACCCGTACGAGTTATTCGAGTGGGGTGCTTGGACGATCTGGGACATCAACAAAACCGACATTCTGAGCAACGACACATTGGTAGCGAAACTGACTAACGGTCAAACCGTTCACTGCGTCATGATCTCTTGTACGTACGCTATCTGGGATAGCAACATCGTATTGGACGAAGAGGCAGGGGACATCACCGGTACCGGTTACTGGGTTGACGCTCCGGGTACTATCTGGCTCATCACAGAAGATATGGGTAAGGGAGAAAACTACAACATCCTCTGGACCGGAAGACTGGATGTAGTTGACTACGACAAGTTCGACATGAACGACACCACGTATGCAGGCTGCATCCCTGCCGGTAAGTTGGGCAACGCTCAGGTTCACGCTGAGTGGCTGCAGGACGAGACCTCGAAAATTGAGGACGTTACCGAAATCAAGGGTGCTCGTATTGACGCTATTTCGTGGGACGGTTCGTCCGGTAAATACGAAGGCTTCTTCTTGGGTCTGTTAGGCAAAGGTGTATTCTTGGAGTACGACACTGACGAAGGAACTACCGAATACCTCTACAGAGCAAATGTAAACTGGTGGTTGGAAGACGATGTTGCTTATGGTCTGAAGATCGTTTATAACGAGACCGAACAAAAATGGGTTCTCAAAGAGCCGGCTGAGTGGGGTGAGTTGAGCCCGTACTACTATGAGTACCTCGGTCCGCTCGCACAACAAGCTCCGAAGTATACCGCTAAAGAGCCGTTCATGAGCAAGAACGCCAACAAGATCCATAAAGAGGCTATGCCGAACAACGTGCTGATCAAAAAATAATCTTTTCAAAGATTAAATTGCAAAAAAATCCTGCATACTCTTGCGTATGTGGGATTTTTTTTGTACCTTTGCCGCCGAAATTGGAAAATCATGCACTTATGAAAAGATATTTTATCAGTTTGGTAGCCGCGCTCGTATGTAGCGCAAGCGCTTTCGCCGTTATTGCAACGCCGGAACCGGTAGCTGTAACGCAAGCCGACGGTAGCGTAGTAAACGTGAAGTTAGTGGGCGATGAGTTCCACAGTTATTACACCCTGCTTGATGGCACTCCCGTACGCCGTACGGCCGAGAACAAGTTCATTCCGGACGAATCGGTAGCTGTTGTACCGCAAGCGGCTCAACAGGCACGTCGTGTGGCACAACAGAAGAAGATCAGCGGCTCCTACCCCCTTACCGGTTCGCCCAAGAGCCTCGTGATCCTCGTCAATTTCTCCAACCTGAGTTTCAAATATACGCTCAATGATTTCCAGCGTATGCTCACCGAGTCGGGTTACAGCGAGAACAACGGTGTCGGTTCGGCACGCGACTATTTCATCGCTTGCTCAGATAGCGTTTTCTCTCCGCAGTTTGACTGCTACGGACCTGTTACGCTGAGCAAGGAATATGCCTACTACGACAGCCACACGAGTTCGATGATCGTGGAGGCATGTAACTTGGTTGCCAACTCAGGTGTGAACCTGACCCAATACGATACGGATAACGACGGTCGTTTGGATAACGTGTTCGTTTATTACGCCGGCCATAACGAAGCGGAAGGCGCTCCCTCCAACACCATCTGGCCGCACCGTAGCGTCGTACAGACAGGCGACCGCATCCAAGGAAAACTGGTCTATGACTATGCTTGTACCTCCGAGTTACGCGGTTCAACGGGCACAAGCATGTGCGGCATCGGTACGTTCTGCCATGAGTTCGGCCACGTGCTCGGTTTGCCCGACTACTACGACACAGAATCATCTAGTGTTTACACCGTTGGTTCATGGGACATCATGTGTTCCGGTAGTTACAACGGATATGGCAAAACTCCCCCATCCTATACGGCTGGTGAGCGTTTCCAACTCGGTTGGTTGACGCCCGTGCAACTCAAAGATGCGGGTTTCTACACCCTTGAGCCGCTGGAGACTGCGAACACAGCTTATCTGATTGCCAAGACCGATCATAACCTCAGCTGGGAGAATGCCAACCCGCATGAGTACTGGTTGTTGGAAAACCGTCAGAACCTCGGTTGGGACCGTCATAACTCCAGTCTGCCGGGCACGGGTATGCTTATTTTCCATATCACCTATAACGGCAGCCGTTGGGGTGCCAACACGCCCAACAACAGCACGCCGCTGTTGTACGATATCGAGGAAGCAGCAGGGTGCAAAGGCTATTCGGCTTCCAGCGATCCTTTCCCGGGTTCGTTCAACGTGACGGAGTTCACCCCGATGTTGCATAGCGGCGATATCGTGGAGCAGCCGCTCTATGGCATCGCGCAAGACGGAAAGAACATCACGTTCACCTTCAAGTCCAGCGATTTCATGATCCTGCCGACCGATCTGCCCGTTATTGAGAGCACCTACAACCCGGACACGAAGAAAGCTTATACGCCGGGTAGCAAGTTAGTCATCGTAGGCGAAGGACTCGATCCGGAAGTGGACGCTTCCATCGAGATCAGCGGATCCGGTTTCCAGATTGCCTTGGACAGCCTCAACTGGACCTACAAACTGAACGTTCGTTCTGCGGCCGACTCCACGATGGAGCAGCCGATCTACGTCCGTTACCGCCCAAGTAAGATGGTTTGCGATATCCAACGAGGCAATATAACCGTTCGTCAAGGCAACAAAGTCGGTACGTATTCCGTTCGCGGCACAAGTCCTAGACCAACGCTGATTGAGGCACCGAATATCACCACTATCGAAGAAGTGTCGCCAACCAGCTTCAAACTTCGTTGGGACCCACAAGAGGATGCAGAAAACTACTACGTCACCCTCTACCATATGGAAGAGGGTCAAGAGACGACCATGGAGAGTTTTGAGGGCTTTGACGACGAGGTTAATGTGAAAGAATCAGGTTGGTACACCTCTTTCTATCGCACAACCACCAAAGCGAAAGAAGACGGCGCCGTTTCGATGTGGTTCAAAGAGAACAACGAGTTGCTGATTTCCCCGATATACGCTTTGCCGGTAACTCAAATAAGCATGTGGTTAAGCGCTCCGGCGACTACGGATACGGAGGTTGGTTTCATCAAACTGATTGCTTTTGGTGATGCAGGCGTGGATACCTTGGAGAATATCAAAATTACTAAGAGTACAAAAAAATACACCTATACACGCAGCTTGGATATCAATAAAGGCTACCGTCGTTTCCATTTGGAATACACCTCATTAGGTGGTGAAGGAGTCTGTGTTGACGCATTCTGTACGACTTTCAACCAGAAGATAGTATATACCTATAAAGGACGCGAAAAAACCATTCCGGCACAAGAGGGAGACTTAGCAGAAGAATATGCTATTTTCTATGCGTACGATCTGCTTCCAAACACAGCGTATCACATACAGATGCAATGCTCTGAAAACAAAGGGTGTAGCGAACATTTGAGTGATCTTAGTATGACAACTTATGTCTTTACCAAGCAAGGAGGCGCAGCCGACTCGAATCGTCTGACATTGGACTACGATTCAATCAGCTATAACCCGGCGACACATGTGGTTTATATCCCTCAGTCGTTGAAGAGCGGCGAACTATGTATCTACAACACGAACGGCGAGATCGTGAAGCGTATTCCGATCAGCCCGACAAACAACGTCGTCCAACTCAACGAGGAAGAATTCCGTCGCGGAACGCTGTACCTGCTCAAGTACATACCCGAGGATAAAATGACCAGAAAAGGTCCGTGGATCAAGGTTATGTTCCTCTAATCGACACGATCCTCCATTTTACCCCACATTTTTGTTAAATTGTTAATAACTCGCGTAAGTCATTGAATTTACGCGAGTTATTGCATATATACAATTGTTGAAAACCTGTTGATAAAACAATTGATAAATTTTTTTGTGGGGAAATGTGGGGAATATCAAATATTTTTTGTATCTTTGCACCCGAATTCAATGTACAATGTATAATGTACAATGAACAAAGGGTAACAAGAGTTATGTACGGACTTGGAATTTTAGGAGATAAAATAGAGGCTTTTACCAAACGCGTCGTGAAAGCGACCAAATATTTAAAGGAGCAAAAAGAATATAGCCTCGCTGATCAATTCTTCCGTAGCGGTACTTCCATTGGAGCCAACTGCAGTGAAGCAGCAAGCGCAGTATCTAAAGCAGACTTCGCTAACAAGTTAAGCATCGCACTAAAAGAAGCGAACGAGACATGTCACTGGATTGACGTTATATATGCCTCCGAACTCATTAACCAAGAGACATATGAGTCGATCAAAGGAGATGCAATAGAAATCTGCAAACTGCTGACAACTATAATCAAGAATACGCGTTCAAATATTGAGAATACGAAAAATCTCAAAAAATAGCACAAAACATACTAGGACGCTTTGTAAATTGTGAATTGTAAATTGTAAATTAATCATATGCAAACTTTCATTGGAAATATAGAGGCAAAGTTGGACGACAAAGGACGTATCTTTGTGCCGGCGGTGTACCGTAAGATTCTGGCGGAAGAGGAGTCCAAACGCATTGTCATGCGTCGCGACACAGACAACGAATGCCTGATGTTCTACCCCGAGTCCGTTTGGAACGAGAAAGTGGAGCAGTTGCGTCAGACGCTGGACGAGTGGGATCCGGAAGATCAGCTGATCCTCATGCAGTTCATGGCCGACGCCGAATACTTGGAGTTGGACGGACAGGGACGTATCTTGCTGCAGAAGAAGAACCTTGAGACCATCGGTGCGCAGAACGATGTGCTGTTTGTCGGCATGTTGAATCGTTTCGCCCTTTGGGCACCGGAGAACTTCGCAAATAAGAAGTTGAGTCAAACAGAACTTGCTGCACGACTCCGTGCCAAAATGAAAAAATCGTAAATGGTAAATGACCAAATGGTAAATGTTTATCACATACCTGCCATGCTACAGGAGACGATCGAAGGCTTGGCAATCAAGCCTGAGGGAGTCTATGTAGATGTCACGTTCGGAGGCGGAGGACACAGCCGTGCTATGATGGAGTGTTTACAAGATGGCGGTCACCTCTTCTCCTTCGATCAGGACCAAGATGCCTTGCAGAATGCGATCAACGATCCCAAATGGACCTTCGTGCACAGCAATTTCCGGTATCTGCGCAACTGGATGGACTACTACGGAATTGAAAGTATTGACGGTCTATTAGCCGATTTAGGGGTCAGTTTTCACCACTTTGACTGCCCCGAACGCGGATTCAGTTTTCGTTTCTCTGCCCCACTCGACATGCGCATGAACCAAACGGCGAAACGTACGGCAGCAGACATCGTAAACGGATACAGCGAAGAGGAGTTGGCGAAGATCTTCTATCTCTACGGCGAACTGAAGAACGGTCGCGGCATTGCGAAAAACATCTGCAAAGCGCGTAGCCAGAAACCGATCGAGCGTACGGAAGACCTTGTAGCCGCTTCGCGTATTCCTGCGGAGATGAGCAAAGAGTTGGCGCGCTTGTTCCAAGCCTTGCGCATCGAAGTGAACGACGAGATGGGAGCCTTACGGGAGATGCTGGTCGCCGCACGCGACCTGCTCAAGCCCGGAGGACGCATCGCCATCCTCACCTACCAATCGCTTGAAGACCGGTTGGTTAAGAATTTCCTTCGCAGCGGAAACCTCGAAGGAACGATCGAGAAAGATTTTTACGGCAATAACCTCAGTCCCTTCACCCTCATCGAGAAAGGACGCGAAGCCTCTGCCGAAGAAGTAGAGCGCAACCCGAGAGCCCGTAGCGCCAAACTCCGCATTGCTGAAAAAAAAATGACCAAATGGTAAATGAATAAATGGTAAATAGTCAGGACATACAAAGTTGGCTGAACGGAGACAAACTTCGTAGCAAGCGATTCAAGGAGCAATATCCGCTTCTTGGATTGATCGTATGTCTGATCTTCCTCTATATCTTAGCTGGCTACCAGGCAGCCAAGCAGCAACATCGTCTGACGGACACCAAGAAAGAAATGTTAGATGCCAAGTTCCGCTACATGACCATCAGTGCCCAACTGACCAACACCACGCGCCAGTCCCATATCATCGAGGCGCTGCACGCGTGCGGCAGTACACTGCAAGAGAATACCAAACCTCCAACCAAAATCCTTAACTATTATGAGTGACGAACAACGTAACACAGTATGGCGCTTTGCCATCATCTTCATTATCATCGCCCTCGGTTTTGTGGCCGTACTGGCGAAGATCATTTACATCCAGACCGTTGAGCGCGACGAATGGCTCAAGGTAGCCGAGAAACAAGTGCCTACCCTGCAGCCGATCAAAGCTACACGGGGAAACATCCTCGACTGCAACGGTCGCCTACTTGCGAGCAGTATGCCGCAGTATTATATTTATATGGATACGCGCGTGCCCGCGTTACATGAGAAGAACGGTGCCTTGTTTACCGCTCATATCGACTCGCTGGCAAGCGATCTGTCGCGTATCGTAGGCGGCAAGACGGCTGCCGAGTACAAATCGCGTATCACCCAGGCTTATCGCCGAGGCGAGAAACGACTCAAGGTCTGCAACAACCGCATCAACTACCTCCAACGACGCGAGTTGGAGCAGAACAGCCTCATCAAAAAAGGCAAGTACAAGAGCGGTATCTTCTTCGAGGACCAGCACCGCCGTATCAAGCCTTACGGCGTATTGGCCAGCCGTACGATCGGTAGTATCTACGGCGAAGACGGCGTCGGTAACTCCGGTTTGGAGAAACGTTTTGACAAAGAACTGCGCGGCGTGGACGGCATGAGTAGCATCCAGCGTATCGGAGGACGTAACGAGTCCGTCACCATCGAAGAAGCCAAAGACGGACTTGATGTGGTGACCACGATTGATGCAAACCTGCAAGATATCGTCGAGAACGCCTTATGGGCCAAGACCGCCGAGAAACATGCCAAATGGGGCTGCTGCATCTTGATGGAGACGCAGACCGGCTATATCCGCGCGATAGCGAACCTCGACCGCGATGAGGACGGCGATTATTTCGAGGCGCAGAACCATGCCGTTCAACGTGTTGAACCGGGTTCAACCTTCAAGACGATCGCCCTGTTAGCGGCGCTTGACGATGGTAAGATAGAGATAGACGACACGGTCTCCGTCAGCCGTCAGCCGTGGAAATACTTCACCGTCCAACACACGGACGCCCACCCGATGGACACGATGCTGACCGTCCGTTCGGCCTTGGCGGTATCGAGTAACATCGCTTTGGCGAAGATCATTACCCGCAGTTATGAAGGCTCGGCGAAGAAATTCGTACGGCGCATCGAGAAAATGGGGCTCATGGACAGCGTCTATTGCGAGATCCCGGGTGCAGACAAGATACGTATTGACATCCCGAAAGACACCGTGACGCTCAGTAAGATGGCGTACGGCTATTCGGTCGAACTGAGTCCGATGCAGATCCTGATGTTCTACAACGCCGTCGCCAATAACGGCCGCATGGTGCGACCGATGCTCGTCACTTCGATTCAGCAGAACGGCGAGACGCGCAAGACTTTCAAACCCGAAGTGGTCAAGTCCTCCATCTGCTCCAAGAGTGCCCTCAAGGACATCCGAAGTGCCTTGCATGACGTCGTTTGGGACAGCCATCTCGGTACGGCTTCGGTCAACCGCTGGCGAGGACGTAAGGCTCAGTCAGACTTGGTCTCGATCGCCGGTAAGACCGGTACGGCGCAGCTCATCATCCCGGGGCGGGGATATTCGGGCAAACATCACCGTATCACCTTCGTCGGTTATTTCCCCGAAGAGAACCCGCGGTACACCTGCATCTGCATGATCGAAGATCCGCAATATCCATACGACGCCGGTATGGACTGCGGAAGTACGGTTCGAACGATTGCCGAGAAAACGATGGCCTATACGGGATGTTATGTTTATCAAGACGGCGTTCGCGTGCTTGATAAACGAAATTAAAAATTAAAAAATAAGAATTAAAAATTATATGCTTCTGAGCGAATTATTATCAGTGATCCAACCGATCGAGATCATCGGTTCGACGGACAAGGAGATTAAGGGTTTGCATTTCGACAGCCGTAAGATCGGCGAAGGCGACCTGTTTGTAGCCCAGGTAGGCACAGCAGTAGATGGACATACATTCATTGATGGTTGTGTCGCCAAAGGTGCTGCAGCAGTCGTTCTCTCCAAAAGAGAGTATATTAGCCAACAGCCAATAGCTAATAGCCAACAGCCAACTTACATCCTCGTCGAGAACACGGATAAGGCGTTGGGATTGTTAGCCAGCAAGTGGTTCGGCGAGCCAAGCAAACAACTGACCTTAGTCGGCGTAACGGGCACGAACGGCAAGACGACGATCGCAACCTTGCTCTACAAACTCGTACGCGCGATGGGGCACAAAGCCGGCTTACTCTCTACCGTCGTCAATTATATCGAAGAGGAAGCCGTTCCGGCTACGCATACCACGCCGGATGCTATCGAATTGAACGGTCTTCTGCGTCGCATGGTCGATGCCGGTTGCACCTACGCCTTCATGGAGGTCTCATCCCACGCAATCGCCCAAGAGCGTATCGCCGGACTCGATTTTGACGGAGCGCTGTTCACCAACCTCACCCGCGATCATATCGACTACCATAAGACCTTCGATAACTATCGCGACACCAAGAAACGCCTCTTCGACAATCTCAAGAAAACCGCGTTTGCGGTCACCAACAAAGATGACAAGAACGGACTCGTCATGACGCAGAACTGCAAGGCTGCGGTTCATACCTATTCTACCCGTTCCTTGGCAGACTACAAAGCGCAGATCCTCGAAGAAGGCTTCGACGGGATGATGCTGAGTATCAACGGCAAAGAAGTCTTCGTTCCGCTAGTAGGACGATTCAATGTATCGAACCTGCTCTGCATCTATGGTGCGGCTTTGAACCTCGGTTTTGATGAGTTAGAGGTGCTTCGCGTTCTCTCTACCCTCAAGCCCGTGAACGGTCGTTTTGAGACCATCCACAGCCCCAAAGGTTGGACGGCTATCGTGGACTATGCCCACACGCCGGATGCCGTGGATAATGTCATCCAAACCATTCGCGAGATACTAAGCAATAAAAAGCCAATAGCTAATAGCCAACAGCCAAAGTTAATAACGGTGATCGGTTGTGGCGGAAACCGCGACAAAGGCAAACGACCGATGATGGCTAAGATCGCCAAACAAGGCAGCGAACAACTGATCCTGACATCCGATAATCCGCGGGATGAAGAGCCGAAGGATATCCTCAAAGATATGACGGACGGCCTGACAGCCGATGAGTTACGCAGTACGCTTGTCATCGAGGACCGTGCCACAGCCATCCAGACCGCTTGCACCCTCGCTCAAGCCAATGACGTCATCCTCATCGCCGGCAAAGGACACGAAGACTACCAGATCATCAAGGGCGTCAAGCACCATTTTGACGACCATGAGGTCGTAAGAAAATTTATTTAAGTCGTAATAACGTAATAACGTAATGACGAAATAACGAAAATATATGTTATATCATTTTTTTCAACATTTTAACGAACTCTTAGGTGCACGTTTGTTCACCTATATATCCTTCCGCGCCATCGTCGCAGGCATCATCGCCCTGCTGGTGAGCATATGGTTCGGCAACTGGTTCATCGATTTCATGAAGCGTCGCCATATCACGGAGACGCAACGCGATGAGAAGACCGACCCGTTCAATGTGGGTAAGAAAGGGGTTCCGACGATGGGTGGTCTCATCGTCATTGCCGCGATCCTGATACCCTGTCTGCTGCTCGGTAAATTGACGAACGTCTATATGATCCTCATGCTCATCACGACCCTGCTGATGGGTGCGCTGGGCTTTGCGGACGACTATATCAAGACCTTCAAGAAGAACAAAGACGGCCTCAACGGTTGGATCAAGATCGCCGGTCAGGTGAGCCTGGGTCTCATCGTCGGTCTCACGCTGCGTTTTGCACCGATGACGACCATGAACGAAGTGGTCACCAGCCATATCGAGAACAACGTAGTGGTCGTAGAAAAGACGCCGGAGATCAAGTCCACGCAGACCACCATCCCCTTCGTCAAGCACCATAACTTCAACTACGCCGACCTCTTCTCTTGGACCGGCGAGACGAATAAATACCGCTTCGGCTGGATCTTCTTCGTGCTGCTGACCGTTTTTGTAGTAGCGGCAGTAAGTAACGGCGCGAACCTCAACGACGGCATGGATGGCATGTGTGCCGGCAACTCGGCGATCATCGGTGTCGCCTTACTGATTCTCGCTTACACCTCCGGTAGTGTCGTGTGGGCTGAGTATTTCGACGTCATGTACATCCCCGGATCCGAAGAACTCGTGGTCTTCCTCGCTTCATTCGTCGGAGCGCTGGTCGGCTACCTATGGTTCAACGGTTTTCCGGCGCAGGTCTTCATGGGCGACACGGGTAGCCTGACCGTAGGCGGTATCATCGGCGTTTGCGCCATGATGATCCACAAGGAGTTGATGGTGCCGGTTCTCTGCGGTATCTTCCTCATGGAGAGCATCTCGGTCATCGTGCAGACGCAAGTCTATAAATACTACAAGAAACGCGGCCAGCATGTGCGTATATGGAAGCGGACGCCGCTCCATGACCATTTCCGCACGAGTGTTGATCAGGTGCTCAAGAATGATCCCACCTGCTCCATCCTTTTCAAAGGCAGCAAGAATCTGCACCACGAGTCCAAGATCGTCCTTCGCTTCTGCATCGTGACCCTCATCTTGGCTGCCATCACCATCCTAACCCTTAAAATAAGATAAATGGTTCAATGAAAAAATAAATGAACAAATGGTAAATGATCAAATGGTAAATCGACGACGGATCGTCGTCCTTGGTGCCGGTGAAAGTGGCTCAGGAGCAGCCATTTTGGCCAAAGAGAAAGGTTTTGACGTGTTCGTATCCGACTGCGGTACGATCAGCGATCCTTATCGTGCCCTACTCGACCAGAACGGCGTCAAATGGGAAGACGGACAACATTCGGAAGAACTCATTCTCAATGCCGACGAAGTGGTGAAATCACCGGGTATTCCGCTCACCGCACCGCTGATTCAGAAACTCCAGGCACAGGGTACGCCGATCATCTCGGAGATCGAGTTTGCTTCGCGTTACACGCATGCGAAAATGATCTGCATCACGGGTTCGAACGGCAAGACTACCACTACTTCGCTCATCTATTATATCCTCCGTCAGGCGGGACTCAATGTGGGTTTGGCAGGTAACATCGGTAACTCGCTCGCCCTGCAAGTGGCGCACGAAGACCATGACTACTACGTGATCGAACTGAGTTCCTTCCAACTCGACAACATGTACGATTTCAAGGCTGACGTAGCCATCTTGCTGAATATCACGCCGGATCACCTCGACCGGTACGATTACAAGTTCCAGAACTACGTCGATGCCAAGTTCCGTATCACACGGAATCAGACCAAAGAGGACTCGTTCATCTATTGGGCGGAAGATCCGGTCATTGACCGCGAGATGAAGAAGATCCAACTCGGTGCGACGCTCTATCCATACGGTTTCACCCAACCCAACCCGCTGCCGGTAGGCGAAGACGAACTGGCGCTCAAGGGACGGCATAACGTGCTCAATTCGATGGCTGCCACGATCGCAGCCAACGTAGTGGGTATCAAGAAAGAGGTCATCCGCGAGAGCCTCAAGACTTTCCAAGGCGTCGAGCATCGACTGCAGTATGTAGCTACCGTCAAAGGTGTACGCTGGATCAACGATTCCAAGGCTACCAACGTCAACAGCTGCTGGTACGCGCTTGAATCCATGACCACGCCTACGGTCCTCATCCTCGGCGGCAAGGACAAAGGCAATGACTATAGCGAGATTGACGAACTGGTCAAAACCAAATGCCACACGCTCGTCTTCATGGGGCTGCATAACGAGAAACTCCGCGAACATTTCGGTCAATTAAACCAAGAGCTAATAGCTAACAGCCAGGTCAGACCTGCAATAGCTATTATCGATACCGATAATCTGCACGATGCCATCCAAGGAGCCTATCAAGCTGCGCACGAAGGAGACACCGTCCTGCTCAGCCCCTGTTGCGCCAGCTTCGATCTCTTCAAGAGTTACGAAGATCGCGGCGAACAGTTCATGGCCGCTGTAAGAGCACTATGACAACATGACGTCATGACGTAATAACGACATTAACCCTAAACCCCTACAAAAAATGAAAAAGATCAATTTAAACAACATCGACCGCACGTTCTGGGCCCTGTTTTTGGCCCTGATAGCGGTGGCAATCATCGCTCTTTTCTCGGCGTCTTCTACCCTCGTGTACATGCACCATTCGGCGCTGGGACCGATCGGGCAGCAGATGTTCTTTATCGTCCTGGGCATCGCCGCCGCTTTCGGCATTCAATTCCTACCAACCTATTGGGTACGCTTGGGCGGGTACGCATTGCTGGTGGTCAGCACCCTGCTCGTTTTCTCGACCATGATACCGGGCAATCCGCTGGTGGTCACCATCAACGGTGCCGCACGATGGATACGCATCGCAGGTATCACCTTCCAACCGTCCGAGTTGGCCAAACTGTCCCTTATCATCGTCATCGCCGACCAGTTGGCGCGTATTCGTACCGAGGCGGACAAACAGAAATATTTCTACCGCACGCTCATCATTGCTGCAGCGGTCATGCTGCCGATCATGGCGTCCAACCTCTCTACGGCGGTGCTGATCGGTCTGATCATCTTCTGCCTCTGGATACTGGCGCGTATCCCTTGGAAATACACGCTCTCCGTCCTCGGCATCGCCATCGTGGTCTTATGCCTCGGATACGCCATCGTCGAGTTCGGTTTTGTGCGTCCGGGACGCGCCATGCACGGACCTTTCAAACGTGCCACTACGTGGGTAGCGCGTATCGACCGCCATTTCGAGCATGACAGTGCTTCCAAATATGTGCTGACCGATGAGAATATCCAAGAGGTCTATTCATCAGTAGCGATCGCCCGCGGAGGCAAATCGCCGGTAGGTGTACTGCCGGGAAACAGCAAAGAGCGTGACTACTTGCCGCTCGCCTTCGCCGATTATATCTTCGCCATCATTGTCGAAGAGTCCGGCATAGCAGGGGCGTTATTCCTGATCTTCCTCTATCTGGCGATTCTCTTCCGAGCCTGCAATATTTCCAGCCGGTATAACGACATGCCGGCGATGTTGATGACGATGGGTCTGGCGCTGATGATCACCTGCCAGGCACTCATCTCCATGCTCGTGGCGGTCGGTCTCGGTCCGGTCACCGGTCAACCCCTACCGCTCATCAGCCGAGGCGGTACGTCCGTACTGATCACCTCGATCTATTTCGGCATCATGATGGCGGTCAGCCGCGAACAGAAAGAGCTGCAGAATCGTGTCAACGAAACCAAAGAAGAGAGCCTCGAAGATGCTCCGATTGTAACTTTAGAATCAATATGAAATATTTAATCTCAGGAGGAGGTACAGGCGGTCATATTTTCCCCGCCGTATCAATTGCAAACGCGCTGAAGGAGTTGGATCCGGAGGCAGAGATACTGTTTATCGGTGCGCTGGGTCGCATGGAGATGGAGCGTGTACCGCAAGCAGGGTATAAGATCATCGGTCTGCCTGTACGCGGTTTCAACCGTGCTCAACCGTGGAAGAACGTCTCCGTTCTCATCGACCTCGCCAAGTCCATTCGCCAAGTGAAGAAGATCATCCGCGAGTTCCAACCCAACGTGGGTGTCGGCGTCGGCGGATATGCGTCCGGTGCGGCCATGTGGGCGGCGGCTAACATGGGTATCCCTATCCTGCTCCAGGAGCAGAACGGTTTTGCAGGCGTGACGAACAAGATCCTCAAGGACAAAGCCACCAAGATCTGCGTTGCCTACGAAGGCATGGAGCGCTTCTTCCCTGCCGATAAGATCATCCTCACAGGTAATCCGGTACGGCAGAACCTTACCTCCGGAATTAAAAATGAAAAATTAAAAATTAAAAATTTATTGATCATTGGCGGTTCTCTTGGTGCCCGCACGATCAACGAAGCGGTCATCGCTTCGCTCGAAAAGCTAAAAGCCAACAGCCAAGAGCTAAAAGTAGTATGGCAGACCGGTAAGACCTATTACGACAAATGCAAAGCGGCATGGGAAGCCGCAGGTAGTCCGGCGAATGTCGAGTGCTTGGACTTCCTCTCCGACATGCCGGATCGCTACGCCAATGCCGACCTCGTCATCTCCCGTGCCGGCGCCTCGTCCATCAGCGAGTTATGCCTGCTTGGCAAACCTGCCATCCTCGTGCCTTCGCCTAACGTCGCCGAAGATCATCAGACACATAACGCCTTGGCGCTCGTCAATAAGAATGCTGCGGTGCTCGTGCGAGACGCAGAGGCTGCCGAGAAACTCATCCCAACGGCGCTCCAACTCATACAAGATGAGGAACAGTTGGCACAACTGCATACCAACATCCTCCAATTGGCGCAAACCGATTCGGCTCGACGAATTGCAGAGGAGGTAATGAAAATTGCCAAATAGGCAAAACCCATCATGAGTAAGATACAAGACAAAGACCGTTTATACTTATTTTTGCGTCCCTACGTGGACTGGCTCTTCCGGCGTTCGTACCGGGAGTTCCACTATATCGGAAAAGAAAATATCCCTACCGACGGTGCGATCATCTTCGCGCCGAACCATACCAACGCCCTTTGCGACGCGATGTGTATCTTAGGTATCGATCGGCGGCAGAAAGTGTTTGTCGCGCGGGCGGATATCTTCAAAGATCCCAAGCGGGCGCGTATCCTGACATGGCTCAAGATCATGCCGATCAATCGGGTACGCGACGGGTTGGATGAGGTTCGTCATAATGACGAAACGATCAACAAAGCCGTGGATACCCTGCGGGACGGAGTACCGTTCTGCATCCTGCCGGAAGGCACCCATCGTCCCATGCACTCGCTGTTGCCGCTCAGCAAAGGTATCTTCCGCATCGCCTTGCAGGCCAACGAGACCTTCGGCGACGAAAAACCGATCTATATCGTGCCGGTCGGACTGGAGTACGGCGATTATTACCACCTCTGGGACAGTGTCACGGTCAATATCGGAAAACCGATCAATGTGACCGAGTTCTGTCGTCAGCATGCTGAACTCACCTATCCGCAACAGATGATGGCGCTGCGTGAAGAACTAACCCTGCGCATGCGCGAACTCATCCTCTGGGTACCCGACGACGAACATTATGATGAGAACATCGCCAAACTACTCCCGACCAAGAAGCGTCTGCCGAGATGGGTCGCCTACCCCTTGGCGCTCATCCTCTTCCCGCTGTTTGTGCTTAGTCTCTTGATGACCATCCCCTTGTGGGGCATGTGGCTCATCATCCAAAAGAAAGTGAAAGATCCTGCTTTCCATAACTCCGTGCAGTATGTCTGGCAGCTGATCTTCCTCACCATCACGTTGCTCATCCCCCTACCTTTCTGGATGTTTGTGCAAGAATATATATACCAATTGAGAAAGATATGACAAAGATGTATTTGGTATTGGCGATCTATCTTTTGTCGCCGATCGTAATTATGTTTTGCTTTGAGAAATGGACCACGTTCCGCAAGTTAGGCACCGTAGTGAGCGCCTATATCATCGGTATCGTGATGGCGCTGGCGGGCTTGGTCGATTTCAGTGCAGATGCCGAAGTAGCGGCTTCGTTCACTAAAATCCAATCGACCATCATGTCGATCGCAGTACCGCTGGCGATCCCTTTGATGCTGTTCAACTGCGATTTTAAGTTGTGGACGAAGGCATTGCCAAAGACGCTCTTCAGCTTGGTGGGCGGTATCGTCGGGGTACTCACGGCCCTCGTAACCGGCTATTTCATCTTCCGTAACCAGGGAATCCCGGAGTTCGAGAAAGTGGTAGCGATCATGACCGGTATCTATACCGGAGGCACGATGAACTTCAATGCCTTAGGTGCATCATTAGGGGTGACACCGACGACGATGGCCATCGTGCTGGCGTTTGAGATGGTACTCACTACGCCCTATATCTTCTTCATCATCGGAGGCGGTTTCAAGGTCTTCCGTAAGATCCTCCCGTACGCCGACGACATGGCAACGAAGTTCCGGCAAGCGGACTCCGAGACGATGACCAAGGACATCGAGGATTACAAGGGACTGATTCAGAAAAAGAACTGGCCGGGAATGATGATTGCCTTCCTTCTGAGTGTGCTCTTCCTCGCGATCGGTGCAGGGCTCGCGCTGCTGATTACCGGCAAACTCAATGAGTTAGTCGTCATCCTGACCATCACCACCCTCTCGATCATTGCGTCGTTCTTCAAGAAGATTCGTGAACTGCCGCATACCTTCGAGATGGGTATGGTATTGATTCTGCTCTTCTCGGTCATCGTGGCTTCGCTCTTCGATATACATAGCGTGAACATGGGTAGTATCATGATCGGCGCCTTCGTGCTGTACGTGATCGTGGTAGGTGCGCTGATTCACCTGCTCATCTGCCGTCTCTCCAAATGTTCGGGCGACTTGTTCACCGTCAGCCAGGTGGCGCTCCTCTGTTCGCCGCCTTTCGTACCGCCTGTCATCGGCGCGATGAAGAACAAAAAAGTGCTGTTGTCCGGTCTCGTGATCGGTCTGATCGGATATGCCATCGGAAACTACTTAGGTGTGATCATTTATGCAATCCTTTCGTAATAACGTAATAACGTAATAACGTAATAACGAAAAATTATAAAACAATGAAAAAATATAAATTAGCAACATTGTTGCTCCTTTCATTTTTCACTTTTCACTTTTCACCTCTGCTGGCGAAACGCCAGCCTAAGCCGCAAGAGGTAGACTCCTTGGGTAACAAGATCAAGACCGGCTGGAATTTCGGTATCCTGCCCTCTGTAGCCTACGATGCCGACTACGGTTTTCAGGGAGGTATCCTGACCAATGTCTATTACTACGGCGACGGAAGCCAGTACCCCGAGTACATCCATTCGATCTATTTCGAAGGAGCTTATACCACCAAGCATCATGGTATCTTCCGTCTCAACTACGACTCGAAGTACCTCATTCCGGGCTATCGTCTCACGCTGGACGCAACCTATCTGCCGGACGCCATGTGCGATTTCTACGGCTTCAACGGATATCAGTCACGCTACAATTCGACTTGGCATACATGGAACAAGAAAAAGGATAAGATGTCCGTCGAGGACTATCAGACCCGTGTCTTCTACAAATACAAACGCGACCTCATCCGTGTTGCCGGAGATATCGAAGGTACGATCTACAAAGACCTCAAATGGAATGCAGGTCTCGGCGTACTCGGTTATATCATCGCCGACTGCGACATCGCCATGCTCAACGGCAAGAAGAACGTCTATGACCCAAGCCTGCTGCCCGGTGAGCAGAAAGCCCTCAATCCCGACGCTCCGCTGCTCTACGACAAATACAAGAAATGGGGGCTTATCGGCGCCGAGGAGATGAACGGCGGCTGGCATCCATACCTCCGCGGAGGTATCACCTACGACACGCGCGACAAACGACAGGGACCGAACAAAGGTATCTACACCGACCTCTTCCTCACCTACTCTGCGGCCTTCAACGCCAAGTACGGTCAGCAAGCCGCAGCCGGATACAATCATCTGCAGCTCAACTTCACTTTCCGTCATTACGTGCCTTGCTTCAAGGATAAGAACGGCATCAACCGCATCACCTTCGCCTACCGGCTCGGTCTCCAGAATAATATCGCCGGTCGTTCGCCGTTCTATATGAATAACTACCTCAATACGCTCTTCATCCAGCGTGTCTATTACGAAGGACTCGGCGGAGGTAACTCCGTAAGAGGTATGATGGCGAACCGCATTCTTGCCAACGGCTTCGCCTACGCGAACGTCGAGTTCCGTTTCCGAGTGGTCAATTTCGATATCGGTCGCCAGCATTTCTTCATCGGTCTCAACCCCTTCTTCGACCTCGGCGTCATCACGCAGCCCTATAAACTCGACGAACTCGTAGCGCTCCATACCAACGGAACCTACACCACCCTTCGCGAGAGCATGGCTGCCACTACGCCGACCGACAAATACGAGGATTATTTCTCCACCGACCCCAAGGATATCTACCGCCCGCACATGACAGCAGGTCTCGGACTCAAGATCGGTATGAACGAGAACTTCGTCCTTTCTGCCGACTGGGGCATGCCGATCGACAAACAGGATAACGCCAAATGGGCGAATTTCTATGTCAAGATGGGTTATTTGTTCTAAGCCATGATCGCGACAACGCCTCATGAAACAATTATTAGCCGATCATATTTTCTCGGACACGCTCCGTTATGAGAACCATCGTCTCATCTATGGTTCGACCGATCAAGACCGCATGGAGTTAGGCGGTTTCCTCGGTGCGGCCGTCTTGGGAGCCTTGCTCTACGGGCAGGACGAAGGACGTGAGCGTGGTATTGCCCTCAACACAAGCGAAGGGCAGCAGGATTTCTTCGCCCGATACGAAGATGAGACGATACACGATAACGGAGGGTACTTTGCTGCCGAAGTACAAGCCTTGAATGAGGCATATATGGAGATTAACGCCGACAAGAACCTGCTGCTCGCTATCTGCGGTAACGAGCGTTTGTTCGATCTTGCCTTTGGGCTGACGATGGACTATATGGATAAACTCGTCGAAGAGGAAATCGGCGAACATATCTATGACTTTGTCCCATGGATAGGACCTTTTGCTCGATGGCTATACAAAGCCGGATATGCGGAGACCTATCGTCAACAACTGTTGGCGATCAACTGGGCGAATCCGGAGGACGTCTATGCCTTGGTCGATTACATAAAAGAACCCGAGGCCAAAGGGCCTACCTTCGTGTTTGGAGGAGAGCGTGCCGATGCCCTCCTGAATGCGTATTACAACTGGCTCATGACATTCATCGAACAACAAGCGGCGCAATATCCGGACTCCAAAGTAAAGTTAGCGGAATACAAGCAAATTATCCTTCAGAAAGAGCCCCATTACGAGGACCTCAAACCCGACATGAAGGATTTTACACCCGAACAACTCAACCTCTTCCGCAAATGGATGGGGTTGTGGAAAGAGTTCGTAGAACAAAAAATAGAACCGCCTGTCTCAACTCAAAAGAAAAGCATCCGGCAAGAGCTTTTTCTCGATAATGTGATGCCTATTCCGCCTGAACATAATTATGTCAAAGTGCGCGAATACATCCTCGAACGCTGCAAATATGACAAAGAATTTGAAAAATATTACAAAGCGTATAAAAGGACAGATTTCTGCGACCAATTATCGCTCCTATTTGGTTGGTTTGTAGATCCTAACGCGCTCGGCAAGCGAATGAAAAGCAAAGCGAAAAAGTGACGTCACGTGACGTCCTTTTTTTTATGCGTCCTTTCAAAGGGACGTTTTTTGTTGTATCTTTGCACTCGATTTTAACCATTTAACGTCGCGTAAGCGACCATTTTAACCTTTTAACCATTTAACGTTATGAATGAAATTCAGAACCTAAATTCTATGGAGGAGCAGGGAAACCTCCGCATTGTGGAAAACATGAATGAAAACAACCTGCCGGAACTAATGAAGTCCGTCCTCTCGCTGGCTCACACGCCCGCGGAGAAAGACATGTTATTGATGAGCGCGCTCGTAGCGTGCGGAAGCGTCATGCCGAACCTCTATTGCCGATACGGTATCGCCGCGAAGCGTTATTACCCGAACCTCCAGCTCTTCATCGTCGGCTCTGCCGCGTGCGGAAAAGGCATCGCAAACCTTGCCCTCGAACTCGTCAAGCCCATCCACGAGGCAACACCGCTCATCATCCCCGGCGATGCCACCTATCCCGCTTTCTATCAGCAACTTGCCAAGCAGCACGGACGCGGTTATATCCACGAGTCCGAAGGATCGGTCATCACCGACATCTGGCGTTCGTCCACCGCGAACTACAACACCGCCCTCCGTAAGGCAGCCGAGCACGAGACGATCAGCCGCAGCCGTTGCCGCGAAGCGTCCGTCATCGAGAACCCGCAACTCTCGATGGTGCTCACCGGGACTTTCAGCCAGTACCATGCCCTCGTGCCGAGTATCGAGAATGGCTATTTCTCCCGACTCATCACCCTCATCGTCGATGAGCATCAGGCCTTCAACAGCAGTTATGTCCAGCCCTCGGAAAACTCCGACGAGATCATCAAGACTGCTGCCGAACAACTCTACCGGCTCTATGAGAAACTGCTCTTTTCCAAGCCTCGCGAGTTCTGCCTCACGCCCGACCAGCGTCACCGTCTCGGTCAACACCTTGAGACCGCCTACCCGACCCTCATCCGCATGCTCGGCGAAGATTTCCACTCCGTCGTCCTCCGCATGGCCGTCCATATCGAGCGTATCGCTATGATCCTCTCCGCCCTCCGTTCTTCGTCCATTTCGTCCGAAATAATCGTACCCCTTGCGGGTAAAGAATTGGATTCGGACACTTCCTCTTTGTCAAGTGCTCGGGGCGTTAGACCCGAGAATATTGTTTGTTCCGATGAGGATTACCAGACAGCCGAACTCATCGGCAATAAACTCATCCTTCACATGGCGCAAGCCTACCAACTCATCAAAGGCACAGAGCGAATCACCCTGCCCTCCGTCAAACCCCTTGACCAGAAGCAGATCCTCCTCTCCCTCCTTCCCGATGAGTTCGAATCCAAACATCTCGTCGCCGAAGCTCAATCCCAAGGTATCTCCCGTGCGACTGTTTTGCGCTGGAATGACGAATGGCAGAACCATGGACTGATACAAAAAATCAGATATGGAGTATATAAAAAAATTGCATGAGACAGTTGAGATTCTTGAGACTCTTCGCTCTAACTGTCTCAACTGTCTCAAGTATCTCATGCAAATTTTCTGCAATGGGGTCCCCGCAAATTTTAATTTGTGGGGAGAGCGGAGGCACAAGTCGCCCGTCAATTTAGCGGAGTGGTATTGACCTTTGCGACCTTGTTGCCGAACGCGATCTTTAGTTATTCCTTATATATTGTTTATTTATTCTTTAATTATTACCCTTACAATTATGGCACATTGCACCATCAGCAACGGGATCGAAGGCATCACCGGAGCACTTAAGAAAACCACCGAACAAGGTGTAGATCACATCACGGTCACCAAGAAGAAACACTTCCATGACCCTCTCACAGGAGAAGAGATTGGTACCGGACCGAACGAGATCTTTATCCAAAACAAACGGGACTATTCCGAGCACCCGCTCACTCCCGCAGAAGCTCGTCAGCGCGGTAATTGGTCGCAAGCCTGTCGCGATGCGCAGGACATCATCAAAGACAAGTCCCATCCTCGTTTCATGGAACTCTACCTTCGCTGGAAAGCCCAACTCTCCGACCCCGAACCCTACAAACAGTTCCCTGCCTTCGTCCGCACGGTCCTCGTCCGGGAAGGCTAATCTCACGAAAACAGCGACTTCGGTCGCTTTTTTCATCTTTTTTTCTTTCGACTTTCTTTCCTATTACTACCTATACCATCCTATTCCGCCCTATTTGGCTTGCAAAATATAAAAAATTCTCAGTTTTTCGTTCTTTTTCTTGCATATGTCACAAAAAAACTGTAACTTTGCAGCCAAAAGTTGCAAAGGCTTGAACGAACAGAGTCCTAAAGTAATGTAACATGCTCTATATCAGGAAGTTCTACTATACTTTCGCAAAAGGTGAGACACCGTCTCACTTATTGAGCTGGAGTCATTATTTCGAGATTTTGAAATTGGAGGATCCACTTGAAGAAAGATAAATTGCTTATTACATGGAATCTCTAACCAACTTTTTGTCAGCCGTTACCAGCTTTATTTGCCAGATCGCGAACAACTCGAACGCGAATTGCAAAATATATTATTAGAAGATAACGAACAATAAATACTGTCCCCTCTCTAAGACGTTAAAGATGGAGAAATAATCTATCGGCCAATCTTGACCGATCAAAACAAAACTAAACAAAAACAACATTACCGCCTATGACAAAGGCCAATATACAACCGGCTCAACCCATCAGTGAGCAGTTCGTGGCTGAGATACGCCAGATTATCCGGCAAGCGCAGCAGAACGCAGTACGCAGTGTGGATTTCTGCCGTGTGCAGATGTATTGGAATCTGGGCAAACGAATCCTTGAAGAAGAACAGCAAGGCAAGGCGCGTGCCGAGTATGGATCGTATTTGATTAAGAACCTCGCACAACGCATTGAACCGGAATATGGCAGTGGTTTTGGAGAACGACAACTCAAATTCTGCCGGCAGTTTTATCGCGAATATCCAATTGTGAACACACTGCGTTCCCAATTAAACTGGAGCCAATATCGTTCGCTCATTCAGATACCGGATCATGACAAACGCGAGTACTACGAGTTGGAAGCAGTCAATAATGCTTGGACAGGTCGAGAACTGCAACGACAGATTGATTCTATGCTATATGAGCGGCTGTTGATGAGCAATGACAAAGAGGCGGTACTCGCCGTAGCACGCAAGGAACGTATTCCGGAGACTCCGCAGGAAATTATCAAGCAACCAACCGTGTTGGAGTTCCTCGGGCTAAAACGCGAAGCGGCATACTATGAGAAAGACTTGGAGCAAGCAATCATCACTCATATAGCTGATTTTATGCTTGAGTTTGGCAAGGGCTTCTCGTTTGTGGCACGTCAAAAACGTATTTTATTAGAAGACGACGAATTCTTTGCTGATTTGATATTCTATAACCGTCTATTGCGTTGCTTTGTGGTGGTAGAATTGAAAACAGGCGAACTGACGCACCAAGACTTAGGACAGTTACAAATGTACGTCAATTATTACGATCGCAACGAGAAACTGCCTGAAGAAAATCCAACAATCGGCATACTGCTTTGCACGCGCAAGAACGAAACGCTTGTGCGCACGACGCTGCCGCAGGACAATAAGACCATCCTTGCTTCGGAATACCAACTCTATCTACCGACGGAGGAACAACTGATTAAGGAAATAGACGAAGTAAAAGCTCAGATTCAAAGCGACAAAGAAGAACTATAACCTAATTACGAACGCACCGCGTTCGCAATCCAGATACCGTCACCTCTCCGCGACGTTAAAACCGGAGCAATGTAGGCTCTGTCCCGCAATCTTGACCGATTAAAATATAGAATCAACCAACCACCGCCTATGGCATAAAACAAAAGACAAACAACATACATAAATAAGCATTTGCTTTATTAAGGAGACATTCAATCTTGGACCATTGTAATCACTTTCCTAAATATAGCGAATGTTCACACGTATCTGTGTGGGCATTCTGCGTATATTGGAAGTGATGGGAGTCCAAGCCCGAATGTCCTGATATAAACAGAGTTGCCCACACTTTTTTGATGAAACGTATTATAATATGCTAAACAAAATCACGCTCATATTATTCAAATATATTCCGGCAGTCAGCATTATGGGGGCACTTTTGAATAGCATCATCTATTTATGCGATAGTAGTGCCTTTGACTATATTCCTTATTTTCTAGATGGCATTTGCGGAATGTCAGTCATCGTGCTAATATTGTTATTTCTAATTAGCTTCAAATTTAAATATTGCACATGGCATCGTATATTACTATTCAATAGTTTGTTTAATGTCTCTATTGCAATTTTTGATTCACTTCATTGGATAGAAATACCAAAGACGCGGCTATTAATATTGATGCTTATTGTTTCAGTTATTTGTTGTTCTATAGCAACCATTATACATCTAAAGAATGTTCGACAAGGTAATATAATGTGTGCGACTCGCCATACCACATCAACTCGTTATGACCTGTTCCTATTAGGCTTTATACGGTGGTTCCCTCTCATACAATTAGTAGGCTTCTTGTTAAGCAATACTTTTGCTCTACTTGATTTCGATATACGATATTGTTATATGTTAGATTTTGCTGTGGGCAATTCGCTATTAGCAACCATATTCGTATATTTGGTAAGTAAAAGACTATACCTCCCATTTTGGCATAGGGTACTTATTGCTGTGAACTTTATTAATTGTTCCATTGCTTTCATAGATGCAAATATACGCATTTTCCCCCTATCTAATATGCAACTATACCTCGCATATTATATAATGCCGATACTTAGTATAGCCTTTGTAATAGTAAAACAAAAAATCACTAATATATATGAACACAAAACTCAAACTCCTACGTGACATAATGGCTCGTATTGTTGAAGATATAGACGCAGGAAATAGCACGGAGGACGAAGCAGAAATTGATGCTGCAATTGATATGTTAAGCACACTTAATCATGGCATCAAACGGTATAGCAAACGATGGCTTTGCGACAATGTTCTGCACTGTAGCGAAAGTACTTTTAATAACTACATCGCACTTGGCATTATTCCAAAAGGTCAACCTGCAGTAGGCTTCAAAGAACTTTCGTGGAGTATTAAAGATATGGACGATGCGATTGCTTATCGCAAAGCCAATTCTGCCAAAATCTATTGAATGTAAGAATACAAAACAATCACCTGAAATATAGCGAGTTATGGAAATTATTGCAAAGATGATTCATATTTGAAAAATTATATGTACCTTTGCGCCAAAATTAACTTTTACATTTAGACATTTATGTTTCAAATACCAATTTTTGACATAACCGATTCGAAAGATGCCAATGAATTACTATCTGTGGTAATTTTTGTGGTTTTGGCACCACTTTTGATGATATTATCACCTTTATTCATCTTATGGGAAATAATATCATTTTTATATAAACTTATAAATGGCGAATAAATATGAATAAAAGAAAAAAAGTTGCTTGGATTCTTTTAGCAGTTTCCATAGTTTTAATTGCTACTACATTTGTACTTATTTTTATTGAAGAAAGATGTTTTTCTTGGTATGGGGATAGTATTTATGCCCAAGATATAGTCCGTAATGTCCAAAATGTAGCAGACTCAACTACTTATTTTATTGAGGTTTTTCCATTTGATGATGTAGAATATCATGAAATTCCGACATCGTATATTTACCAAGATGGGAGACTTAGAAAGTATGCTTCGTATTCAGACAGAGATAGCAACTATTATTTCTTGGAAGATGCTAAAGGTTATTTTTCTATTAATACGAATGACACTTCTATTATAAAACCATACCAACAAGCCTTTGAAATTGATGTATTCAAACAAAACTCCGGTATGTATGCAGCAGGATCTCCTCTCATATTTTATGATGGTCTGTTGTGGAATAACTTTACTTTATCAACAGAAGGCGTTGGATGTATCAAAGTATTTGATCTAAACAACATTTTATCCGACTCACTTTTATTTCAGGAAGATAATGTGAAGAAAGGAGGGCTTGGAGCTCTATTTTGGGAATATACTATTCGTCCTTATCGAATTTTTTACAACGAGGACAGCAAAAATAGGGATATAGCGAAAGATATAAATGAAACTTTTGAAAATGTCATCAATATATTCCAACAACACAAATATAAAAATGTCAAATCTTTGACATATAACACTTTTTTGCCCGATAGTAATCTCATCAAGAATAAATATTATGATATAGATAAGGACAATCCATATTCTTTTAGCACTTTTAGCAACAAGTTGCCTCTGGCTTCTTATGCACAACAAACGGCATACAACAAATCATTGGAAAAAGAATATAGAAGAAGATTTCCCCAAAAACTATATATTCCTGATTTCTTGCTAAATTCGACAGGTTTAGAAAGATATAAATTTGAACATTCTGTGTTCCAGCCGATAGACTACCCTGTAAAAAGTAAATACCACAAATGGGGAAAGGAAAGCAAGTATAACCCAAGAAACAAATTCTACCAATATATGGTAGTCCATAATGATGATTATGACGTTATGTATATTCTATCCGATATGCATTACTATGATTTGAATTGCTGGAACGATGCCAAGTTGAAGGAAATAAGTAAAGTCATTGAAAATATTGCAGCTATCAATTTCTTTATGGGGATATTATTGTTAATACTTTCAATAATTCAGTTTATAAAAGCAAAAAAAATAGAATATGAAATTAAAATGTAAACTAGAAGCAATAGAAGATATTAGTACGAATAATATTGAATATTCGTATAGTGTATCGTCAGACAATTGTGCTTTTGCAGAGATCCTGCATAATGAGTTAAACGGATTAAAAGAGCCTTTGACAAAATCAAAGATAACTCAAATGATAGAGAGTGTCTTAAAATCCCATCATTACACGGAAAATTCGATAGAATATATAGGATGGGCGAATTGGCTAAATAATGGAGAATTAGTCAGTGAGTTTACGTGTGTAATAGACTAATAATTTAATGAATATGAAGTTTAAAATACTTCCATTATTGGCAATCGTCCTCTTTGCCTCCTCTTGTATTCCGACGAAACGTATCTGTCGGCAGTTCTCACAACAAGCTATTTATCAATTAGATTGGTCCGAATGGATGGCCTATCTTAAGGATTCAACACTAAGTCCATGCCTGGAAAGAGATAGCGATATATATAGGGATCCTCGTTTTCACAATCTCCAATGTTTAATTTATACTGATGGTAAGAATGCCGTATTTTCGTGTTATTACACAAAAGAATTTTTGGATAAAAACACAAATAATCCAAAAGTTATGGAAGTTGTAAAAAATATTGAAGAAAATAAATTCTTACCAACGCAATACAAAATAAAAGATTCAGTTATATATATGAGAGATAGCGGAATTACATACGAAAAAGCAGCATATATACAAAAATCTGCAAATGATACGATTCAATTGTTAGTAATAGACGATGTAATATGTGAGTTAGCCAATAAGCCTATTAGACTCATTAAACTAAACCCACAACAGCTTTGTCAATAACTATGTGTGACTTTCATACAATATTCCTGATTAGCGCTAGCGGTCTTCTTCCTTCGCTATCTCCCCTTTCGCTCTATCGATAACCCGATCTATCGGAACTCCTGCCTGCTCCGCCACCGAGCAGGCAGGTTCTTTCTTCGTCTGTTTCGTACGAATGGTATTCGGACACGGCTTTGCCGTTTCTTCTTTGTATTACAGGTGTCTAGTTGACACCGCTCCTCACCACATGCAGGGTGCCCACTTGGCGGTGTTTTTGTTTTATATCTCTCGCCTCCCTCCAATCGCTCTCCTTTTTGGAATCATTTTGGATTATTTTAGACAAAATCCTTGTATATCTCAAAAAAAAGTTGTACCTTTGCCGCGAATTTGCAAAGACGTAAGCATCATATACTGTAATCGTCAAATGAAACAATACAAAGCCATATTCCTCGATTGGGACGACACGATAGGTGATTGGACAACGGCGGAGCACAAAGCGCTGCAGGACATCTATGTCTCTTATCATCTGGATCGCTTATACCCGACGTTTGAGGACTACTTGAACGCTTACAAACCCTATAACCTCGAGTTATGGGGCATGTACGGCCGCGGCGAAGTGACCAAAGAGAAATTGCATTTTGAGCGTTTCTACCGCCCGCTCATAAAAGCTAACAGCCAACAGCTAACAGCTAATGTAGAGCACCTCGCCCACGAGATAGGCGCTGAGTTCTTGCGTCTGACCAACAAGCATTTCTGCCTCCTGCCTGATGCAGCGGAAGTAGTGCGCTACCTCGCTGCCAAATACCCGCTCACCATCATCAGCAACGGCTTCAAAGAGGTGCAGTACTATAAGTTCGAACATTCGGGTCTGGCACCTTATTTCACCCACACGCTCATCAGCGAAGAGGTCGGTATCAACAAACCCCAGCCTGAGATCTTCCGCATTGCCCTGCAACGCAACGGCATCTCCGCGGACGAAGCCGTCATGATCGGCGACAGTTATACCTCCGACATCGCCGGCGCCAAAGCCGCAGGCATCGACCAGATCTGGATAACGAGTGAAGGAGTGAAAGAGTTAACGAATGAAGGGGCTACCTATATCGTACCGCGATTTGTCGATGTCATGAAGATTCTTTGAATGTGACCGAGCAAAATCATTAAAACAATAAAAAATGGATATGAAAACATTTCGTGACATAGCCGGCTACGTGCTGGGCGGAGTACTATTCGTCGTGCTGCTGCCGACGATCATGTGGCTGGCATCCGGGATGCCGGCTTTGGAGCATATCGGTGCCTTGCGTGCATCGATAACGGGCGTGCTGATCCTCGGAGGCTTGGCGCTGAGTGTTTGGACGATCGTGTATATGAGACAGCGCGGCAAAGGTAATCCCATGGATGCGTTCGACCATGAGATCGGTCCGCGTACGCAGCACCTGATGACCGATGGTCCCTATCGGCTCAACCGCAATCCGATGCTCACCGGTACTTTCCTCTATCTGGCCGGCTACATCGTGTGGCTGTGGACGTGGCAAGCCTTGTTGGTATGGGTCGTTTTCGTGGTCATTATGTTCGTGCAAGTGTTGACCGAAGAGAAACGCCTGCACCGTGACTTCGGCGAAGAATACGAAGCCTTTTGCAAACGCACCGGAAGATTTTTACCGTTTACTTTCAAATGACGTATGGACTACCTACCGCAGAACCCCGACATATTGGTATCGAGCATCAATATGTTGCTTAGGGATGAGGAATTTGACTCGCTCGAATCGCTATGCTATAACTTCAACACGAAGCCGGAGAAGATCAAAGCCATTCTCCTTGATGCCGGTTACATCTATAGCGAAGAGCAAGAACAATTCCGCCCGATTGGATACGATAATCCATAATGAATAACCATCTGTCTTGATGCAGGTGGTTATTATTTTTAAGAAACAATGTACGATTATTAAGAAAATATTTATATCGCTTGCGACATTAAAATATTTGTTGTAATTTTGCATCGTGAACGACATAAATGGCTAAATGAGAAAATGCACAAATGAGAAAATGAGTAGTGAGCAACTGAAATTAGAGAATCAACTTTGTTTCCGTTTATATACAGCGGCACGTCTTGTGACGGGAGCATATCAACCGTATTTTGCGCAGATGGGTATTACCTATCCGCAATATCTGGTATTACTCGTATTGTGGGAGCAGGACAAGCAACCGGTATGCGACATCGCGAACCGACTGCTCTTGGATACAAACACGGTGACTCCTTTACTCCAACGAATGGAGAAAGCAGGACTGATCACACGTACACGCGGTAAAGAGGATACACGCACGCGTATCGTATCGCTAACGGCACAAGGCAAAGCGCTCTACGAGCAAGCACAACACATCCCTAATTGTCTTCGCGATATCATTCTCAAAACAAACAAGGAAGAGGATCTCATTCAGATGGTCCCGACACTCGACAAACTCATCGAAGGAATGAAAAGAAAACAATAATATAAACCCTCAAAATTTTACAATTATGAACAAGCAAGAAGCATTAAAAGCATTCGCATCTTACGGTGTACGCTTTTGGTAGCGTGCATCGTACTAATAACCTCATGTACAACTAAAACAAACGAAACTATGGCAACAATTTATGATTTTAAGACCCTCTCCAACAGAGGCAAAGAGGTGAACCTCGCAGACTATCAAGGACAAGTAATTCTCATTGTTAACACGGCCAGCAAATGCGGTTTTACCCCGCAGTATGATGGTCTGGAGGAACTCTATAAGAAATACAAAGACCAAGGCTTTGTTATCCTCGGCTTCCCGTGCGACCAGTTTGCGAACCAAGAACCGGGTAGCGATGAGCAGATTGAGGAGTTCTGCCGCCTCAACCACGGTGTAACCTTCCCGCTGATGGCCAAAAGCGATGTCAACGGTGCGAATGCCAACCCTGTCTTTGAGTACCTCAAGACGCAAGCTCCTACCGAGGAGTACAAAGGTCTGAAAGCCAAAGCCGCACATGCGATGCTCAAACGCATCAGCAAGAGTGTGGAGAAACCGAGCGACATCCTGTGGAACTTCACCAAGTTCCTCGTTTCCAAGGACGGCAAGACTATCCAACGCTTTGCGCCGGTAGCCGAACCGAAGGATTTCGAAGCCAACATTGTAGCCGAATTAGCTAAATAACTAAATCGTAAAGTTGGTGGGGAAGTTATGAATTACTATGGAATACAACAGGCCAACCATGATTGATCCGCATATCAAGAACATAAGTTAAACAAATTAATAAAATGAAAAAACTAATCATCCTTGCATTCGCTGCGACGATGTTCGCGGCATGCGGAAAGAAGGCAGAAGAAGATGGTTTCGCTTGGAACAAAGCGACCGTCTATTTTGTGCTGGTGGACCGTTTTTGC